>JACZVL010000014.1 GCA_022572685.1 Pseudomonadota bacterium
GCGCGCGTGACGGGCCGGCGGGCACGAGCCGGCGAGCGCGGCGAGCGCCGGCCCGGCGCCGGGGCCCGAAACCCGCAGCACCGCGATCCCGGCGCGCCCCGGCGCGCTCGACAGCGCGAAGATGGTGTCCTCCGGCGCCATGCCGCCAGTCGTCTCCCTCTCGCTCGATCCTTGGAACGCTATCGCCCAGGCCCGCTCAACCGGCCGCCGGCGGTACGTCCTCTGGATCGTCCTCTGGATCGTCCTCTGGATCGTCCTCCGGCCGCAGCATCAGGCGCGCCACCCGGCCGCCGCCGATCACGTGGACCTGGAGCACCTCCTCCACGTCCTCGATGGTCGGACAGCGGTACCAGACCCCCTCGGGGTAGATCACCATGGTCGGTCCCAATTCGCAGCGGTCGAGACAGCCGGAGGTATTGATCCGCACGCCGGCAAGATCCAGCTCCTTGGCGCGCGCCTTCATGTAGTTGCGCAATTTGAGCGCGCCCTTGTCCAGACAGCAGCCGCGCGGATGCCCGGCCGGGCGCTGGTTGGTGCAGCAGAACACATGGGTCCGATAGTAGGGGGCCCGGTCCTCGGCTCGCGAGATCGGGTCCTCGGCTCGCGAGATCGGGTCCTCGGTGTCGATTTCGTTCACGTTTTACCCCCTCCCTTGGCGGCGCCCGCCGCCTCGCTCATCTGCGACCAGAACATCTTCTGGGCCTGCTCCAGGCCCGCCACGCCGAGCGGCATCCAGGTCTTCATCAGGGCCTCCGGGTCCATCGCCTCGAGGCCGGCGCGCAGGCGCTGGCTCAGCTCCTCCATCGCCGCCGCCTGCATCGGGGCCACGTCCGGCAGGCCGAGAAACGCGCGCGCCTCCTCCGGGCTGCAATCGACCTCGATGGTGATCTTCATGGCCAGGACTCCCCAATTTCATTGTGGTTGTGTCGTGCCGGGCTCCCGTTCCATATAAGCCCGAAACAGGGCCCCGAAAACCTAAAACAGGGCCGCCAGCCGAAGCCGGAACCATGTCCGACCACAGCGCGCCCCCGACCAACCGCCCGACCAACCGCCCGGCCAACGGCCCGACCAGCGGCCCGACCAACGGCCCGACCAACGGCCCGACCAACCGCCTGGGCGAGGAAACCAGCCCCTATCTGCTGCAGCATCGGGACAATCCGGTCGCCTGGCAGGCCTGGGGGCCGGAGGCCTTCGAGATCGCCCGGCGCGCCGACAAGCCGGTGCTGCTCTCGGTCGGTTACGCGGCCTGCCACTGGTGCCACGTAATGGCGCACGAGTCGTTCGAGAACCCGGCGATCGCCGCGCAGATGAACCAGGACTTCGTCAGCATCAAGGTCGACCGCGAGGAACGGCCCGACGTGGACAGCATCTACCAGCAGGCGGTGGCGCTGCTCGGCGAACAGGGCGGCTGGCCGCTGACCGTGTTTCTGACCCCGGACGGCGAGCCGTTCTGGGGCGGCACCTATTTCCCGCCCGAGCCGCGCTTCGGCCGCCCCGGCTTTCCCCAGGTGCTGGCGCGCCTCGCCCAGGTCTACGCCGAAGACCCCGACGGCGTCGCCAAGAACGTCGCCGCGCTCACCTCCGCCCTCGCCAGCCTGTCGCGCAACACCGGCGGCGGCGCGATCCCGCCCGAGGCCGCCGATCAGGCCGCCGCCCGCCTGGTGCAGGAGATCGACCCGGTGGAGGGCGGCCTCGGCCGGGCGCCGAAGTTTCCGCAGCCGGCCATCCTCAAGCTGTTGTGGCGGGCCTGGAAACGCGGCGGCGAGGCGCGCCATCGCGAGGCGGTCGAGCTGACCCTGACCAAGATGTGCCAGGGCGGCATCTACGACCACCTGGGCGGCGGTTTCGCGCGCTATTCGGTCGACGACCGCTGGCTGGTGCCGCACTTCGAAAAGATGCTCTACGACAACGCGCAGATGCTCGACCTGCTGACCTGGGCCTGGCAGGACGGGGGCGACCCGCTCTACGCGGCGCGCGCGCGCGAGACCGTCGCCTGGGTCCTTCGCGAAATGATCGCCGACAGCGACGGCAGCGGCGCCACAGCGAGCGGCGCCTTCGCGAGCACGCTGGACGCCGACAGCGAGGGCGAAGAGGGCAAGTTCTACGTCTGGACCACGGCCGAGATCGACGCCCTGCTCGGCGACGACGCGGTGCTGTTCAAGCAGGCCTACGATGTCACTCCGGCCGGCAACTGGGAAGGCAAGACCATCCTCAACCGCTCCCGGGACCCGGCGCTCAAGGACGCCGCCACGGAAGCGAAGCTCGCGGCCGCGCGCGACCGCCTGCTCGCCGCCCGGGCGACGCGGGTGCGCCCCGGTTGGGACGACAAGGTGCTGGCCGATTGGAACGGGCTGATGATCGCGGCCCTGGCCCGCGCCGCGCCGGTGTTCGACGAGCCCGCCTGGCTGACCGCCGCCGAGACCGCCTTCGCCTTCGTGGTCGAGAACATGACCGAGGGCGGCCGCCTCAAGCATTCCTGGCGCCACGGCCGCCCCGCCCACCCGGCGACGCTCGACGACTACGCGCAGATGTGCGAGGCCGCGCTCGCGCTGGCCGAGGCAACGGCAACCCGCGGCTACCTGGATCAGGCCGAGGCCTGGACGCAGGTGCTGGACCGCCACTACTGGGACCCGGAGGCCGGCGGCTATTTCCTGAGCGCCGACGACACCCAAGGCTTGATCGTGCGCCTCAAGACCGCCCACGATAGCGCGGCGCCTTCGGGCAACGGCACCATGGCCGGCGTCCACGCCAGGCTCTACTATTTGACCGGCAAGGACGCCCAGCGGGAGCGCGCCGAGGCCACGATCGCCGCCTTCTCCGGCGAGTTCCAGCGCAGCTTCTCGGCGCTCGCGACCCTGCTGAACAGCAACGAGCTGCTGCACCGCGCGGTCCAGATCGTGGTTTTCGGGCCGCGCGCGGACGCCGGCACCGAAGGCCTGCTCGGTGCGATCCACCGGATCTGCCTGCCCGACCGGGTGCTCCAGCTCTGCGAGCCCGGCGCCGAGATGGACGCCTCCCACCCGGCGGCCGCCAAGGGCCCGGTCGACGGCCGGGCCACCGCTTACGTCTGCCGCGGCCCGACCTGTTCGCTGCCGCTCACGGACCCGGCCGAACTGGGACGCGCGTTGGCGGGATGATTGGTGATAAGATCGGTTCATGATCGAGCCGGCCGCGATCACGAAAACCATCGAGAGCCCGGTCGGCCGCCTGTCGATCACCGAGGCGGGCGGCGCCGTGGTGCGCGTCTCCTGGACCGACCACCAGACCGGTGATCCGGGCGCGCAGCCCGGCGAGACCCCGTTGCTCGCCCGCGCCGCCGCGCAACTCGATCAATATTTCGCCGGTGGGCGCCGGGACTTCGATGTCCCGCTCAACCCAGCCGGCACCCCGTTTCAGCGCCGGGTCTGGATCGAAATGGCGCGCATCCCCTTCGGCGCGACCGCAAGCTACGGCGCGCTCGCGCGCGAAGTCGGCAGCGTGGCGCGCGCCGTCGGCGGCGCCTGCGGCGCCAACCCGATCCCGATCATCATTCCCTGCCACCGGGTGCTGGCCACGGGCGGCGCGCCGGGTGGCTTCTCCGGCGGCGCCGGGGTCGAAACCAAGATCGCGCTGCTGGAGCTCGAAGGCGTGCGGGCGCGCGAACCCGGCCTCTTCGGCGGCGCCTGAGAACATCCGTGAAGCCCCCTATTCCCGCAGCCCCGCCCGGCGCAAGCCGTCGAGCAGGCAATCGCGGGAGCGGCCGTCGCTGATCGGCCACCAGGCCCCGACCGCGCCGACGGTGATCTCCGGCCGCAGCTCCAGAAGATCGGAGATCGCGCGCCGCGCCGCGTCCTGCCGGCCGAGATAGCCGAGCGCGGAAATCAGGAGAGCGTAGCGGGACCATTGTATGTTGGGCTCGCCCAGGGCGCGCTCGGCCCATTCGCGGGCCCGCTCGGGCTGCCCCATGAACAGATACGCCGAGCCCAGATGGACCATGAACTGCCCCAGATAGGGATCGTGGGGGCTGAGCCGCATGGCTGCCTCGATCGGCGCGATGCCGTCTTCCGGGCGCCCCGAGGTGGCGTAGGCCATCCCCAGCGCGAAGTGGGCCCAGGCGTAGCTCGGGTTGAATTCGATCGCCCGCGTCAGTTCCGGAATCGCCAGCTCGTGCTCGCGCCGGACCGTGTAGATGCGGCCCAGCGCATAGCGGGCACCGGCGTCCTGCCGGTCGAGCTCGACCGCCTTGCGGGCCAGCGCGAGGCCCGCCTGCCGCTGCGCCCCGGACCCCTCGGCAAAACCGCCGACGATCCGAAAGAAGCAGCACTCCGAGGCGGCGGCGTAGGCCGACACCAGTCCGGGATCGGCCTCGATCGCGCGGTCGAACAAATGCGCGGCTTCGGTCAGGTCCGCCTCGCTCCGGCGGTGCAGATGCGCCATGCCCCGCTGATAGACGTCCCAGGCATCCAGGCTCTCGGCCCGCTTCGCCTTCGCGCGCTGCCGCTCCGCGTGGCTCAGCGCCGGCTCGATCGCACCCGCGATGGTCTGCGTCAACTCGTCCTGAAGGTCGAAGATATCGACCAACTGACGGTCGAAGCGTTCGGCCCAGATATGGTTGCCGGTCGCGCCGTCGATGAGCTGCGCGCTCAGCCGGACCCGAGTGCCGGCCTTCCGCACGCTGCCTTCGAGCAGATAGCGGACGCCGAGCTCCCGGGAAATCTGGCGGATATCGACCGACCTGCCCTTGTAGGCGAAGCTCGAGTTGCGGGCGATGACGAAGAACCAGCGGATCCGCGACAGCGCGGTGATGATGTCCTCGGCGATGCCGTCCGCGAAGTACGCCTGCTCCGGGTCGCCGGACAGGTTGTCGAACGGCAAGACCGCGATCGAAGGCTTGCTCGGCAGCGCCAGCGCCGGGCGCGAGACCTCGCCATAAGCGGGGCCGGAAGCGGGGGTTTCCGGTCCGGCGTCCCGGTCGCGCCAGCGCCAGACGTGCACCGGCCGGGTCAGGTTCTTGACCCGGTGCTCGCCCGCGTCCTCGAAGTCCAGCGCGACCTTGCCGGCGATGTGATCGTGCACGGTCGCGGACAGGCAGATCCCGCCCGGCTCGGCGAGGCCTTCCAGGCGCGCGGCCAGGTTGACGCCGTCACCGAAGATGTCGTCGCCGTCGACGATCACGTCGCCCAGGTTGATGCCGATGCGAAACACGATACGCCGGTCTTGCGGGACCCCGGCGTTGCGTGCGGCCATGCCGCGCTGTAGCCCGACCGCGCAATTCACCGCGTCTACCACGCTGGCGAACTCGGCCAAAATGCCGTCGCCCATCAGTTTGACGATGCGGCCGTTGTGCCCGGCAATCTCCGGGTCGATGAGCTCGGCATGGTGGGCCTTGAGCGAAGTCAGGGTCGCCGTCTCGTCCGCCTCCATGAGGCGGCTGTAGCCGGCCACGTCGGCCGCGAGAATCGCGGTCAGCCTTCGCTCCATCCTGTGCCGTGCTCCCACTCGCGGATCCCGGACGCCGACCGGATTATCCATCAAACCCCGAAAATTGCCATGGTCTTGTGTGGCGACGCCCCCGTGACAAGGCGGGCGCGGGCGCGATAAGCTGCGCGCCAATGCCGCCGCACGCGGCGAGAGACCAAGAAACATCGACGGGGGGAGACGTGCCCGACATCACCATCCAAGGGCCGGACGGCGGCTTCGGCGCCTATCTGGCCATCCCGGCCCGTACGCCGGCGCCCGGTATCGTGGTCGCCCAGGAGATTTTCGGGGTCAACCAGGTCATGCGCGACGTCTGCGACTGGCTGGCCGGCGAGGGCTTCGCCGCCTGCTGTCCGGATATCTTCTGGCGCATCGAGCCCGGCATCCAGTTGACCGACAAGACCGAGGCCGAGTGGGGCCGCGCCTTCGAGCTGTTCGGCCTGTTCGACGCCGACAAAGGCATCGAGGACCTGAAGGCGACCCTCGCCCAGCTGCGCGGTCATGAGGCCTGCAACGGCAAGGTCGGCTCGGTCGGCTACTGCCTGGGCGGCAAGCTCGCCTACCTGATGGCGACCCGCTCGGATGCGGACTGCAACGTCGCCTACTACGGCGTCGGGCTCGACGAGCTCCTGGACGAGGCCGGCAACATCGCCACGCCGCTGCTGTTGCACCTGGCCTCCAAGGACCCGTTCGTGCCCGCCGAGGCCCAGCAGAAGATCCAGGCCGGGCTATCCGGCAACCCCAACGTGACGCTGCACCTCTACGAAGGCCAGGACCACGCCTTCGCCCGACCCGGCGGCGACCACTACGACGCGGCGGCGGCGGAACTCGCCAATCGCCGCAGCCTCGAACACCTGAAAGGAAACCTGTCCCGATGACCAAAGCCATCCGCATCCACGAACACGGCGGCCCCGAAGTCCTGCGCTGGGAGGACGTCGAGGTCGGCGCGCCGGGGCCCGGTCAGGTGCGCGTCAAACACAGCGCCATCGGTCTCAACTACATCGATACCTACCAGCGCAGCGGCCTCTATCCGCTGCAATTGCCGCTCACCCTCGGCATGGAGGGCGCCGGGGTGGTCGAGGAGCTGGGCGAGGGCGTCAGCGACCTGGCGGTCGGCGACCGGGTCGCCTACCCGGCGCCGCTGGGCTCCTACGCCGAGGCCCGGTTGGCCCCGGCCGATCGCATGATCAAACTGCCCGACGGCATCGGCGACCAGCAGGCCGCGGCGATGATGCTCCAGGGCCTGACCGTGCAGTACCTGATCCGGCAAACCCACCGGGTCCAGGCCGGCGAGACCGTGCTGTTCCACGCCGCCGCCGGCGGCATCGGCCTGATCGCCTGCCAGTGGCTCAAGCATCTGGGGTCGACCGTGATCGGCACCGTCGGCTCGGCCGAGAAGGCCGAATTCGCCAAGGCCCACGGCTGCACCCACACCATCAACTACCGCGAGGAGGACTTCGTCGAGCGGGTCAAGGAGCTGACCGGCGGCGAGGGCGTTCCGGTCGTCTACGATGGGGTCGGCAAGGACACCTTCGAGGGCTCGCTGCAATGCATCGCCCCGCTCGGCCTGATGGTCACCTTCGGCAACGCCTCGGGCCCGGTACCGGCCTTCGAGCTCGGCCGCCTGGCTCCGCTCGGTTCTCTGTTCATCACCCGGCCGACGCTGATGACCTATTCGGCCAAGCGCGCGGACCTGGAGGCGATGGCGGCGGAGCTGTTCGAGGTGGTGCTCTCGGGCGCGGTCAAGATCGAGATCAACCAGACCTATCCGCTCGCCGAAACCGCCCAGGCCCACCGCGACCTAGAAGCCCGCAAGACCACGGGGAGTACGGTGTTGTTGCCGTAAACCGAGCGTACGCGTACGTTGCTAGCTCGCTGATATAAAAAGATTCTTGCGCGCCCGCGCTACTGGTTCATCGAGTCGAAGAAGTCGGCGTTGGTCTTGGTTGTCTTGAGCTTGTCGATCAGGAACTCGATGGCGTCGGTCGGGCCCATGGGCATGAGGATGCGGCGCAGCACCCACATCTTGGCGAGCGTGCCCTTGTCGACCAGCAGCTCCTCCTTGCGGGTGCCCGACTTGCCGATGTCGAGCGCCGGCCAGGTGCGCTTGTCGGCGATCTTGCGGTCGAGCACGATCTCGGAGTTGCCGGTGCCCTTGAACTCTTCGAAGATCACCTCGTCCATGCGGCTGCCGGTGTCGATCAACGCGGTCGAGATGATGGTGATGCTGCCGCCCTCCTCGATGTTGCGGGCCGCGCCGAAGAAGCGCTTGGGCCGCTGCAGGGCGTTGGCGTCAACGCCGCCGGTCAGCACCTTGCCCGAGCTCGGCACCACGGTGTTGTAGGCGCGCGCCAGGCGGGTGATGGAATCGAGCAGGATCACCACGTCTTTCTTGTGTTCGGCCAGGCGCTTGGCCTTCTCGATCACCATTTCGGCGACCTGGACGTGGCGCGTAGCCGGTTCGTCGAAGGTCGAGCTGACCACCTCGCCCTTGACCGAGCGATCCATGTCCGTGACCTCCTCCGGCCGCTCGTCGATCAGCAGCACGATCAGGTAGACCTCGGGGTGGTTGGCGGCGATCGCGTGGGCGATGTTCTGCAGAATCATGGTCTTGCCGGCGCGCGGCGGCGAGACGATCAGCGCGCGCTGGCCCTTGCCGAGCGGCGAGACCAGGTCGATGACCCGGGTGGTCATGTCCTTGCCGGTCGGGTCGGGCATCTCCAGGTTGAGCTTCTCATCCGGATAGAGCGGCGTCAGGTTGTCGAAGTTGATCCGATGGCGCGAATTCTCCGGCGGATCGAAGTTGATGCTGGTGACCTTGATCATCGCGAAGTAGCGCTCGCCCTCCTTGGGCGCACGTATCTGGCCGTCGACCGTGTCCCCGGTGCGCAGACCGAAGCGGCGGACCTGGCTCGGGCTGACGTAGATGTCCGCCGGGCCCGCCAGGTAGTTGGATTCCGGCGATCGCAGGAAGCCGAAGCCGTCCTGGAGGATCTCGAGCACCCCGGATCCACTGATCGGGACGTCGTTCTCCGCCATCTGCTTGAGGATCGCGAACATCATGTCCTGTTTGCGCAGGGTGCTCGCGTTCTCGATCTCGAGGTCCTCGGCGAAGACCAGGAGGTCCGCCGGGGTCTTGGTTTTGAGTTCTTGGAGGTTCATTGGCTTGACGCCTGATAGCTTGCGCGGGACGCGCGGGGAGGGGTGGAGGGGTGGTCGCGCCCTTGGGAACGGGCCGCGAACGGGTGCCGACGCGAGAGGCCGGCACGAAAAACAGGAAGGGTGACGCGCAGTCTAGGGAGGGTTTGGTTACCGAATTGTTACTTGGGAAGCGCGCGGCCGGATGGCAAGCGCCTGAAGAACCAGCCTGTCGATAGCCGAACCGGGTTTGCCTGTCAAGCAGGAGGCTTGGGATGCGGCGCCGGCCCCGGCCCCGGCCGCTCAGAACGGTTTGAGCACCACCAAGAGCACGATGGCGATCATGAGCACGGTCGGGACCTCGTTCAGGTAGCGGTAGAAGCGCGCCGAATGGCGGTTGTCGTCGTGCTCGAAGTACCGGCGCCAGTGTCCAAAAAAACCATGGATGGTGGAGAGCGCGATCGCGGCGGCGAACTTGGCCTGCATCCAGGGCGCGCCCCAAGCATCCAGATGGGCGGCCAGGGCCAGACCCAGGACCCAGGCCAGCGCCATCGCCGGGTTGATGATCGCCCGCAGCAGGCGCCGCTCCATGACCTTGAAGGTCTCGGACTGGACCGAACCGGGCTCGGCGGCGCAGTGGTAGATGAACAGCCGCGGCAGGTAGAGCATGCCGGCCATCCAGGCGATCACCGCAATGATGTGCAGCGCCTTGACCCAGAGATAGGCCTCGCCCAGGAACCCGATCATAAACTCTCTCCTTGGCCCGCGCCGGCCCTCGGTATCAGCCGGCCGTTTGCGGACAGCCGCCCCAAGCCCCCGGACATAGCCGCCCGCCGTCCTGGGAGCAACAGGCGCGCCCGCCCGCGAGCGCCGCGCGCACCAGCTCGGCCAGACCCTCGATGAAGGCCGCGCCGGTGTCCACCGTGGCGACCCGGGTATACCTCGGCACCCCCTTCGCTTCCGCCAGGCGCCGGTACTCGATGTCGAGCTCGACCAGGGTCTCGGAGTGCTCCGAGACGAAGGCGATCGGCACCACGATCAGCGACCGTCCTTCCGCCCCGGCGCGGGCGATCTCCGCCTCGGTCGAGGGGCCGATCCACTCGAGCGGCCCGACCCGGCTCTGATAGCAGACCCGCCAGTCGAGCACCGTTTCGCCCAGCACCCCAATCCCCGTCCCATCCACCGCCTGGGCCACCGCCTGGGCCACCGCCGCCGCGGTCTGCTCGATCTGCCACTGATAGGGGTCGCCGCGGTCGATGAACTTCTTGGGCAGGCCATGGGCCGAGAACAGCACCCGCGGGCCATCCTCTGTCCCTGCCCCCGCCTCTGCCCCCGCTTCAGCCCGCGCTTGCGCCAGCGCCGCGCGCAGCAACCCCGCGACCTCGGCCACGAACCCGGGCTGGGTCGGATAGCAGCAGAGCGATCGGGTCGGCGCGGTCAGGCCCGCCTTGGCCGCCGCGCGCGCCCAGTCCGCGACCGAGGAGCCGGTGGTGGTGGTGGAGAACTGGGGATACAGCGGCAGCAGCACCACCTGGTCCGGGCCATAGGCCAGGACCGCCCGGGCGGTCTCGTCGCTCATCGGATGCCAATAACGCATGGCGATGAATACCTTGAATTCGCTATCCCCGCCCGCGTTCAGGGCCGCCTCCAGCGCCGCCGCCTGGACTCTGGTATTGCCCAGCAGCGGCGAGCCGCCGCCCAGCTGCTGGTAGATTTTGCGTGCGATCGGCGCCCGGCGGCGCGAGATCGTCTGGGCCAGCAGCCATCGCAGCGGTCCCGGCGCATCGATGATGGCGGGGTCGTTGAACAGGTTGAACAGGAACGGCCGCACCGCCTCGGGCCGGTCGGGTCCGCCAAGATTGAACAGAACGATCGCGGTCTTGCGCATCCGTCTCGCCCGCCGCCGTCGCGGCCAATTGAATGAAACCCCCGCGGCCGGTCAGGCCCCGGGTTGCCAGCCACGCACCTGGGCGACCAGTTGCTCGACATGTTCGGGCAGCGCCTGGGGTGTGATCCCATGACCCAGGTTGAAGATCAACGGCCCCGTTCCAAGGGTCTCCAGGATTTTCGAAACTCCCGCCTCCAGCGCCGCGCCGCCGGTGACCAGCAGCAGCGGATCGAGATTACCTTGCACCACGACCCGGCTTTGCAGCCACTTGCGCGCCCAAGCCAGCGGCACGGTGGTATCCAGGCTCAGTCCCTCGGCGCCGGCCTCGGCCGCGAAGGCTTCGTAGAGCAGTCCCGCGCCACGGGGGAACAGGATCACCGGCACCTCCGGGTGGGCCGCCTTGACCCGGCGGACGATCTCGGCGGCCGGCTCCAAACACCAGCGGCGCAACGCCGCCTCCGGCCAGACCCCGGCCCAGGAGTCGAACAGCTGCAGCACCTCGGCGCCGGCCTCGACCTGGGCGATCAGATAGTCGCTGGTGCTCGCCACCAGAATATCAATCAGTTGGGCGAATTCCTCCGGCGCTCGGTAAGCCCAGGTCTTGGCGGTGGCGAAGTCGCGGCTGGTTTGACCCTCGATCATGTAGCTGGCGACGGTCCAGGGCGCGCCGGCGAAGCCGATCAACGTGGTCTCTTGCGGTAGTTCCCGGCCCAGGCCGCGCAGGGTCTCATAGACCGGCGCCAGCTTGTCGTGCAGCCCGCCTGGGCTCAGGCGCGCGATGTCACCAGCATCGCGCAGCGGCTCCAGGCGCGGACCCGCGCCCTCCTCGAACCAGACCCGCTGGCCGAGCGCATGAGGCAATACCAGGATATCGGAGAACAGGATCGCCGCGTCGAAGCCATAGCGCCGGATCGGCTGCAGGCTAACCTCGACCGCCAGCTCCGGGGTAAAGCAGAGGTCGAGGAAGTCCTTGGCCTGGGCTCGCGTCGCCCGGTATTCCGGCAGATAGCGGCCAGCCTGCCGCATCAGCCAGATCGGCGGCGGTGTCAGGGTCTCGCCCTTCAGGGTCTGGATCAGTTTCTTATCGGTCGGTGTCACGGGACTGTTTACCAGCGGATGTTTGCGAAGCGCGGAGGTGAATTACGGCACTGTTATAACAATTAGATTCTTAAAAGGAATCTTGAAGTTGTTGTTGTTGGAGGTTGGGAGCGTGGATTGTTGGCTTGTGCCACGATTGTCCAGAGGTTCCAAACTATCCGAGTCAAGGTGATGGCGAATCTGTGGGAAAGCTCCCGATAGGGGTAGGAAAGGGGCGGCTAGGCCTCGTCTTGCACGTGGAACGAAACCGGAGGATAACAGGTATAACATAACCGGCGGTGCTCGTTTGCGGCTGGTTATAACGGCTGTGGATTTATGTGCCGGAACGTGGACGGAAACGGCAACGGTTTCGGGCTTGTGGGGATGGTTTGACGGCTTGTGCCGTCACGACAGGGGTTATCCCCGCTGTCCGGAAGCTATCACCAGGACGGCGCAACGTGATAACAGGTCCGATGGCAGAGAGGCATGGGAGTTAGGCGCTCATGACGGTCCATCAGCTTCATCTGGTGTCCGACGCCACCGGCGAGACCATCAACTCGGTCGCGCGGGCCTGCTTGGTGCAGTTCCAAGGCATAGAGCCGATTGAGCACGTCTGGAGTCTGATCCGCACCAAGGGTCAGATGGATAAGGCCCTGGCCGGCATCGAGAAAGATCCGGGCCCGGTACTGTTCACGCTGGTCAACGAGAATCTGCGGGATCAGCTGGTGGAGGGCTGCCGCGACCTCGACGTGCCCTGCGTTCCGGTGCTCGATCCGGTGATCCACCGCCTCGCCGCCTGCTTCGGGGTTGAGATCTCGGGCCAACCCGGATTGCAGCATGTGCTGGATGCGGAGTATTTCGGGCGCATGGACGCCATGAACTTCGCCCTGTCTCACGACGACGGCCAGATCCCCGGCGAGATCGACAAGGCAGACGTGATTCTGGTTGGGGTTTCGCGCACCTCGAAGACGCCGACCTGCATCTATCTCGCCAATCGCGGCCTCAAGGTAGCCAACGTGCCGGTGGTGCCCAACTGTCCCCTACCCGACACGTTGCTCGAATCCGAGCAGGCGCTGATCGTCGGCCTGACCACGGATCCGGCGCGCCTGGTGCAGGTGCGGCGCAACCGCCTGGGCATGATCGCCCAGGGCCACGACGACACCGACTATGTCGACCTCGTGTCCGTGCGCGAAGAGGTCGCCTTCGCACGCAGGCTCTATCAGAAGCACGACTGGCCAGTGATCGATGTGACCCGGCGGGCGATCGAGGAAACCGCCGCGACGATCATGAGCCTCTACGCCGAACACATAACGGCCCTGCGGTAATGGCCGACAGCACCGCCCGCCCGGTGATGGAGACTGGCAGGATCGAGGCGCCTGAAGTCGTGCTGGCTTCGGCGAGCCGCTCGCGCCTGGAGCTCCTGCGGCGCGCGGGCCTGCAATTGCGCGCGGAGCCGGCACGGATCGACGAGGCCGAGGTCAAGACCTCGCTGCGCGCCGAGCAGGCGGACGCGGCCGCCGCCGCCGAGACCCTGGCCGAGTTCAAGGCGGTCAAGGTATCACGGCGCGTGCCCGGCGCGCTGGTCATCGGCGGCGACCAGATTCTGGAATGCGAGGGCCACTGGTTCGACAAGCCGCCGGACCTCGCGCGCGCCGCCGAGCACCTGCGCGCGCTCGGCGGCAAGACCCATGCCCTGGCAACCGCGGCCTGCGTGGTTCGCGACGGCATTCGAATCTGGCACCACCGGGAGGCGCCGCGCCTGACCATGCGGCCGTTGGACGAGGCCTTCATCGAGTCCTATCTCGAGGCCGCCGGGCCCGAGGTTCTGGAAACCGTCGGCGCCTATCGGCTCGAGGGCCTGGGCGCCCAGTTGTTCACCAAGGTGTCGGGCGATTACTTCACCATCCTCGGACTGCCGCTGCTGCCGCTGCTCGGCTTCCTGCGCGAGCATGGGGTGCCGGCGCCATGATCCTCAGCGGCCGGGCCCGGCTCGCGGGTGTCGTGGGCTGGCCGGTCGGCCACTCCCTGTCGCCGCGGCTGCATGGCTTCTGGCTCGAGCATCACGGCATTGACGGCGCCTACCTGCCGCTCGCCGTCGCGCCGGAGCATTTCGAGACCGCACTGCGCGGCCTCGGCGAGGCGGGGTTTCGCGGGGTCAACGTCACCATCCCCCACAAGCGGACGGCGCTGGCGCTCTGCGACGAGGTCGCGCCGCTGGCCGCGCGCATCGGCGCGGTCAACACCCTGGTGTTCGAGGACGGCCGCCTCAAGGGCAGCAACACCGACGCCTTCGGATTCCTGGAGAACCTGCGCCAGGGCGCGTCCGCCGGGGAGCCGCCTGCTTGGGACCCAACGGCCGGCCCGGCGCTGATCCTGGGCGCGGGCGGGGCGGCGCGCGCGGTCGCGGTGGCGCTGCTGGACGCCGGCACGCCAGACTTACGCCTCGCCAACCGCACCGCCGCTCGCGCCGAAGCCCTGGCCCAGGAATTGGGGGCGGAAGAGCCGGGCGGCCAGGTGACGGCGGTTCCCTGGGAGCGGCGCGGGGCGGCGCTCGGGGATCTGGCCGTGCTGGTCAACACCACCAGCCTGGGCATGGCCGGGGAGCCACCGCTCGAACTCGATCTGGACCCCTTGCCGACAGGCGCGCTGGTCACCGACATCGTTTACGCGCCGCTTGAAACCGATTTGCTCGCCCATGCGCGGGCGCGCGGCAATCCGGTGGTCGACGGGCTCGGCATGCTGCTGCATCAGGCGCGCCCCGGCTTCGAGGCCTGGTTCGGCGTCGCGCCCGAGGTCACCGCCGAGCTGCGCGCCTTCGTGCTCGCGGCGTGATGCCATGCTCGTGCTCGGCCTGACCGGCTCCATCGGCATGGGCAAATCGGCGGCGGCGACCATGCTGCGCCGCATGGGCCTGCCGCTGCACGATGCCGACCGCGCGGTGCACCGGCTGTTGGCCACGGGCGGGGCCGCGGTCGCCGCGGTCGAGGCGGCCTTTCCAGGTGTCGTCGTGGACGGCGCGGTGGATCGGGAGCGCCTCGCCGCCCAGGTGTTCGAGGACCGGGCGGCGTTGAAACGCCTGGAAGGAATCCTGCACCCGGCGGTGCGCCGGGCCACCCGCGCCTTCCTCGGCCGTCAGGCCCGCGCCGGGCGGTCCCTGGTGGTGCTCGATATTCCGTTGTTGTACGAGACCGGCGGCGAGGCGCTGTGCGACGCCGTCGTCGTGGTCGCCGCGCCGCCCTTCGTGCAGCGCGCCCGGGTCATGACCCGGCGCGGCATGACCCGGGCGCGCTTTCAGGCCATCCTGGCCAAGCAGATGCCCAATCGCGAGAAACGCCGGCGCGCGGACTTCGTCGTCAACACCGGGCTCAGCAAGGCGGTAACCTTGCGGCAGCTACGCGCCGTCGTCACACTGTTGCGCCGGCGACCCGAGCGGTACCGCCACGCGCGCAAAAAAACGTGGAGCCCCCATGCGTGAGATCGTCCTCGATACCGAGACCACCGGCTTGGACCCGGGCGCCGGCCACCGCATCGTCGAGATCGGCTGCGTCGAGCTGCTGCACCGCCTGCCGAGCGGCCGCCAGTTCGGCAAGTACCTCAATCCCGAGCGCGACATGCCCGAGGGCGCGCGTGCGGTCCACGGCCTGACCGATGAGTTCCTGGCCACCCAACCGCTGTTCGAGGCGGTCGTGGACGAATTCCTGGAATTCATCGGCGATGCGCCGCTGGTCATCCACAACGCCCAGTTCGACCTCAAGTTCCTGAACGCGGAGCTCGACCGGATCGGCAAGCCCGGCATCGAGCCGGCACGCGCCATCGACACCGTCGCCATGGCCCGGCAACGCTTCCCCGGCGCCCAGGCCAGCCTGGACGCGCTGTGCCGGCGCTTCGAGATCGACAACACCTCACGCGATCTGCACGGCGCGTTGCTCGACTGCCAGCTTCTGGCCGAGGTCTATCTGGAACTTTGCGGTGGCCGCCAACCGGGTTTCGACCTGGACCCCGCGCGCCGCGCGGCCGCGGACGGGCCCGCCGCCCCGGCGCGGAGCCATCGCCCGGCCCGGCCCCACGCGCCCACGGCCGAGGAATCGGCCGCCCACGAGGCCCTCATCGACAGCATGAAAGACCCGGTCTGGCGCCAGTAACGGCGGCTATCCGGTTTCGGGCGTGGTGGCTTCCGCGGGTGTTTCCGCTGCCGTCGTCGCGTTCGCCTTTTCCATCACGGCGGCCAGGGCGCCCACCTTGTTGGTCCGGTAGAAGCCCTCGAAGTCGATCGGATTGATGAACAATGGCGGGAAGGCGGCGTCGCCGGTCACCTTGGCGAGGATGCTGCGCGCGAAGGGGAACAGGAAGCGCGGGGCCTCGCTGAACAAAAGCTGCTCCAGCGCCGCCTCCGGAACGGACTCGCCGAACTGGACGATACCGGCGTAGTCGAGTTCGACCAGGAAGGCGGTCTTGTCCTCGATCTTGGCGTCGATCCGGAGCGACAACATGACCTCGAAGACCCGCTTGTCCAGGACCGCCGAGAAGACGTCGGCTTCGACCTTGATCTCGGGCGTGCCCTGGCTCAACGCCTGATAGATATGCGGCGAATTGGGATTCTCGAAGGAGAAATCCTTGATGTACTGGGCCATGATCATCAAGGCCTGTTCGGGTGGGGTCTGATCCATAATGGGTTCCTGGAATAGCGGCCGGCTTGGCTAACATGGATCGAATAGCCGTACAATGGCGGCCCCGCCCCTCCGGAAGCGCCCCACAGGCGCCCCACAAGCGCCCGGGGATCAGTCGGCGGTGGGGTCGAAGCGCAGCAACGTGCCGTTGGTCACCTCCTGGCCGGTCAGGCCCCGGATGAAGCCCCAGTGGGAAACCACCGCGACATGGGCCCAATCCTCGGCCGCCGCCATCACCGAACGGAAGGCGGCGCAGCGGGCCTGCAGCTCCGCTTCGGATTCCTCCGGCTCCGGCCACCAGCGCTCGGCCAGCTCGCCGAACTCGAAGCCGGGCCAGCGCGCGCTGAGCTCGGAGCGCGGCGAACCCAGGTCGCAGATGAAGAAACAGCGCTCGCGCACCAAGGGCTCGATGACGACCGAAAGGTCCAGGTGCTCGGCGATGATCTCGGCGGTGTGCAGGGTGCGCGAGTAGGGGCTGGCCAGGATGCGGCGGACGTCGTGGTCGGCCAGGGCCTGGGCGGCGGCCTCGGCTTGGCGCTGGCCCTCCTCGGTCAAGCCCGGGTCGACGATGCCCGGATCCACGCGGGTCTCGCTGAACACCACGTTGAAATGGGACTGGCCGTGGCGGATCAGGATCACTCGGGCAGCCGTTCTCGCCGGGGCGGACCCTCGGGCGGGGCCTCCTCGCTTACGTCCCGGAACTCGCCATCGATGATCGGGCCGGGCGCGCCCCCGGGCCGTCCCGCGCCCCCGGCCTCCTCGCCGGCGACGAAGGTGCGGGTCTCCATGGCGGCCCGGACGTAGCGCGCCAGAAGCTGGCGCAAGAGATCGCGGACCGGCGGCAGGAACAGGAGGAATCCCGCGGCGTCGGTCACGAAACCCGGGGTCAGCAGCAGGGCGCCGGCGACCAGCAGGCAGGCGCCGTCGAACAGCTCCCGGGCCGGCAGCGCGCCGCGGTCGATCTGGTCCCGGGCCCGCAGCAGCGTGGCCAGGCCCTGGGCCCGGAGCTGCCAGGCGCCGAGAACCGCGGTCAGCACCACCAGGGCCAGGGTCGGCCCGAGGCCGATCCAGCCGCCGACCTGGACGAAGACGGCGATTTCGACGAGCGGCACGCCGATGAAAGCGGCCAGAAGGAGGATAGCCATGCTTGCTCTTTCCCCGGTGGTTCCTTATTTACTTTGGGTAAGGCCGTGGTTCTACAAGGCACGCGGTCGCTTTTCCGCTATGGTGTCCGGGGCAGGCCAAGGCCCGGACGCTGATTATCAACGCTCCGGGAGCGGGCAGGCTCCCCACGCACGGACAAATCGATGGACGAGGGCTCAAGTTTAATCAACATCATCCTGTTCGCGGCGATCGCGGCCTTCTTCGTGCTGCGCTTGCGCGGCGTGCTCGGCAAGCGGACCGGGCACGACAAGCGGAAGGCCGATCCCTTCAGCCCGCGCGAAACGGCCGAGGACGAGGACGACAAGGTGATCTCGCTGCCCGACCGCAGCAAGGGCGCCGGTGCCGAGGAGACCGCGGAACAGGCGGCCGAGGCGACCGCGGATGCGGACGCCGCCGCGAGCCCGCTCGCCGCCGGCCTGCACCAGGTCAAGCGCGCCGACAAGTCGTTCGACGAGGACCAGTTCGTCGAGGGTGCCCGGACCGCCTTCGAGTGGGTCATCGACGCCTTTGCCCAGGGCGACGCCAAGACGCTGCGGCCGCTGCTCTCCAACGACGTCTACGGCGATTTCTCCGGCGCCATCGCGGAGCGGGAGAGCGCCGGCCAGGTGCTCGAGACCACCCTGGTCGGAATCACCGATGCGCAGATCATCGAAGCCGAGCTCCAGGGCCGCACCGCTTTCGTCACCATCAAGTTCGTCTCCGAGCAGGTCAACGTGGTGCGCGACAGCGACGGCGAGGTGGTCGAGGGTGACCCCAACCACGGCACCAAGATCACCGACATCTGGACCTTCGCCCGCAACACCCGCAGCCGCGACCCGGACTGGACCCTGGTCGCGACCCGCAGCCCTAATTGATTCTGGTGATTCCGGCCTAACCCGTCTTTGGGGGGCGACCGCCTTTGCGTCCCACCGCAAGCCCGAAGCCGAGCCGAGGCGTCCGCGACAGGCGCGCGCGCTCGGCTTTGATGCTTGTCCTGCCCCTCCTCGGCCTGCTCGGCGCCTGCGAGAAGACGCCGCCGGTGGAGGGGCCATCGCGGCTCCTGCTCACGCCGGTTTCCTACGCCGAGCTGCCCGGCTGGGCCGAGGACGGCCAGGCCGAGGCGCTGCCCGCCTTCCGGCGTTCCTGTGGGCGCTTGACCCGCCAGCCGGACCAGCGCGCGGTCGGGCCCCAGGGCCTGGGCGGCAGGGTCGCGGACTGGCGCCCGGCCTGCGCCGCGCTCGCCCAGGTTCCGGACGGCGACCACGGCGCGGCGCGCAGAGCGATCGAGGCGCACTTCGCCCCCTTCAAGGCGCGTGACGCCAGCCACGAGCACGACCAGGACGTCGGATTGCTGACCGGCTACTACGAGGCCGAGCTCAACGGCGCGCCCTTCCCCGGCGGCCCCTATCAGGTGCCGATCTACGCCACGCCGCGCGATCTGGTGACCGTGAGCCTGGGCCGCTTCCGCGCCGATCTCGAGGGCCTGCGCATCGTCGGCCGGGTCGAGGACGGCCGCCTGCTGCCCTATTACACGCGCCGGGAGATCGACGACGGCGCGCTCGACATGGGCGATGCCGAGCTCCTGTGGTCGGACGATCCGGTCGACGTGTTCTTCCTGCACATTCAGGGCTCGGGCCAGGTGCGCATGCCCGACGGCAGCCTCCGGCGCATCGGCTTCGCCGCCTCCAACGGGCTCGATTTCACCGCCATCGGCCGGGCGCTACTCAAGGAAGGCAAGGTGCCGCGCGACCAGGCCTCGATGCAGGGCATCCGCGCCTGGCTGCGCGCCCACCCGGCCGAGGCGGCGGAGATGATGCAGCGCAACGCGCGCTACATCTTCTTCCGCTGGATCGAGGGCGAGGGCCCGATCGGCGCCCAGGGCGTGCCGCTCACCGCCGGCCGGAGTCTCGCGGTCGACCCCGATTTCCTGCCCTTCGGCGCGCTGCTCTACCTCGACACCACCTGGCCCGGCGGCGACAAGCCCCTGCGCCGGCTGGTGGTGGCCCAGGACATGGGCAGCGCCATCAAGGGACCGCTGAGGGGCGATTTCTTCTGGGGCTCGGGCGAGGCCGCGCTCGAACAGGCCGGGCGGATGAAACAAAAGGCCCGGTTCTACCTGCTGCTGCCCAACCCCGTCGCCGAGCGCCGCAAGACCACCAGCTAAGCGGGGGCGGCTGGGGCCCCCGACCCAACCTTGCATTTTGTCGGGCGCGGGCCATTATCCCGGAATTCGCGATGACCCGAGGAAGGCCCGCCGCCATGTCCGAGACCGCGCCCCGCGTCGGGCTGTTCGTGACCTGTCTGGTCGATCTGTTCCGGCCCAGCGTCGGCTTCGCGGCGGTCAAGCTGCTGGAGGCGGCGGGCTGCAGGGTCGCGGCGCCGCGGGCGCAGACCTGCTGCGGCCAGCCGGCCTACAACGCCGGCGACCGGCACGACACCCGGACTCTCGCCGCCCAGGTGATCGCCGCCTTCGAGGACTTCGATTACCTGGTCGTGCCGTCCGGCTCCTGCGCGGCGATGATCCGCGAACACTATCCGGCGCTGCTGGCCGACAACCCGGAGCTGGCCGCCCGCGCCGGGACGCTGGCCGCCAAGACCTTCGAGCTGGTTTCCTTCCTGACCGACGTTCGCGGCGTGACCGGGGTCGAGGCGGCCTTCGAGGGCAGCGCGGCCTATCACGACGCCTGTTCGGGCCTGCGCGAGCTCGGCATCCACGATCAGCCGCGCGCGCTGCTCGCCACGGTGCGGGGCCTGCGCCTGGAGGAATTGCCCGACGCCGATGTCTGCTGCGGCTTCGGCGGCACCTTCTGCGTCAAGTATCCGGAGATCTCCGACACCATGGTGACCGACAAGGTCGAGCGCGTGGAGCAGACCGGCGCCGGCACGCTGCTGGCCGGGGACCTGGGCTGCCTGTTGAACATGGCCGGCAAGCTGCAGCGGCGCGGCTCGAAGGTGCAGGTCCGCCACGTCGCCGAGGTGCTGGCCGGCATGACCGACGAGCCGGCGATCGGCGCCGGCGTTGAAGACCGCAAGGGCTAGGCCGGATGGATTCGAGCCCCCGCGCCTTCAAGGCGAACGCCCGCGCGGCGGTCAAGGACCCGCAGCTCAAGCGCGCGCTGGCCCACGTCAAGGTCGGCTTCATCGGCAAGCGCGCCAAGGCGGTCGCGCGCCTGCCCGAGTTCGATGCCCTGCGCGACGCCGCCCGCGACATCAAGGTCCATACCCTGGATCATCTCGACCTCTATCTCGAACGCTACGAGGAGCGGATGACCGCCCAGGGCGGCCAGGTCCATTGGTGCCCGAGCGCCGCCGACGCGCGCGCCGCGGTGCTCGACATCTGCCGCCGCGTCGGCGCCAAGACCGTGACCAAGGGCAAGTCCATGATCTCCGAGGAGATCGACCTCAACCAGCACCTGGAGGCGAACGGCATCACGCCGGTGGAGACCGATCTGGGCGAATACATCGTCCAGCTGCGCGGCGAGCGGCCGAGCCACATCATCGCGCCGGCGGTGCACCTGACCAAGGACCTGATCGAGGCCGACTTTCGCGCCCACCACCGCCACCTGCCGCCCGAACGCTCGCTCGAGGAGCCGCGCGAGCTGGTCGAGGAGGCGCGCGGAATCCTGCGCGAGCGCTTCCTCGCCGCCGATGTCGGCATCACCGGGGCCAATTTCCTGGTCGCCGAGACCGGCTCCTCGATCATCGTCACCAACGAGGGCAACGGCGATTTGACCCTGGCGCTGCCCCGGGTGCACATCGTGATCGCCAGCCTGGAGAAGGTGGTGCCGACGCTCGAGGACGCCACCACCATCCTCAGGGTCCTGGCGCGCTCGGCCACGGGTCAGGAGTTCTCGACCTACACCACGGTCTCGACCGGCCCCAGGCGCGCCGGCGACGTGGACGGGCCCGAAGAATATCACGTCATCCTGCTCGACAACGGCCGCTCGGAGATGCTGGCCGGGCCGTTCCGGGACGCGCTGCGCTGCATCCGCTGCGGGGCCTGCATGAACCACTGCCCGGTCTATCACGCGATCGGCGGACATGCGTATGGTTGGGTCTATCCGGGGCCGATCGGCGCGGTGCTGACGCCGGGGCTGATCGGGATCGAGGAGGCCGGCGACCTGCCCAACGCCTCGACCTTCTGCGGCCGCTGCGAGGCGGTCTGTCCGGTGCGCATCCCGTTGCCCAAGATGATGCGCCACTGGCGCGAGCGCGAGTTCGAACGCCACCTGACGCCACGCGCCGTGCGCGCGGGGCTCGGGCTCTGGACCTTCCTGGCCAGCCGGCCGGAGCTCTATCACCGCGTCACCGGCCTGGCGGCACGCCTGCTCGCCACGCTCGCCGGGCGCAAGGGCCGGCTGCGGTCCCTGCCGCTGGCCGGCGGCTGGACCGGGGTGCGCGACCTGCCCGCACCCCAGGGGCGCACGTTCCACGCGCTCTGGGCGGAGCGAAACCGGAGCACCGGCCCATGAGCGCGGGCCGCGACGCCATCATGGGGTCCTTGCGCCGGGCCTTGAAGCGCGGCGCCGAGGAGGCCGACGCCGGCGCGCGCCAGGCGGTCGATCGACGCCTGGACGAGTTCCCGCGCGGGCCGCAGCCGGCGCGCGCCCAGATTCCGCCGGCCGCCCAGGTCGATCTGTTCGAGGCCATGGCGGTGGAGCAGGCGGCGACGGTGGCCCGCATCGCCAGCCTGGACCAGGTCCCGGCCGCGGTCGCCGACTACCTGAAGGCCGCCAACCTGGCGCCCAAGCTGCGCCTGGCGCCGAGTCCGGAGCTGGAGAACCTGCCCTGGGACGGGCAGCCGATGATCGAGGTCGAGACCGGCCGCGCCGAGGGCCGCGACCAGGTCTCGCTCACCGGCGCCGTGGCCGGGATCGCCGAGACCGGCACGCTGCTGCTGGCCTCGGGGCCGGAGGCGCCGACCACGCTGAACTTCCTGCCCGACAACCACGTGGTGGTGCTCAAGGCCTCCCAGGTGGTGGGCGCCTACGAGGACGGTTGGGACCGGCTGCGCGAGACCTACGGCCGGGGCCACCTGCCGCGCACGGTCAACTTCATCACCGGGCCCTCGCGCACCGCCGATATCGAACAGACCATCCAGCTCGGCGCCCACGGGCCGCGTCGCCTGCACATCCTGCTGGTCGAGGACACGGAATCCGGGAATGGGCCAAGGGATGGCGGATAAGCGGAAGGAGGGCTCGGGCCTCGATGACGAAGACCGGGCGCTGTGGCGGCAGGTGACCCGCGACGCCAAGCCGCTGGCCAAGCGCGCGCCGCCGCCCGCGCCCCCCGCAACCCCCGAAGCCCCACCCGCGAAGGCGGAGCCCAAGGCCAAGAAGGAACCCCGGCCCCTACCCCGGCCGCGGCCCGTCACCCCACCCCAGCGCACCGAGCCGGCGCTCGAACACGGCCGCGCCGCCGGGGTCGACCGGCGCCGCACCGAACGCCTCAGGCGCGGCCGGCTGCCGGTCGAGGCCAGGCTCGATTTGCACGGCTACACGCAAGGTCAGGCGCACGCGGCCCTGGGCCAGTTTCTCGGCGAATCCCAGGCGCGCTCCTTACGCTGCGTCCTGGTGATCACCGGCAAGGGCACCACCACGGGGGCCGCCACGGGGGCCGCCAGGGGGGGCGTGCTGCGCGCCCAGGTGCCGCGCTGGCTCAACGAGCCGGACAACCGCGCCCGGGTGCTCGCCTTCGACTACGCCCAGCCCAAACACGGCGGCCTCGGCGCGCTTTACGTGCTGCTGCGCCGCAAGAAGGGCGGTTAGGGGCGACAGCCGCGCGAATCGGGAGTAAACTTCTTTCCGGTTAATACAGGAACGCGCGATCGTGACTCCCTTCGGCGAGAAGATGCGGAGCTTGCGCGCCGAGCGCGGCCTGCAGCTCAAGGACATGGCGGCCGGGCTCGGGGTCTCGCCGGCCTACCTCTCGGCGCTCGAGCACGGCAGGCGCGGCCGCCCCAACCGGCGCTTCGTGCACCGCATCTGCCAGTTCCTGGGCGTCATCTGGGACGACGCGGAGGAACTCCAGCGCCTGGCCGACCTCTCGCACCCGCGCGTCGTGGTCGACACCTCGGACCTCTCCCCCCAGGCCACCGAGTTCGCCAACCGCCTCGCCGAAAAGATCGCCGAGCTCCCGGAGGACGCCATCGCACGCATGATGGGGGAGGTCGAGCGGGCGGGGTGAGGGCAATCTCGGGGAACGCAACATGCTGACGATTTGGGGCCGACGGAATTCGATCAACGTGCAGAAGGCCATGTGGGCCGTGGGCGAGGTGGGCGTGCCGCACGAGCGCATCGATGCGGGCGGAGAGTTCGGCGGGCTCGATACGCCCGAATTCGCGGCGCTGAACCCGAACCGGCGGGTGCCGGTTTTGCGAGATGGCGACACGGTGGTCTGGGAATCGAACGCGATCATCCGTTATCTGGCGGCCAAGTATGGCGCCGGAACGCTGTGGAACCCGGACCCGGGCGCGCGCGCCCAGGCCGATATCTGGATGGCCTGGACGCAGACCATGGCCTACCGTGAATTCATCGATCTGTTCTGGGGTTTCGTGCGCACACCGCCGGAACAGCGCGATATGGATGCCATGCGCGCGGCCAACGGACGGCTGGTCAAACACTTGGAGCTCCTGGACCGGCACCTGGGCGGCCAGCCCTATCTCGCCGGCGAAACCTTCACCATGGGCGATATCCCGGTGGGCGCACTGCTCTACCGCTATTTCGCCATGGAATTCGACTATCCTTCCCTGCCCAACCTCATAGCCTGGTACGCGCGGCTCGGCGAACGCCCCGCCTACCAGGCCCACGTCGCCATTCCCTTCCCCGAAATGTGGGGACGCTTGGAATATTAGGCTGAGCGAAAGAAAAACCGGAGCCACAGAGGACTCCGGTTTAGAGCACTACGTTTGCAGAAGCGTCGAATTCAAGCTGCGTTTTCGCAGTACCACGGATAAGTATCGCCCTTGTTACGATTGTTTTTCCAGTACAAGGGCTGGAGATTATCGATCGTATCTGCCCCGCCACGTGAGGACGGTATGATATGATCGATCTCCCAACCATGCTCCGAATCCGCGTTGCCATGCTCTGTGTACTTCATCGGATGGCCACACGCATCACGTCTCCAAATTGCGGCGTCGTATCCAGAGATTGGTGCTCCCTTTTCCCAGACCTGAAGCTTGAGGGCGTCAGGAGCGTTGTGAAACGGATAACGGTAGGTCATATTTCGGTTCCTCAATTTTTCGGTTGGGGACCGGGCGTCCATCGCTGTTGCTGTTCATGGCTTGCGGTGGGCGCCCACTTTTTGAGATTTCTCTCCATCACGCCCTGTAAAGCATCCCTATGTGTCTGTCAAATGAAAACACAATACTCATCATATTTACGACATGTAGCGACTAAAGCCCATTATGCTACTATATATGGTTATTGCGTCGGGCATGTTGATTATGCACTGTTTTATTTGACGTAAATAAAATAGTTCTGTACTGAACTATATGATTTTCGAATCATACACCACGGCACAAGCTACTCGGGTCACAGGCTTTAAGAGCCCGATGATGGTCGCGTACCTATATCGCGAGGGTGTCGTTATACCGTCGATAAGGGCAAACCCGGGCCGGGGACGCTCGTGTCTTTATAGTTTTGGCGACCTTGTGCTGCTTCGCGCGCTCAACCGCCTTCTTGAAAGCAGGCTTCCGGTCGCAAAGCTGAAGCAGGCGCTGGATACGCAAAGGAAAATATTTTCGAATCTCGGCCCCGATTCAGAAATTGCTCGATACCTGATCACCGACGGAACAAATGTTCTTCTTCACAATGACCCGTCCCACTTGGTTGAATTAAACAAGGACGGACAATTGGCGTTCGCTTTTATCGTAGATATTCATGGCGCGAGAGAAGATGTTTCCACAGATATACGGAAGTTCAGTCGGAAAGCGGCCAATTTTCAAAAGGATATTCGGCGAAAGAAACGCCCGGCCGGACCCTAAAGAATGAACTTGCTGAGGTCGGTGTCCTTGGCGAGTTCGGCGACGTGGTCGTTGACGTAAGCCGCGTCGATCACCACGGTTTCGCCGCCGCGGTCGGTGGCGGCGAAGGAGATTTCCTCCAGCAGCTTCTCCATCACCGTGTGCAGGCGCCGGGCGCCGATGTTCTCGACGCTGGAATTGATCTCGGCGGAGAGATCGGCGAGCGCGTCGATGCCCTCCTCGGTGAAGTCGAGGGTTACCTCCTCGGTGTCGAGCAGCGCCTTGTACTGGCGCACCAGGGAGTTCTCCGGCTCGGTCAGGATGCGCCGGAAGTCGTCGCGGGTGAGGGCCTGGAGCTCGACCCGGATCGGCAGGCGGCCCTGGAGCTCGGGCAGCAGGTCCGAGGGCTTGGCCATGTGGAAGGCGCCCGAGGCGATGAACAGGATATGGTCGGTCTTGACCGCGCCGTGCTTGGTCGCGACCGTGGTGCCCTCGATCAGCGGCAGCAGGTCGCGCTGCACGCCCTCGCGGCTGACGTCGGCGCCGCTGCGCTCGGAGCGCGCGGTGATCTTGTCGAGTTCGTCCAGGAACACGATGCCGTTCTGCTCGGCCGCGGTGATGGCCTCGGCGGTGACCGCCTCTTGGTCGAGCAGCTTGTCGCTTTCCTCGTCGGTCAGCAGCTTGATCGCATTGGCCACGGACAATTTCCGGGTCTTGGTGCGCTGGCCGAGCGCGCCGCCGAAGATGTCGTTCAGGTTGAGCATGCCCATGGAGGCGCCCGGCATGCCCGGGATATCCATGGTCGGTAGCTGCATGCCGCCGCTGTCGATGACCTCGACCTCGACCTCGCGCTCGTCGATGTCGCCGCCGCGCAGCAGGCGCCGGAACTTGGAGCGGGTCTCGGCGCTCGCCTTGTCGCCGACCAGCGCGTCGACCAGGCGCTCCTCGGCGTTGAGCTCGGCCTTGGCCTTGACCTCCTTGGCCAGGCGCTCGCGGGTCATGGAAATCGAAATCTCGACCAGATCGCGGATGATCTGCTCGACGTCGCGGCCGACGTAGCCGACCTCGGTGAACTTGGTCGCCTCGACCTTGATGAAGGGCGCCTGGGCGAGCCGCGCCAGGCGGCGCGAGATTTCGGTCTTGCCGACGCCGGTCGGGCCGATCATCAGGATGTTCTTGGGCAGCACCTCCTCGCGCAGCTCCTCGGGCAGCTGCTGGCGGCGCCAGCGGTTGCGCAGCGCGATGGCGACCGCGCGCTTGGCGTCGTTCTGGCCGATGATGAAGCGGTCGAGCTCGGAGACGATCTCGCGCGGGGTGAAGGCGACGACCTGGGACTCGGCCAAGCGCGCCCGCGCCTCACTCGGTTGCGATGCTTTGGATGATGACATTTTCATTGGTATAGATACAAATCCCTGCGGCGATTTCCATGGCCTTGCGGGCGACCGCCTCGGCATCCAGGTCGTCGCGGTCGATGAGCGCGCGGGCTGCGGCGAGCGCGAAGGGGCCGCCCGAGCCGATGGCGATCAGGCCGTCCTCGGGTTCGAGCACGTCGCCGGTGCCGGTGAGGACCAGCGACACCGAGGCGTCGGCGACCGCCATCATGGCCTCCAGGCGGCGCAGGTAGCGGTCGGTGCGCCAGTCCTTGGCGAGCTCGACGCAGGCCCGGGTCAACTGGTCCGGATAGGTCTCCAGCTTGGCTTCGAGGCGCTCGAACAGGGTCAGCGCATCGGCGGTGGCGCCCGCGAAGCCCGCGATCACCCCGCCCTTGCCGAGCCGGCGAACTTTTCGCGCATTGGCCTTGATCACCGTGTTGCCCAGGGTGACCTGGCCGTCGCCGGCGACCACGACCTGGCCGCCCTTGCGCACCGAAAGCACGGTGGTGCCGCGCCAGCCCTGATTTTCCGCCTCCGCCATGCCCTGTCAACTGGGCGAAATCGGGCCTGGGGTCAAGCGCTTCCTGGCCCTTCGGGGCACCTATTGGGGCCCCTGGCAGCGGCGCGCGCTTCCTGCTACAACGGCGCCGCAATTCGCGGGCCAAACCATCCGTTGGCCCCAGGGAGGCAGCCATGCGTCAGGCCAGCGTCGAGCGCAACACCAACGAGACCCGGATTTCCGCCAGCGTCGATCTGGACGGCACCGGTGTTTACGAGATCGCCACCGGGATCGGCTTTCTCGACCACATGCTCGAACAACTCTCGCGCCACAGCCTGATCGACATCACGCTGAAGGCCGAGGGCGACCTGCACATCGACTCCCACCACACCACCGAAGATAGCGGCATCGTGCTCGGCCAGGCGGTCGCCAAAGCACTCGGCGAACGCACGGGCATCCGGCGCTTCGGCTCGGCGCTCTCGCCCATGGACGAGACCCTGACCCGGGTAACGCTCGACGCCTCGAACCGCCCCTATCTGGTGTGGAAGGTGAATCTCAGGCGCGACAAGCTGGGCGAGATGGACAACGAGCTGTTCAAGGAGTGGTTCCAGGCCTTCGCCCAGCACGCCGGCCTGACCCTGCACGTCGAGAACCTCTACGGCGAGAACACGCACCATATCGTCGAGTCCTGCTACAAGGGCCTGGCGCGCGCGCTGCGCCAGGCGATCGAGATCGACCCGCGCAAGGCCGACGCCGTGCCCTCCACCAAGGGCAGCCTGTAGGAACTCTCGGCCCCCGGGCCCGGTCCGGAGTCCGGGCCGGGCCGGGCCGGATGTCTGTGAGCACCGCATGACCGTCGCCATCATCGATTACGGCTCGGGCAACCTGCGCTCGGCGGCCAAGTCCTTCGAGCGCGCCGCCCGCGAGGCCGGGCTGGACACGCAAGTCCTGGTCACCGCCGACCCCGAGGCGGTGGCTGCCGCCGAGCGCGTGGTGCTGCCCGGAGTCGGCGCCTTCGGCGACTGCCGCGCCGGGCTCCACGCGCTCCCGGGCATGGTCGAGGCGCTGGCGGAGGTGGTGATCGCCCGGGGCCGGCCGTTCTTCGGCATCTGCGTCGGCATGCAACTGATGGCGAGCGTCGGGCGCGAGCATGGCGACCACACCGGCCTGGGCTGGATTCCGGGCCAGGTGACCGCACTCGCGCCCCGCGACCCGGCGCTCAAGATTCCGCACATGGGCTGGAATGCCTTGGAAATCCCGCACCCGGAGCATCCGGTCCTGGACGGGCTGGGCTCGGGCACTTATGTCTACTTCGTGCATGGGTATGAGTTCCGGCCCGATTCCCCCGAACACCTGCTGGCGCGCGTCGACTACGGCGGCCCGGTGGCGGCGGTGGTGGGCCGGGACAACCTGTTCGGAACCCAGTTCCATCCCGAGAAAAGCCAGGCCGCGGGCCTGGCGCTCATCGGCAACTTCCTGAGGTGGCGGCCATGACGGCGGATCCCGATCCAACCAGCCTCGATCCAACCAGCTTCCGGGGCGGCGCGGTCACGGTCTCGGTGGATCGCCTGACCGAGTTCGTCGGCCCCGACCTCCACGACCTCTGCGACGCCGCCGACGCGGCGATTCAGGCGGGCGGCGGCTTCGGCTGGCTCGCGCCGCCCCAGCGCCACGTCATGGAGGCCTACTGGAAGGGCGTGCTGGTGGTGCCCGAGCGCGAGCTCTTCGTGGCCCGCCTGGACCGCACCGTCGCCGGCTCCGCGCAGCTGGTGCGGCCGCCGCGCAACAACGAGGCCCAGAACTACGTCGGCCAGCTGACCCTCGCCTTCATGGCCCCCTGGGCGCGCGGCCATGGTCTGGCGCGCGGGCTCGCGCTGGCCATCGAGAAGGCGGCGCGCGACGCCGGCCTGCGGGTGCTCAACCTGGACCTGCGCGAGACCCAGGAAGCCGCGATCAAGCTTTACGAATCCCTCGGCTACCAGCGCTGGGGCACCCATCCGCACTACGCCTGGATCGACGACCGCTGGGTGGCCGGTTATTTCTATCACAAGGACCTGACCGGCAACGGCGCCCGGCCATGATCCTCTATCCCGCCATCGACCTGAAGGACGGTCAGGCCGTGCGCCTGCTGCGCGGCGAGATGGCCACGGCGACCGTGTTCAACGACGATCCGGCGGCCCAGGCGCGCGCCTTCGAGGCCGCCGGCTTCGGGTGGCTGCACCTGGTCGATCTCGACGGCGCCTTCGAGGGCCGGCCGGTCAACCGCGCCGCGGTCGAGGCGATCCTGGCCGCGGTCGCCATCCCGGCGCAGCTGGGCGGCGGTATCCGCGACATGGCGACCATCGAATCCTGGCTCGAGGCCGGCGTCGCCCGGGTCATCCTGGGCACGGTCGCGGTCAAGGACCCGGAGCTGGTGCGCGCCGCGTGCCGGGAATTTCCGGGCCGCGTCGCGCTCGGCATCGACGCGCGCGACGGCCGGGTCGCGGTCGAGGGCTGGGCCGAGGTGAGCGCGATCGGGACCCTCGAGCTGGCGCGCCGCTTCGAGGATGCGGGCGCCGCGGCGATCATCACCACCGACATCTCCCGCGACGGCGCACTT
>JACZVL010000169.1 GCA_022572685.1 Pseudomonadota bacterium
CGATAGGGACCGGTCTTGCTCACAGGATCGCGCAGAATCGCCTCGAGCGCCTTGTCGCCGTCCGCGAGATCGGCGAGCCGGTCCCACCAGTCGCCCCCATCCCGAGCCACAAGGGCGAGGCGCAGCTTGCTCCGGCTCGAGGCGTGCAGGGCGGTGCGCGCCAGGGACGCGACGTCGCGGCTCCTGGTTTCGGCGTAGTCGATTACGATGAAACAGTCCCTGCTCTCGGCGAGGAGGCTTTGGAGATCGCGATCGAGGTCCGCGCCCTCCTGGAGGAACCCTGCCGCCCAGCCATGCTCTTCATTCAGCTCCCGGCAGGCCTCAAGCATCAATCGGGTCTTGCCGGCGCCGCCGGGGCCGGCCTGAAGGCGGAGCGCGATCCCCTGGGGCTCGACGATCGCCCAGTCGAGAACTTCTTGGAGCAGACCCCGACGCTCGGCATGGAAGGGGACCACCGCGCTTTCGGGCCTGAGCAGAAGGCTGTCCGGCATCTCGATGCCGAGCTCTTCGGGCCAGTCGAGATGCGGGACGGCGATCAGCTTGGACGACGCGTTGCCGTTGGCCGCCACGGCCGGCCGGGCCGGGGCCTTGGTAGCCGCCTCGACGATCTCGGCCATGGCTGTGACCAACGCGAGCAGGGGCGGCCCGTGATCGGTGAACGGGATCGGCTCAATGTTCTGGAGGTCGCTTCGCGCCTCGAACAGCGGAATCTGGTCCTGGCGGAGGAGGGCGAAGTGCTTGCCGCCCTGGCCCTTGAAGACGGCCTCGAGCCAAGCGAGCTGGGCATTCACCGCTGCGTCGGTGAGGCTGAACCCGACGAACAGGAAGGTATGGGAGACCAGGAGGCTACGCAGGGAATCAAGCGCAGCCTGGTACCGTCCTTCTTCGATGTTCGGGCCGTAGAGCTCGGCGTAGCCGTCGGGCGTGAGGACCAGACCTTCGGGGTCGTCGATATGGCCATGGAGATGCCAGACCGTCGGATCATCATGTTCGCCGCGGCGGAACTGAACGAAGCCGAACGGATTGCTGATGGGCCAAAGAATCGGGTCGACACCCTCGGGCGCCGCCCATTTGAGGACATTGTCGTAATTGGTGGTGATGAGGAGCGTGCTGCCGAGACGCCAGAGGAGCCGCGCCAGTTCCAGGCTCTCGGGGGCGAGATCGCCGCGGCGCTTGATCCGGAAGCACTCGACAAGGAACTTCGACCAGAGGCCGGCATGGAGTGCGCCTCGCGCGACCTCAGCGGCCTCGAGCAGCTTCGGGGGTCGCACCTCGAGGGAAGCCTCGACCAAGTCTGCCTCGGCGCCCTTTCCCTCCTCGCGAAGGCGCTTTGCCGCCTTGTGAAGGAGCTCGATCCAGCTCGGCAGGGCCGGCGGGTCTTCCGGTCGGGGCTTGGCCTTAAATCGGACCTCCATCGACACGCCCGCACCGGCGAAGGGAATGACCTTTCGCGCCTCGAGCGCCTCTTTCAAGCTCCTCGGGATGGTGGCGGTGCTCATCGCGCCCGTGGCGGGGGGCCATTCATGGGCCGTGACGGCGCTTTTCCGAGCGCTGCCAAACCCCCATGCGTGACCAGCGAGCCTGATACCAGAGATAGGGTGAAAAGATCGTATCCTCTCGCACACGCGCTCCGGGGAGGTACCGCTCGATGTTGAAAAAGCGAGGCAGGCATCGCCAGTCGGTTAGGTTATGCCGCCCTCACGATGATTTCAATGGTGCCTTCTCTTGGAGCCTTTTGCTGGTGTTCCCGTAGGGCGTTGTGGAGGATCGGCGGTTACCGATAGACCTTGAGCCGGAGAGGGCTGCGGGAGTCGCTGGCCGCGGCGCAAGCTGGTACGCGCGGCCACCTGATGACCATCGCCGCCGCCTGGGTGATCACCGTGCCGGCCACCGCGGCGATGGCGGGCGCCCTGTTCTTCCTGATCAGCGCGGTTCAGTAGGACAGGAGCCTGACGGGCGGGACTCCGGCGCCCCGGCCGTGCTAGATTTTCGGCCATGAGAAACTTACGCAGCGTGATCGCAGGTCTCGCGCTCGCCGCCTTTGCGGCCGGCGCGGCGAGTTGGAGCGGGCCGGCCGCGGCCCAGGCCGATCCGGCCGTGGGCGACCCACAACTCAGGGTGCTCCTCAAGGAGCTCAACGAACTCTTCGACCGCGGTGAGCGGGAGCGGCTGATCGACCCCTGGTACCTGCGCGATCTGCGCAAGGTCTTGGGCCGCTACGAGAACCCCTGGGACAAGCGCCTGTTCAGCGACGACTTCTCCGGGCGCGGGCCGCAACCCGACCCGCCCTGGCAGGTCACCGCCGGGGAGTTCCTGATCGATTGGCGCTACGGCCTGCGCTCGGTGATCGAGGCGCCCGCCCCGGCCCCGGCCGAAACCCAGGAGCGCGGCGCCGGCAAGGACCCGATCAAGCAGTTGTTCGGCCAGTTCCTGAAGCAGACCCTGCAGGGCCGGCAGGACCAGCAGCCGGCCGCGCCGCCGGTCGCGCCGACCTATGCCGCCGCCATCGCCCCGGTCAGGATCACCAACGCCTTTTCCCTGCGCCTGGAGCTGACCGCGCGCCTGGTGCCGGGCGTCGCCGAGCCGCGCTTCGAGTTCGGGCCCTACCAGGGCGCCAACGCGAGCGCCGGCTACCGCCTGGCCTACAACCCGGGCGCCCGGGCCGGGGCACCCTCGCTCGAGCTCTTGCGGCTGTCGTCGCGCGGCGGCGTTTCCACCGTGGAGCTCACCGACAAGCCGCTCAAGTTCGAGGACGGAAAGCCCCACGTCATCGAGTGGTCCCGGGATCGCGGCGGGCGCATGGTGGTCAAGGTCGACGGCGCACAGGTCATGGAGGTCACCGACCGCAGCTTCCGCGACCCCTTCGACGGCATCGCCCTGGTCAACAGTGGCGGTGACTACGCGCTCCGCAGCATCACGGTCGACGGCACCAGCCGGTAGAGGCGTTTTCGTTCAAGCGGCAACACCGGCCCACTCCCCCACCCGGCCACCCATGTTTTTGGCTCGCGCGTTGGCGCTCGCCCAGCAGCCCCACCCGGCCACCCATGAGCATACGATCCCGTGGGTGGCCGGGTGGGGCTGCTGGGCGACCCGCAGGGGAGCCTGAAAAAGAGCCGGGTGGGGGAGTGGGCCGGTGCGCGTTCCGCGTCAGCGGAACCTCCCGTCAGAGCAACCTCCCGTCCATCACCGAATCGTGGGCGGCGATCGCGGCCGCGATCACCAGGTCGTTGACCATGGCCCCGGTCTGGACGATCTGCGCCGGCTTCGAGAGACCGATCAGAATCGGGCCGATCACCGTGCCGATGCCCGCGCTCTGCATCAGCTTGGCCGAGATATTGGCGCTGTGCAGCGCCGGCATGATCAGCACATTGGCCGGGCCGCTCAGGCGCGCGAAGGGATAGAGCCGGCGCATCAGCTCGAAGTCGAGCGCCACGTTGGCCTGCATCTCGCCGTCGTACTCGAAGTCGACGTCGAGCGAGTCGAGCACCTTGACGGCGTCGCGCACCCGCGCCGCCTTCTCCCGCATGGGGTTGCCGAAGTTGGAGAAGCTGAGCAGCGCGACCCGCGGCTCGTGCCCCATGGCGCGCGCCTGGGCGGCGCTCTGGATCGCGATGTCGGCGAGCTGCTCGGGGCTGGGCAGCTCGTGCACCGAGGTGTCGGCGACGAACAGCGAGCGCCCCTCGAGCACCATGATCGACATGCCGAACAGGAGGTGCCCCGGCTTGGGGTCGATGACCCGGCCGATGTCTTCGAAGGCGACCCCGAAGCTGCGCGTGAGGCCGGTGACCATGGCGTCAGCATCGCCGCAGGCCACCATGCAGGCGGCGAAGACGTTGCGGTTCTGGTTGACCATGCGCTGGCAATCGCGCTGCAGCTTGCCGTGGCGCTGGAGGCGCGCGTAGAGGTAATCCATGTAGCGCTGGTTGTGGGCCGAGAGCCGGGCGTTGTGGATCTCGGTGAAGCTCTCCGGGATGCCCATCTGGCGCATGGTGTCCTGGACCCGGTCCTCGCGTCCGACCAGGATCGGCGTGCCGTAGCCGGCGTTGTAAAAGGCGTAGGCGGCGCGGATCGTGGTCTCCTCCTCGCCCTCGGCGAAGACCACGCGCCGCGGGTTCTCGCGCACCCGTTCGAAAATGCGCTGCAGGCTGGAGGCGGTCGGGTCGAGCCGGGCGGCGAGCTCGTGCCCGTAGGCGTCCAGGCTCTCGAGCGGCTTGCGCGCGACGCCCGAATCCATGGCCGCCTTGGCCACCGCCTTGGGCACCGCCACGATCAGCCGCGGGTCGAAGGGCGCGGGGATGATGTAGTCGGGGCCGTAGCGCACCCGGCGCCCGGCATAAGCTCGGTCGACCTCGTCGGGCACGTCCTCGCGCGCCAGCGCGGCCAGCGCCTTGGCGGCGGCGATCTTCATCTCCATGTTGATGGTGGAGGCGCGCACGTCGAGCGCGCCGCGGAAGATGTAGGGAAAGCCGAGCACGTTGTTGACCTGGTTCGGGTAGTCCGAACGGCCGGTGGCGATGATTGCGTCGGCGCGCACCTCGCGGATCTCCTCGGGCCGGATTTCCGGGTCCGGATTGGCCATGGCGAATATGATCGGTTTGTCGGCCATGGAGCGGACCATGTCCTTGTCGACGGCGCCGGCCACCGAGAGCCCCAGGAACAAATCGGCGCCCTCCATCGCCTCGGCGAGGCTGCGCAATTTGGTGTTGGCGGCGTGGCCGGATTTCCATTGGTTCATGCCATCCTCGCGGCCCTGGTAGATCACCCCGCGGGTGTCGCAGAGGATGACGTTGTCGGGCCGCGCGCCCATGGCCTTGATCAACTCGGCGCAGGCGATGCCGGCGGACCCGGCGCCGTTGATGACGATCCGGGTGGTGGCCAATTCGCGGCCGGTCAGGTGCAGCGCGTTGATGATGCCGGCGAGGGTGATGATCGCGGTGCCGTGCTGATCGTCGTGGAACACCGGGATGTCGAGCAACTCGCGCAGCCGCTGCTCGATGATGAAGCACTCCGGCGCCTTGATGTCCTCGAGATTGATGCCGCCGAAGGTCTTGCCCAGGAAGCGCACGCAGTTGACGAACTCGTCGACGTCGCGGGTGTCGATCTCCAGATCGATGCCGTCGATATCGGCGAAGCGCTTGAACAGCACCGCCTTGCCCTCCATCACCGGCTTGGCGCCGAGCGCACCCAGATCGCCCAGGCCCAGGACCGCGGTGCCGTTGGAGATCACCGCCACCAGGTTGCCCTTGGCGGTGTACTCGTAGGCCAGGCTCTCGTCCTCGGCGATCTTGAGGCAGGGGGCGGCGACGCCCGGCGAATAGGCCAGCGTCAGGTCGTGCTGGGTGGTCAGCGGCTTGGTGGCGCGAATCTCCAGCTTGCCGGGCCGGCCGCGCGCGTGCATCTCCAGCGCTTCCCGATCGATCGCCCGCGATTTGTCGTCGGTCATTCTCAACGGTCCTCGGGTGAATATGCTAGCGCCCGGCCGGGCGCTGGTGGCGGTGCAGGTCCTGGGCGCCGTGGCGGCTCAGGACCTCGCTCGCCTTGGCCTCGCGCTCCGCGTCGGCGGCCCGGACCCAGAGCAGCAGCGCGCCGGCCTCGAGCGCGCGGGCGAAGCTCTCGGTGTGCGGGGTGGCGCGTATCGTCTCCAGCAGCTCCGCCAGCGCCGCCCCGGTGAGCCCCGCCGCGACCGCGGCCGAGATGGCGGCGCCGACCGGACCGGTGGCGATCCCGATCAGCCCCGCGGTGGTGATCGGACCGACGTACTTGATCTCGCCCACCAGGCCGGCCAGGGCGGTTTGCCAGGCCTCGCCCGAGGAGCCGGCCGCGCCCAGCGCCTCGTGGGTGTCCAGGACCGAAAGGTCGCTGGGCCCGAAGCCCGCCTGAAGCAGCTCCTCGACCGCCGCGGTAAAGCCCTCCTGCCCCGTGAAGCGGCCGACCACCTCGACGACCGCATCGGGTCCCGGCACGGTTTTCTCGTCTGACACCTCGGCATCTCCCGCCAACACCGCGCTCCCGGACCGCACTCCCGGGTCACGCCCTTGAGGGCACATTGTGACTCGCCCGGGGCCGCTTGCCTAGGGCGCGTGGGCCTGTGCTAACCTGCCCGCCACAATCAGGAAAAGAAGCCATAACCCTCGTGTCCGAGAGCCGAGAAATCGAGCCCGACGCCGCATCCAGCGAAGCCTCGCCGCGCTCCGGCGCGGTTACGCCAATGATGGCGCAGTACCTGGAGATCAAGGCGGCCCACCCCGGCTGCCTGCTGTTCTACCGCATGGGCGACTTCTACGAGATGTTCTTCGAGGACGCGCTCCAGGCCGCCAAGGCGCTCGACATCACGCTCACCAAGCGCGGCCGGCACGAAGGCCAGGACATCCCCATGTGCGGGGTGCCGGTGCACGCCTCCGACGGTTACCTTCTCCGCCTGATCCGCCATGGCTTCAAGGTCGCGATCTGCGAGCAGATGGAGGATCCGGCGGCGGCGCGCAAGCGGGGCAACAAATCCGTGGTCAAGCGCGAGGTGACCCGCCTGGTCACGCCGGGCACGATCACCGAGGACGAACTGCTCGACGCGCGCGCCCACAACTATCTCGCCGCGCTGGCCGAGGCCGGCGGCGCGCTGGGGCTGGCCTGGCTCGACATGTCGACCGGCGATTTTATGACCCAGCCGCTCGCCCCGAAGGGAGCCCCGGAGGCGGGCGCTTTGGCCGCGGCGCTGGCGCGGCTCGCGCCCGGCGAGCTGGTGCTGTCCGAGCGCCTGCTGGAGCGGCCCGATTTGTTCGAGGTCCTGGGTGAGTGGAAGGCGGCGCTGACCCCCCTGCCCGGCGCGCGCTTCGACAGCGCGAACGCGCGGGCGCGCCTCGAGGCGTTCTACGGGGTCAAGGCGCTCGACGCCTTCGGCGCCTTCACCCGGCCCGAGCTGGCCGCCGCCGGCGCGCTCCTCGACTACGTCGAGCTGACCCAGAAAGGCCGCCTGCCGCGGCTCGGCGCGCTCAAGCGCCAGGCCTCGGGCGCGGTCATGGAGATCGACGCCGCGACCCGGCGCAACCTGGAACTGACGGCCGCGCTGTCCGGCGGCCGGCGCGGCAGCCTGCTGGGCACCATCGACCGCAGCGTCACCGGCGCCGGCGCGCGCCTG
>JACZVL010000170.1 GCA_022572685.1 Pseudomonadota bacterium
GGCGATCCGCCAGGCCAAGGCGCGCGGCCTGAATGTGACCTGCGACACCGCGCCCCACTACTTCACCCTCAACGAGCATACCGTCGGCGACTACCGCAGCTTCGCCAAGGTCTCCCCCCCGCTGCGCGCCGAGGCCGACCGCGCCGCCATCGCCGCCGCCGTGGCCGACGGCACCATCGACGCCGTCGCCAGCGACCACAGCCCCCACGATCAGGAGTCCAAGCGCCTGCCGTTCAGCCACGCCGAGCCGGGCATCGCCGGGCTGGAGACCCTGCTGGCCTTGACGCTGGCGCTGTATCACAACGGCGCCATGCCGCTGCTCGACGCCCTCCACCGCGTGACCGCGCGCCCGGCCGAGATCCTCGGCATCGAGGGCGGCCGCCTGGCCAAGGGCGGGCCCGGCGATCTGGTGCTGTTCGATCTCGAGCGGCCCTGGCGCATCGACCCGGACCGCTTCCGCAGCAAGTCCAAGAATTCGCCCTACGAGGACCACCCGGTCCAGGGCCAGGTGCTGCGCACCGTGGTCGACGGCCGCACCATCTTCGAAGCCGGGAATTAGGCAACATGCCCGATCCGATTTCCTGGACGCTTTCGGGGCCCTATCTGCTGGCGGCGCTGATCGGCGGCTACCTGCTCGGCTCGATTCCCTTCGGGCTGCTGCTGACGCGCCTGGCCGGCCTGGGCGACATCCGCAAGCTCGGCTCGGGCAACATCGGCGCCACCAACGTGCTGCGCAGCGGGCGCAAGGGGCTGGCCGCGGCGACCCTGCTGCTCGACGGCGGCAAGGGCGCGGCCGCCGTGCTGCTGGCCGGGAACTGGGGCCCGGACGTGCAGTTGATGGCGGGGCTGGGGGCGCTGGGCGGCCATCTCTATCCGGTCTGGCTGCGCTTCAGGGGCGGCAAGGGGATGGCGACCGCGCTCGGCCTGCTGCTCGCCCTCGCCTGGCCGGTCGGCCTGGCGGCCTGCGCCACCTGGCTGCTGGTCGCGGGGCTGCTGCGCACCGCCTCGCTGGCAACGCTGCTGGCGATCGCCGCCGCGCCGCTCTACGCCTGGTGGTTCGGAGGCGACCCGCAACTCACCCAGTTCGCCGCCATCCTCGCCGCCTTCGTCTGGCTGCGCCACCACGCCAACATCGCCCGCCTGCTCAAGGGCCAGGAGCCCAAGATCGGGCGTAAGAGCGCCTGAGCCAAGGTTGCGCGAAAGGATTGATTTCGGGCGCAAGCTTGACGTGCGGGCCCGCCGCACCCCAAGCTGGGCCGCATGCCAGCCTCCGCGCCCCACGCCTTGAACCGCAACGAGCGACTCGATTGGCTGCGCCTGATCCGCAGCGAGAACGTCGGGCCGATCACCTTCCGCCAGTTGCTGGCCCGCTTCGGCTCGGTCGGCGCGGCACTCGACGCCCTGCCCGAATTGGCCCGGCGCGGCGGGCGCAGGCGGCCGATCGCGATCTGCTCGCGGGCGGTGGCGGAAGCCGAGTTGGCGCGGCTCGAGGCGGCCGGGGGGTTTCTGATCGCGCTCTGCGAGCCGGACTATCCACCCACCCTCGCCGCCCTGGAGGACGCGCCGCCGGTGCTCGGCTGCCTGGGCCACGCCCACCTGCTGCGGCGTCCCGCGATCGCCATCGTCGGCGCCCGCAACGCGTCCGCCAACGGCCGCCGCCTGGCGCGCCAGCTCGCCGCCGAGTTGGGCGAGGCCGGGTTCCTGGTCGCCTCCGGCCTGGCGCGCGGCATCGACGCCGCCGCCCATGAGGGCGCGCTCGAGACCGGCACCGTGGCGGTGGTCGCGGGCGGGGTGGACATTATATACCCGGAGGAAAACACCGGCCTCTACGAGGAGATCCGGGCGCGCGGGGTGCTGGCCTCCGAGATCGCGGTCGGCACCGTGCCCCAGGCGCGCCACTTCCCGCGCCGCAACCGGCTGATCTCGGGCATGTCGCGCGGCGTCCTGGTGATCGAGGCGGCGTTGCGCTCCGGCTCCCTGATCACGGCCCGATTCGCCGCCGACCAGGGCCGCGATGTGTTCGCCGTGCCGGGCTCGCCGCTCGACCCGCGGGCGCGCGGCTGCAACAACCTGATCCGCCAGGGCGCGGTATTGGTGGAATCCGCCGCCGACGTGCTGGACGTCCTGGAAGGCACCCTCATACCCCCCGTGGAAGAGCCGAAAGCCGCGGATTTCCTGGGCCCGGCCCCCACTCCGCCGGATGCGGCCGAGATCGCCGAGGCGCGCGACCGAATCGAAGAATCGCTCGGTCCGACGCCGGTCGCGGTTGACGAAGTGATCCGCGAATGCCATGTGTCGCCGGCGATCGTGCACATGGCGCTGCTCGAGTTGGAGCTGGCCGGGCGTCTCGAACGGCATCCCGGCAACCGTGTCGCGCTGATCGCAGGGAGCTCCGCGGCCGCTTCGTGACCCCCGGCCGCGCCCCGCAAACTCGAGAACAACCGCGCGGCCATCCATGAACGTCGTCGTCGTCGAATCGCCTGCCAAGGCCAAGACCATCAACAAATACCTGGGCAAGGACTACCAGGTGCTGGCCAGTTACGGCCACGTCCGCGACCTGCCGGCCAAGGACGGCTCGGTCGATCCGGACCGGGACTTCGCCATGATCTGGCAGGTCGACGCCCGCGGCGAGAAGCAACTCAAGGCGATCGGCGAGGCGGTGCGCAAGGCCGACCGGCTGTTCCTGGCGACCGACCCGGACCGCGAGGGCGAGGCGATCTCCTGGCACATCGCCGAGGAGCTGGCGCGCCGCAACCTGCTGGACGGCGTCGAGGTCAAGCGGGTGGTCTTCAACGAGATCACCAAGCGCGCGGTGACCGAGGCCTTCAAACACCCGCGCGAGCTCAACAAGGAACTGATCGAGGCCTATCTGGCGCGCCGCGCGCTCGACTACCTGGTTGGCTTTACCCTGTCGCCGGTGCTGTGGCGCAAGCTGCCGGGCAGCCGCTCGGCCGGCCGCGTCCAGTCGGTCGCGCTGCGCCTGATCTGCGAGCGCGAGTCCGAGATCGAGGCGTTCCGGCCCCAGGAGTACTGGAGCGTCGAGGTGCGGCTCAGCGGATCGACCCAGGAGAGCTTCACCGCGCGGCTGACCCATCTCGACGGCAACAAGCTCGGCAAGTTCGATCTCGGCGACCAGGCGACGGCGCTGGCCGCCGCCGGGCGCCTCGAGGCGGCGCGCGACTACGCGGTGACCGCGGTCGAGCACAAGACCATCCGGCGCCGGCCGCAGCCGGCCTTCACCACCTCGACCCTGCAGCAGGAGGCCTCGCGCAAGCTCGGCTTCGGCGCCACCCACACCATGCGCGTCGCCCAGCGGCTCTACGAGGGCTTCGAGCTCAACGGCGAGACCGTCGGCCTGATCACCTACCTGCGCACCGACGGGGTCAGCGTTGCGATCGAGGCGATCGAGGCGGCGCGCCAGGTGATCGGCGACCGCTTCGGCGACGCTTACGTCCCGGTGGTGCCGCCGGTCTACAAGGCCCGCGCCAAGAACGCCCAGGAGGCGCACGAGGCGATCCGGCCGACCGATCCGCGCCGCGAGCCGGCCCAGCTCACCGCCCAGCTAGGCACGGACGAGCTCAAGCTGTACCGCCTGATCTGGACCCGCATGCTGGCCAGCCAGATGGAGACGGCGCGCCTCGACCAGGTCGCGATCGACATCGACGCCCAGGGCCAGGCGGCGCAACTGCGGGCGACCGGCACGGTGGTGCTGTTCGACGGCTTCCTCAAGCTCTACCAGGAGGGCCGCGACGAGGGCCGCGGCAACGAAATCAAGGGCGGCGCCGGGGAACCCGACGGCGGCGACTCCGAGCGGCGCCTGCCGGAGCTGTTCGAGGGCGACCGCCTGAACCGGCACGCGGTGCTGCCCGAACAACACTTCACGCAGCCGCTGCCGCGTTACGGTGAGGCGAGCCTGGTCAAGAAGCTGGAGGAGCTGGGCATCGGCCGGCCCTCGACCTATGCCTCGATCATGCAGGTGCTTCAGGACCGCGACTACGTGCGCCTGGAAAAACGCCGCTTCCAGCCGGAGGACCGCGGGCGCCTGGTGACCGCCTTCCTGAGCAGCTTCTTCGAGCGCTACGTCGAGTACAACTTCACCGCCGACCTGGAGAGCCAGCTCGACGACATCTCCGGTGGCCGCAAGAACTGGAAGGCCGTGCTGTCGAATTTCTGGGAGGCCTTCCAACAGAAGGTCGAGGACACCAAGGAGCTCTCGATCAGCAACGTCATCGATGCCTTGGACGCGGACCTCGGACCCCACTTCTTCCCGGCCGACCCGGACCACCCGGACAAGAACCCGCGCGCCTGCCCGGCCTGCGGCGAGGGCCGGCTCGGCCTGAAACTGGGCCGCAGCGGCGGCTTCGTCGGCTGCTCCAACTATCCGGACTGCCGCTACACCCGCACGCTCGCGGTGCCCGGCGACGGCGAGGAGGACGCGGGCGCGGCCCTGGCCGGTCCGGTCGAACTGGGCGCCGACCCGGAGACCGGCGAGATGGTGACCCTGCGCAAGGGGCCCTATGGCATTTACGTGCAACTGGGCGAGCCCAAGGGCCCGAAGGGCAAGGAGAAGCCGCCGCGCGCCTCCCTGCCCAAGGGCCTGGCGCCGGCCGAGGTGACGCTGGAGACGGCGCTCGCGCTGCTCGCGCTGCCGCGCGACGTCGGCGCCCACCCGGAGACCGGCGAGCCGATCCTGGCGGGCATCGGACGCTACGGCCCCTACGTCAAGCACCAGTCGACCTACTGCAACATCCCGGACGGCGACGACGTGCTGACCATCGGCCTCAACCGCGCCGTCACCCTGATCGCCGAGGCGCCGGGACGACGCCGCCGGGGCTCCGGCGCCGGCGCCGGCAAGGAGATCGGCGCCCATCCCGACGACGGCAAGCCGGTCACCCTTCATTCCGGCCGCTACGGTCCCTACGTCAAGCACGGCCGCACCATCGCCTCCCTGCCCAAGGGCGAGTCCGACCAGGAGCTGAGCTTCGAGCGCGCGCTCCAGCTGCTGGCCGCCAAGGCGGAGAAGGACAAGGCCAAGGGCGGCCGCAAGGCCCCGGCGCCGAAGAAAGCCAAGGCACCGAAGAAAGCCAAAAGGGCCAAGCCCAAGCCCAAGAAGGCCGCCGGCTAGCGACCGGCACCGAACCCCGACTCCCGAGGCCGGCCCCATGGCCCGCGATAGCAAACCCGATCCCCGGCCCTTCCCGAGCAAGGCGGAAGTGATCGCCTTCGTCCAGGACAGCCCGGCCCCGGTCGGCAAGCGCGAGATCGCACGCGCGTTCCGGATCAAGGGGGGCGACCGCATTCAGCTCAAGGCCCTGCTGCGCGAGTTGAAGCAGGAGGGCGTGCTCGAGCGGGGCCAGCGGCGCAAGGTCCGCCCGCCCGGCTATCTGCCCTCGGTCGCGGTGCTCGAGATCAGCGGCATCGACGAGGACGGCGAGCTGCTGGCGCGGCCGGCGGTCTGGGACGAGGACAAGGCGCCGCCGACCATCTACCTGGCGCCGGAGACGCGCAGCCGCGCCGCGCTCGCACCCGGCGACCGGGTGCTCGCCAAGCTGCGCCGGATCGAGGACCAGGTCTACGAGGCCCGGCCGATCCGCAAGATCGCCAAGCTGCCGAGCCGGGTGCTGGGCATCTACGAGATCGGCGAGGCGGGCGGCCGGCTGCGGCCGACCGACAAGCGCGCCAAGCGCGACTATATCCTGCACGCGCGCGACGCCATGGGCGCCGAGCCCGGCGAGCTGGTGCTGGCCGAGGTGCGCCAGGGGCGGCCGCGTCTCGGCCTGCGCGAGGTCCGGGTGACCGAGCGCCTGGGCGCGCTCGGCGATACCCACACCCTCAGCCTGATCGCGATCCACGAGCACGAGCTGCCGGTGGATTTCTCGCCCGAGGCGCTGGCGGAAGCCGCCGCGGCGGGACCGACCGGGCTGGGCCAGCGGGTCGATCTGCGCGCGCTGCCGCTGGTCACCATCGACGGCGCCGATGCGCGCGACTTCGACGACGCGGTCTGGGCCGAACCCGATCCGGACCCGGGCCATCCCGGCGGCTGGCACCTGCTGGTCGCGATCGCCGATGTCGCCTGGTACGTGCGCCCGGACAGCGCGCTCGACCGGGCCGCCTTCGAGCGCGGCAACTCGGCCTACTTCCCCGACCGGGTGGTGCCCATGCTGCCCGAGGCGCTGTCGACCGGCTGGTGCTCGCTCAACCCGGACCAGGAGCGGCCCTGCCTGGCGGCCGAGCTATGGATCGACGCGAAGGGCAAGATACGCAAGCACCGCTTCCTGCGCGGGCTCATGCGCTCGGTGGCGCGGCTCACCTACGAGCAGGTCCAGGCCGCGCGCGACGGCGACCGCGACGCCGTGGCCCCCGAGGGCGTCCCAAGAGCGCTGCTGGAGCCGGTGATCGCGCCGCTCTACGGCGCCTACCAGGCGCTGCTCGAAGCCCGGCGCGGACGCGGCACCCTGGAACTCGACCTGCCGGAGCGGCGGGTCGTGCTCGATGCCGCCGGCGAGGTCGCCGCGATCGAGCCGCGCGCGCGCCTGGACAGCCACCGCCTGATCGAAGAGTTCATGATCGCCGCCAACATCGCCGCCGCCATGGAGCTCGAGGCGCGGCGCCGGCCCTGCATGTACCGCATCCACGACCAGCCGGATCCGGTCAAGATCGAGGCCCTGCGCCAGGTGCTCGGCAGCCTCGACCTGCGGCTCGCGCGCGGCCAGGTGATGCGCGCCAAGCTGCTCAACCGGGTGATCGAGCGGGCCACGGCGCTGCCGGCCGCGGCGATGGTCAGCATGCTGGTGCTGCGCGCCCAGGCCCAGGCGGTCTACAGCCCGGACAACATCGGCCACTTCGGCCTGGCGCTCACCCACTACGCCCATTTCACCTCGCCGATCCGGCGCTACGCCGACCTCTTGGTGCACCGGGCGCTGATCGCGGGGCTGGAACCGGACGACGGCGCCCTGCCCGCCGAGGCCGGCGCGCGCTTCGCCGAGATCGGCGAGCACATCTCCGCCACCGAGCGCCGCGCCGCCGCCGCCGAGCGCGACGCCGTCGACCGCTTCACCGCGGCCTATCTGCAAGACCGGATCGGCGCGCTGTTCCGGG
>JACZVL010000171.1 GCA_022572685.1 Pseudomonadota bacterium
ACATGATCGGATTGGAGCCGGCGATCCGGGTGAAGTCGCGGAAGCCGCCGGCCGAGAACTTGGCGACCTCGGCGAGGGTGCCCTGCTCGATGTCGCTGGCCGTGCCGACGATGGTGTAGGCGATCAGATGGGGCAGGTGCGAGGTGATGGCCAGCACCTCGTCGTGGTGGCGCGGCTCCATGATCTCGACCATGGACCCGCAGCGGCGCCACAGCTCGCTCAGCCGTTCCACGGCGGCCTCGTCGGTGCCCGGCGGCGGGGTCAGGATGCACCAGCGGCCCTCGAACAGCTCGGCGAAGCCGGCCTCGGGGCCGGAGCGCTCGGTGCCGGCAACCGGATGGCCGGGTATGAAATGCACGCCTTCGGGCACGTGCGGGCCGACGTCGCGGATCACCGCCTGCTTGACCGAGCCGACGTCGGTCAGGATGGCGCCGGGCTTGAGATGGTCCGCCAGGGCCTCGGCGATCCCGGCGTAGGTGCCGACCGGCGTGCACAGCACCACCAGATCGGCGCCCTCGGCGGCTTCGCCCGGCGTGTCGTGCATGGCATCGGCGATGCCGTGCTCCAGGCAGTAGGCGCGGCTCTCCTTCGAGCGCACGCAACCGTCGATGCGCCCGGCCAGGCCGTCGCGGCGCAGGACCCGGGCCAGGGAGGCGCCGATCAGCCCGACCCCGATCAGCGCGACCCGCTCGAACAGGGGCTCCCCGGCCTTAACCTCGCTCATGCCCGCGCTCCGCTCCCGGCCGCGGGCGCGGCCACCCCGCGGGCCGCGAAATCCTCCAGCGCTCCCACCACGGCGCGGGTGTCGGACTCGGTGCCGATGGTGATGCGCAGGCAATCGGGCAGACCGTAGCCGCCCAGGGCGCGCACCAGGATGCCGTGCTTCTTGAGATCGGCGAGCGCGGCCTCGGCCGAGCGTCCCGGTTCCTCGGCGAAGCGCACCAGCAGGAAGTTGCCGGCGCTGGGCCGGGGATCGAAGCCGGCTGCTGCCAGCCGTTCGAGGGTCCAGGCCAGCCAGCGCGCGTTGTGGGCGCGCGAGCGTTCGACGTGCTGACGGTCCTTGACCGCGGCAATACCCGCGGCCTGGGCCGCCTGGCTGACGTTGAACGGCCCGCGCAGCCGGTTCAACACATCGGCCACCGCCGGCGGGCAATAGGCCCAGCCCAGGCGCAGCGCCGCCAGGCCGTGGATCTTCGAAAAGGTCCGGATCACCACCAGGTCGTCGAATTCCGCGACCAGGTCCATGGCGGAGCAGTAGTCGTCCTGGGTGGCGTATTCGGCGTAGGCGGCGTCGATCACCAGCAACGCCTCCCCGGGCAGGCCGGCGCGAAGGCTACGCAGTTCGGCCTCGGTCAGATAGCTGCCGGTCGGGTTGTTCGGATTGGCCAGGAACACCAGCCGCGTCTTCTCGCCCGCCCGCTCCAGCAGGGCGTCGACGTCGGCGGTCAGGTCGCGCTCCGCCGCCGCGACGGGTTCGGCGCCCGCGGCCTTCGCCGAGATCGAATACATCAGGAAGCCGTGCTCGCTGTGCAGCACCTCGTCGCCCGGCCCGGCGTAGCCGCGCACCAGCAGCGCGATCAGCTCGTCCGAGCCGGCGCCGCAGACGATGCGCGCCGGATCCAGCTCCTCGGCGCCCGCGATGGCCTCGCGCAGCGCCCGCGCGCCGCCGTCCGGGTAGCGGTGAAGCTCTTTCTCGAGGCTGGCATAGGCGGCCATCGCCCGCGGGCTGGGGCCGAGCGGGTTCTCGTTGGAGGCCAGGCGGATGACCCGGTTCCTGCCCGGGATCGCGGCCTCGCCGCCGACGTAGGGGGCGACCTCCAGAATGCCCGGGCGCGGGGTCGGGGTCATGGCGGAACGTCCCGGTCCTCGGGCTGGCCCATGTCCTCGGCCGATAGCGGCACCGCGAATCCGCCGACCGCCCAGACGTGGCTGAAGGTGCCGTCGTCCTGCTCCTTGAGCCGGGCGAGCCGGGCGTCGTCCGCGGGCACGAAGCCCTCGACCTCGATCAGGTTGAGCGAGCGGTCGTCGCCCTCCTCCCAGGATTGGATATCGCGGGACTCGAAGCCGGCGTTGGCGAGCAGCTGCTTGAAGTTGCTGCGCGACACCAACTGGCCGGTCTCGACCACCAGATAGGCGCGGTCGTTGCCGGTCTCCTCGGGTTGGGCCACGCTGATCGCCAGCGCGGCCGGGACCTCGGCGCTCGACAACTCGACCTGCGCGAACGGCAGGCGCGCGACGACCCGCGGCATCGCCGCACCGTCGCGGGCCAGGATGCGCCACCAGGGGCTGGTTCCGTCCTCGACCGGCACCGGCAGGACGCCGGCCGTGGCCCGGCCCTCGCTGACCTCTTCAAGCACCTGGGCGGCCGAGCGGTAGGCGGTGATCGGGGTGCGCCAGCCGAAATGGTCGCGCGCCAGATTGCGGTAGCCGAAGCTGCCCTCCGGCGCGTAGACGGCGACCGCGAAGGGGCCCTGAAGGGCGGTGACCGCGGCGAAGATCTCGCGCCAGATGCGCACGATCAGCGCCCGTGGCAGGTCGCCCCGGTGGCGGGCGATCAGCCGGCGCAGCACCACGGCCTCGCGCCCGGGCCGCATGAAGACCGAATCCGAACTCTTGGCCGCGCCGATCCGCTGCGCGACCTCGGTGCGCTGCATCAAGAGGTCGTGGATCGTGGTATCGATCTCGTCGATGCGCCGGCGCAGGTCGCTCAGGGAGGAATCGCCCTGGGCGCCGGAGGGTGCCGCGCCGGGCGCCGCACCGGGCGCCGCATCGGCCGCCGCATCGGCCGCCGCATCGGGTGAGGACTTTGGATCGTCGGGCATGGAACAGATTTCCGGCCAGTCGTTGCGCGCCTAGAGCCAGTCGTGGCGCGCCTAGAGATAGTCCGAGGCCCCGGCAAAATCAAAGAAAACCTTGCAAATGAGCGCTTTGGCCGGAGCCGGCCGGACCCGGTCGCGCCGCAACGAAACCTGCTTTAGCCGACCCGGCCGCTGTGGGCCGGGCGGGCGGGCCGCGGGAAAGGCACCACGATCGGCCGGCGGAAGCGCTTGCGCTCGACCTGGAGGTTGGCGGCGTAGAGCTGCTTGCCGGCCTCGATCGCGACCACGCCGCCGAAGGTCGGGAACCAGCGGCCGCCGATCCGCTCCCAGGCCGGGGCCGAGCGCAGGAAGGCGGGGGAGCGCATCGGCGGGACGTAGAGCGCGCGGCGGGAGCGGGTCGGGGTGAACATGTTGTCGCGCAGCAGGCGCGAGAGCTGGCCGGTGCTGTAGGGCTCGCCCCAGCCGAGCGGGGTGCGTTCGAGCCGCGCCCAGATGCCGCTGCGGTTGGGCGCGATCACCAGAAGCCGGCCGTCGCCGGTCAGCACGCGCCAGACCTCGCGCAGCATGTCGCGCTGCGCCTCGCTGCTCTCCAGGCCGTGGACCAGGAGCACCCGGTCGATCGAGAAATCGGGCAGCGGCAACTCGGCCTCGTCGATCAGCGCGGTCAGGCCGCGGCCGCGGCCCTCGGCCGGCCAGTGCACCACGCCCTTGGAGGACGGCATGAAGGCGAAGACCCGCTCGGCCTCGGACAGGAACTGACGCAGGTAGGGCGTGGCGTAGCCGAGGCCCAGGATCCGCTGCCCGGCCACGTTGGGCCAGAGCCCGCGGATCTCGCGCCGCAGCACGCGCCGCGTCACGGCGCCCAGCCGGGTCTCGTAGAAGTCCCTCAGATCGACCACGTCGTGCCACATGGGACCCTGGTATAACACAGAGCGTTAACGAATTGGAGTGCGCCGCCAGAGCGCGACACACCGGCGCCACATTCGGTGCTAAAATAGGCGCCAAGCCGAGTCGCCGCCGGGGCGCGCTTCCGGGGCGGCCCCGGGCCGGGGGTCGAGCATCCATCTCTTTGCCATGAGGACCAGGCCATGACGCAGATTTACCGAAGCTTCCTCGGCGCCTTCCTGGCGCTCGCCACCTTGGCCGCCGGCGTCTCTCACGCCGCCGCCCAGGACTCTACCGGGGAGGCCGCCCAGGAAGCCACCGAGGCGACCTATTCCGAGAACGAGATCCTGTCCAAGGCCAAGGGCTTCTTCGGCGCCACCACGGAAGGGCTCGCCAAGGCCATCGAGAAGGTCTTCGGGGACCTGGGCCAGCCGAACGCCTATATCACCGGCGAGGAGGTGAGCGGCGCCATCGGCATCGGCGTGCGCTACGGCGAGGGCACCCTCAACCGCAAGACCGGCGCGGCGCGCAAGGTCTACTGGCAGGGCCCGACCATCGGCTTCGACTTCGGCGCCGACGCCTCCAAGATGTTCATCCTGGTCTACCGCTTGCCCGACGTGGATTCGCTGTTCCAGCGCTTCCCCGCGATCGACGGCAGCTTCTACTTCATCGCCGGCGTCGGGGTGAACTACCAGCGGAGCGGCGACATCATCCTGGCTCCGATCCGCACCGGCGTCGGCCTGCGCGCGGGCGTCAACATCGGCTACATGCACTACACCCGGAAGTTCTCCTGGATACCTCTGTAGCGGCCTCGCCGCCCCGGGATACTTGAGCATGAAGCTGACCGATTTCGAGGCCCTGACCTTCGACTGCTACGGCACCCTGATCGATTGGGAGCGCGGCATCGCCACCGCGCTCGGGGCCTGGGCCGGCGGCCACGGGATTACCGCCGGCGGCGACGCGCTGCTCGAGGCCTTCAGCCGCCACGAGAACCGGATCGAGGCCGAGCACCCGGCCCTGCTCTACCCGGAGGTGCTGGCGCAAACCTTGCGCGATATCGCGGCGGACCATGGGGTCGGCGCGAGTGCCGAGGAGGAGAAAACCTTCGGCGCCTCGGTCGCGGACTGGCCGGCGTTCCCCGACAGCGCCGAGGCGCTGGCCTACCTCAAGCGCCACTACAAGCTGGTGATCGTCTCCAACGTCGACCGCGCCTCCTTCGCCCACAGCAACGCGAAACTCGGCGTCGACTTCGACCTCATCATCACCGCCGAGGACGTGGGCTCCTACAAGCCGGCCCCGGCCCATTTCGAGCGCGCCATCGCGGAACTCGCCAAGCTCGGCGTGCCGAAACAGAAGATTCTGCACACCGCCCAGAGCCTGTTCCACGACCACGCGCCGGCCAAGAACCGCTTCGGAATGACCACGATCTGGATCAACCGGCGCCAGGGCAAGCCCGGCGCCGGCGCCACCCAAAAGCCGCCCGAGGATGTCACCCCCGACTGGCAAGTCCCGACCATGGCCGCCATGGTGGAGCTGCACAAAGCGCATCTGGCGTAGTGGCTATATTTCATTGCTAGGATTTGCGACTGAAGCCAGTAGCACCTTAATCGCTATCTTGACGAGTTTGATTTCCGCTATAATCATCGCGTGGCGCCAGGTGTTGATAACCATGGGCGCACTGAAGCGGCACTCTGGAGCATCGCTGGTAAGCGTTTGACTTATCAAACAACTGGCGCGTAAGCGGAAGTGATGAATGGCGCAATCCAATGGAAAAGGCCCGGTCGAGCCTTGGCGGCGGCGACTCTATGTACCGTACTATCGTATTGGTGAGGCTGCTCGCTATGCCAAAACCAGCGTCCAGACCGCGGCTCGCTGGCATGGCGGTGATGCTTCGTCAGCGTTGCCATTGCGCAAGGACAGAGCTGAGCTGTCCTACATGCAGCTGATTGAGCTTGCCGTGGTTGCGGCGATGCGGAGCGAGGGGGTCAAGCTTAAGGCGATTCGCGCGTCACGCGAGTACGTGGCTGGGACGCTGAATAGCGAATATCCTTTCGCCGAATATCGCTTCAAGACCGACGGTACTAACCTGATTGTGAACTACGAGCAGATTGATCCGACTGCCGGGATCGATAAGCTGCTTTACGCCAGCAAGGGTGGCCAGCTTGGCTGGAAGGAAATGCTTGACCGCAGGCTGCGGGAGTTTGAGTACGACGATGGCGGTATTGTGATCCGCTGGCGCGTCGGCGGTAGTGATTTAGATGTGGTGATTGATCCGCGAGTGTCTTTCGGCGCACCGACGATCTCTGGCGCGGCAACCTGGGCCGTCAAGGGCAGATGGGACGCAGGCGAGAGTGTCGCTGACATTGCGGATGACTTCGGGCTGTCATCAGATAATGTTGCTGATGCCCTGAAGTTTGAGGGCATTCAGCCCGACTTCGGTCGGCAAAGTCTATGGGCAAGCTAACCTTTTATTTTGACAGGAACTTTGGGACGCGCCTACCGAGGGCGCTGAGTTGGGTTAGACCGCCCGTTAACATCGAGTGGCACCAGAATCAACGTTTCCCGCAGGAAATGCCTGATGATGAATGGCTGGAAATCGTGGGCAAGCGCGGCTGGTTAGTGTTTAGTCATGACCGCAAGTTCCATAGCGAGGCCACGGAAACAGCGGCTGTGCGGCAGCATTCGGTGGGATGTTTTTATCTGCCGTGTGCCAGCGATCCGACGTGGAATAAGCTAAGCATTTTTGTCCGAGTGTTTGGCCGGATTTTCGAAATTGCCGAAAACCGATCGCCACCATATGTGTATGAAGTGAATCTCAACGGTCGGATAAAGAAGGTAATTTGACATGGGCAGCGAAGCCAAGAAGCGCTTCGCCATGACCTCAATCTGGATCAACCGCTAGGCTTGGCGAGCCCGGCCGACCCCGGCGGCGAAATTCGACGTGACCACCGACTGGGCGGGTAGAGACACCCCCTCGCCCCACCATTTGGAACCCTACCGGCCTTCCCGGCGCTCCTGGATCAGCCCTTCGAGCACGCTCTTGCCCGGCTCTGGGGGCGGTTTCTCGATCAGTTCCCGTGGAAAGGGCCGAACCGCCCGCCGGACAAGGCCTTCGCTTTCCAAGCGGGTGAGCCGATTGTCGAACCGACTCTGTCCGTCCATGCAATTGAGGCGGGCGATGGGTCGGCCGCGGTCCAGGATCAGGAGCGATTCTCCGGAGTGTACCTTCTCCAGGTAGCCGTCGGGTTCGCTCCGCAACTGAGTGACTGTGATCCGTTCCATGAGACTAGCTCGGGAATATCCTGCCCCCTCACACCATGTATTGCCCGCCGTTGACGGTGAGCGTCGAGCCGGTGATGTAGCCGGCGACCTGGCTGG
>JACZVL010000172.1 GCA_022572685.1 Pseudomonadota bacterium
GGCTCGGGCGCGGCGTCGGCCACCGGCGCGGCCGGCGGCTCGGGCGGGGCCTCGGGCGCGGGCGTCGCCGCGGGTTCGGGCAGGGTTTCCGGGGCGACCTCGGCCATGGTGGTTTCGGGCGTTCGGTCGGATTCCGCCATCAGCTCGGGCGCCATCTGCCCGGGCACCATGAAGACGTAGCCCGCGGCGGCCGCGAGCACCCCAAGCAGCGACAGCCAGGCCAGAATGAGCGCGATCGCGCCGGGCCTTGGTCTCGACCGTGACGGAGGCGCAAGGGTCACGAGCTACTCCGCTTTCACCGGCGCGATCGCGCCCCCGGGTTCGTCAGTTGATGGCCCGTTCGTTGAAGAAGGCCAGGCCCCGCAACAGGTCGAGCGCGCGCGCGAGCTGGTAGTCCTGCCGTTTCGGCGCCGGCTTCTCCGCCGTCGCGTCCCCTGGCGCCGCGTCCTCCGGCTTCTCCTCCGCCGCGTCCTCCGGCGTCTGCTTTTTCGCGTCGTCGGGCCCACCGTTGCCGCCGCCGTTGTCGAGCGCGCCGCGCAGGTCCGCCTCGCGCCGCCGCGGGCCGCTGTCGACGGTCTCGAGCCGTGCCTGCTCGACGACGATGTCGGGATCGATGCCGGTGCCCTGGATCGAGCGGCCCGAGGGCGTGTAGTAACGCGCCGTGGTCAGGCGCATGGCGCCGTTGCCGCTCAGCGGGATGATCGTCTGCACCGAGCCCTTGCCGAACGATGTGGTGCCCATGATGATCGCGCGGCGATGGTCCTGAAGCGCGCCGGCCACGATCTCGGACGCCGAAGCGGAGCCGCCGTTGATCAGCACCACCAGCGGCAGGCCGTCGATCAGGTCGCCGGGACGCGCGTTGTAGCGCTGCGCGTCGTCCGGATCGCGGCCGCGGGTGGAGACGATCTCGCCCTGGTTCAGGAAGGCGTCCGAGACCGCGATCGCCTGATCGAGCAGGCCGCCCGGATTGTTCCTGAGATCCAGCACGTAGCCGATCAGCCCGTCGCCGATCTCCTCCTTGCGGTCTTCGATCGCGGCCTCCAGGCCGGGCGAGGTCTGCTCGGTAAAGGACGTGATCCGCAGGTAGACGATCTTGCCTTCGGCGCGACTGCGCACCGAGGTAACCTTGATGACGGCGCGCGTGATGGTCACGTCGAAGGGCTCGGTGCCCTTGCGCCGGATGGTCAGACGGATGTCCGTGTTGACCAGGCCGCGCATCTTCTCGACCGCGTCGTTGAGGGTCAGGCCCATGATCGGTTCGGAATCCAGGTGGGTGATCAGGTCGCCCGCCTCGATGCCGGCGTTGAAGGCGGGGGTGTCGTCGATCGGCGAGACCACCTTGACCAGGCCGTTCTCCATGGTGACCTCGATGCCGAGGCCGCCGAACTCGCCCTTGGTCTGCACCCGCATGTCGCGGAAGGAGTCGGCGTTCAGATAGCTCGAATGCGGGTCGAGGGCCGACAGCATGCCCTGGATCGCCGACTCGATCAGCTCCTGATCGGTGGCCGCCTCGACGTAGTCGGCGCGAACCCGTTCGAAGACGTCGCCGAACAGCTTCAGTTGCCGATAGGTTTCAGAACGATTTTCCTGGGCCGAAAGGGCCGCCGGAAATGTTACGATCAGAAAAGCGGCCAGGGCCGCGAATTGCAGTTTACGCATTAGCCTCGCACCTTATCGCCAGTTGTTGCCAGCCAGGGAAGCGGATTGATCGGTTCGCCGGCGCGTCGAAGTTCGAAATACAGTTCCGGATTTCCGTTCTGCGGTGAGCCCAGGGTCCCAACCGGCTCGCCGGCGAGCAGCCACTGTCCGACCACCGCGTCGATCCGGTCGAGGCCGGCCAGCAGGGTATGATATCGCCCACCGTGCTCGATGATCAAGATTTGCCCGTAGCGGCGGAACGGGCCGGCGTAGACCACCTGGCCGTCGTAGGGCGCCACCACCTGGGCGCCGTTCCGGGCCTTGATGCTGATTCCCTTGGCGGTGCCCTCCGTGCCGCCCGACTGTCCGTAGCGCCGCACCACCCGGCCGCGCGCGGGCATGCGTAAGGTAGCGCCGGCGTCGGGGAAGGGCCGGACGTTGTCGGGCCGGGCCAGGGCCAGTTGCGTCGTCTCCTCGCGCGCCTCGGCCGCGCGTGTCGCTTGCTCGCGGGCCTGGCGCTGGGCCAGTTCCTGGGCTTGCGCTTCGGCGCGCTCGTGGGCCTGGCGCTCGGCCAGTTCCTGGGCCGCGCGGGTCGCTAGCTCGCGGGCCTGTCGTTCGGCGCGCGCCGTGGCTTGGAGTTCGGCGCGCTCGTCGGCCTGGCGCTCGGCCAACTCCTGGGCCGCGCGCTCGGCCTGTTCCCGGGCCTGACGCGCCGCCGCCGCGCGGGCCTGGCGCGCCGCTTCCTCCCGGGCGACACGTTCCCTGCGTTCCTGGCCCTCGCGCTCGAGCCGGGCCAGCAGGTCGCGCAGGTCCTTGGCCTGGGCCGCCAATCTCTTCGCGCGGCTCTGGGCCGCCCGCTGTTCGCTGGTGGTCGCGGCGCGGGCCGCGCGCTTGCGCTCGATCAGCGCGCCCAGGCGCGCGCGCTCAACTTCCAGGTCTTGCGCGGCGGTGGCGAGCGCGTGCTGTTGCAGGGCGATTAGCTGGTGCAGCCGGGCGAGTTCGGCCAGTTCGCCGCGCAGCACCGAGGCGCGGCTCTCGATCGCCGGGATCGCGACGCGAAGCAGCATGGCGCTACGGATGGTCTCGACCGGCGAGCCGGGCGCGGCCAAAAGCGCCTCCGGCGGCACCAGCGCGATGCGCTGCAGGGCGGCGAGGGTGCCGGTAAGCTGCCGGTGCCGGCCGCGAAGCTGGGCGCGCTTGACGGTTTCCTGGCGTTCCAGGGCGGCGAGCCGCGACTCGATCTCGGACAGGCGGTCCTCCCGCGACTGCGCCTGGCGGGCGGCCGAGATCGATTCGGCCCGGAGCATGTGAATCTCCAGCTTGAGCGCGTCGGCCTGGTGCGCCAGCGCTTCGGCCCGGCCGCGGTCTTGCGCGAGCGCGCGCTCGACGTCCGCCAGCTCCCGGGACTTGGTGTCCTGCGCCGTGGCCGGGGGCGCCGGCCAGAGGGCCAGCAGCGCCGCGGCCAGCAGCCCGGTACCCAGCCTGGTGCAAGCATGGCCCAGGTGTCGCTTCGGATCGCGGGCGCCGCGCATGGCTATTCCGCCACCGCGCGCGCGGCCGGCACCGCTTCACGCGCTTCGCGGGCCGCCAGGATCAGGCTCCGGCCGGTCATCTCGGCCGGCTTGGGCAGGTCCAGGAGCGCGAACAGGGTCGGCGCCACGTCGGCCAGCCGCCCGTCGTCCAGGGCCGCCGCCCAGGACGGCGCGTTGACCAGGATCGCCGGCACCTTGTTCATGGTGTGGGCGGTATGGGCCTGGCCGGTCCCGGGGTCGGTCATCTGCTCGGCGTTGCCGTGGTCGGCGGTGATCAACAGCACCCCGCCCGCGGCGGTGACCGCGTCCACCAGCCGCCCCATGCAGGTATCGACCGCTTCGACCGCGGCGATGGTGGCGTTCAGGTCGCCGGTGTGGCCGACCATGTCGCCGTTGGCGTAGTTGACCACGATCAGGTCGAAGCGGCCGCCCTCGATCGCGGCCACCAGCTTGTCGGTCACCTCGAAGGCCGACATCTCCGGCTTCAGGTCGTAGGTCGCGACCCGGGGCGAGGGCACCAGGATGCGCTCCTCGCCGGGGAACTCCGCCTCGCGCCCGCCGTTCAGGAAGAAGGTCACGTGGGCGTACTTCTCGGTTTCGGCGATGCGCAGCTGCTTGAGCCCGGCTTCCGCAACCACCTCGCCCAGGGTGTGGCGCAACTCGATCGGCTCGAACAGGGTATCGAGCAGCGGGTCGAGCGCGGCCGAGTAGCTGACCATGCCGAGCGCGGCGGCGAAGCGGACCACGCGGGGGCGCGCGAAACCATCGAAGCCGGGATCGAGCAGGGCCGCCAGGATCTGACGCGCCCGGTCGCTGCGGAAGTTGGCCATCAGCAGGCCGTCGCCGTCCTTCATGCCGGGGTAGCCGCCGAGGACGGTCGGCTTGACGAACTCGTCGCTGGTGTCGGCGGCGTAGCCCTGCTCGATGGCGGCGGCCGCGTCCGGCGCGGTTTCGCCCTCGGCCGAGACCAGCACCCGGTAGGCCAGCGCGTTGCGCTCCCAGCGCCGGTCCCGGTCCATGGCGTAATAGCGCCCGGTGAGGGTGGCGAGGGGGGCTTCGGGGCTCTTGGGGGCGGCCTTGGCGTGGAAGGCGCGCAGATGGCCGAGCGCGGCGCGCGGCGGGGTGTCGCGGCCGTCGAGGAAGCCGTGAACCGCGACCGGCACCCCCGCCGCCATCACCAGGCGCGCCAGTGCGGCGATGTGGTCCTGGTGCGAATGCACGCCGCCGGGCGAGAGCAGGCCCAGGATGTGGGCGGTGCCGCCGGATTCCTTCAGTCGCGCGATGAAGCGCGCCAGCGCCGGGTTCGCCGCCAACGCGCCGCTCTCGATCGCGGCGTCGATGCGCGGCAGGTCCTGGGTCACGATGCGCCCGGCGCCCAGGTTCATGTGCCCGACCTCGGAGTTGCCCATCTGGTTCGGCGGCAGGCCGACCTCCCGTTCCGAGGCGTCGAGGAGCGCGTTCGGACAGCTCGCGTCGAGTCGGTCCAGCACCGGGGTCCGGGCCATGCGGATCGCGTTATTCTCGCGGATTTCCCGGTGGCCCCAGCCATCCAGGACGCAGAGCACGACCGGGCGTATCGGCGCGCGCGCCGGGGCGGGCACGTGGCTGTCTTGGCTCATGCGGCTCTATATAGGCGGTTTGCCATGGCTCCGACAGGATTTTCGGCCCTCGGCGGTCCGGCCGAGTAGAGCGGCGATAGGGTTAACAAAGGGTTGCGGGCCGTGCGATTCCGGCTCATTGGCCGTGGATTTCCGACCCTACTCCCGGTGGTAGGGGTGGCCGGTTAGGATCGACTGGGCGCGGTAGAGCTGCTCGGCCAGGAGCGCGCGGGTCAGCAGGTGCGGCCAGGTCATGGGGCCGAGGGCGAGGGTGAGCGCCGCGGCCTCCCGCACCGAGGCGTCGAGGCCGCCGGCGCCGCCGATGGCGAACGCCAGGTCCTGTGCGCCGTCGTCGCGCCAGCGCCCGAGCACGGCCGCAAAATCGCCGCTGGTCAGGGTCTGGCCGCGCTCGTCCAGCGCGATCAGGCGCGCGCCCTGGGGCAGGGCGCCGAGAGCGCCGAGCAGAAGCTCGGCCTCGCGCCGCTTGAGTTCCTCGGGCGGCAGCGGCCGGCGCTCCTCGACCTCCCTGAGGGTCAGCCCGCCCAAGGGGCCGTGGCCGAGGCGTCCGGCGTAGTGGTCGTAGAGGTCGCGCACCGGGCCGGGCCTGGCGCGCCCGACCGCGATCAGCGTCATGCGCATGGCGTGGCTCCGCCCGTTTCCGGCGCCGTTCAGGCCGTCCCGGAGGTTCCCGCCGCGCTCTCCCGGGTCGCCGAGAACTCTTCGCCCCACATCTTCTCGAGGGCGTAGAAGGCCCGCACCTCGGGGCGGAACAGGTGCACGATGATGTCGCCGCCGTCGATCAGCACCCAGTCGGCGCGCGCCGCGCCCTCGATCGAGATGCCCTTGACGCCGGCGGCCTTGAGCTTCGCGTGCAGGTGCTCGGCCATGGCGCCGACCTGGCGGCTGGAACGGCCGGTGGCGACGACCATGAAATCGGCGATGGTGGATTTCCCGGCGAGTTCGATGACCACGACCTCCTCGGCCTTGTCGTCGTCGAGGCAGGCCTGGACCAGCGCGAGCAACTCCCGGCTCCGGGCGAGCGGGTCCGGATCGCGGACCCGGGTCTTCTTGGCGACCCTTTTGACGGCCTTCTTCGGAGCCTTCTTCGCGGCCTTTTTCACGACCTTTTTCGCGGTCTTCTTCGCGACCTTCTTTGCGACTTTCTTCGGGGCCTTCTTGGTGGCCGGCTTGGCCTTTGTCAGTCTTGCTATGGTCTCACCTCGTTGGTTGGTTTCTGTCGATGCCGCGCCTGCCATCAGTCCCTGGCCGGGTCCGCCCGCCCCGCCCGGATCCGGGTCGAGGACTGGCGGTTCAGCCGCTGGTGGATGAACACCCAGGCCGGCGGCGTCCGCTCCGCCAGGCCGCGCGCCGCCGCCTCGGGCAGGCGTTGGCCGGCGAAGCGCCGCGCCGCCGTGGCGGCCAGCGCCCTTAGAGAATAGGAAGGCCGGTCGAAAACCGCAACGGGCAGGGTGCGAAAGATCGTCTCCCAGTCCTTCCACGCCGAGATCTGGATCAGGTTGTCCGCGCCCATCAGCCAGACGAAGTGGCAGCGCGGGAAGCGCCGGGCGAGCGCGGTCACGGTGTCGGCGCTATAGACGGTGCCGAGCGCGCTCTCCAGGGCGCTGGCCCGGATGCGCAGGCCGCGGGCCAGGCGCCGGGCCCCGGTCAGGCGCTGGCCGAGCGGTGCCATGCCGCGCTCGGGCTTGAGCGGGTTCTGGGGCGAGACCAGCCACCAGACCTGGTCGAGACCGAGACGCTCGAGCGCCGCGCGGCTGATCTCCAAGTGGCCCCGATGGGCCGGATTGAACGAGCCGCCGAGCAGGCCGATGCGCCGCCCGGGCCCCGGCAGCCGCCCGCCCAGCGCCGCGGCGAGACGGGTCCGGCCGCGCGGCAAGGGTCTCGGGTCGGGCCGCAACGGGACCGTCAGGGCCGGACCTGGCCGGTGCCGCGGACCACGTACTTGTAGATGGTCAGCTGCTCGGCGCCCACCGGCCCGCGCGCGTGCAGGCGTCCGGTCGAGATGCCGATCTCCGCGCCCATGCCGAACTCGCGGCCGTCGGCGTACTGGGTCGAGGCGTTGTGCAGCACGATGGCCGCGTCGACGCGGTCGAGGAAGGCCTCGGCGGCGGCCGCGTCCGAGGTGACGATGGCCTCGGTATGCCGCGAGCCGTGCCGGTCGATGTGCGCGATCGCCGAATCCAGCCCGTCCACCACCTTGAC
>JACZVL010000173.1 GCA_022572685.1 Pseudomonadota bacterium
CGTGCCCGCGACCCGCGCGCGGCCGGTCCCATGATCGACTTCCGCCGAGGTCACCCCGGGCACCGCCTCCAGCGCCGCCGTCACGCGCTTGGCGCAGCCGCCGCAGGTCATGCCCGTGACCGCGAGCTCGAGCTCGGAGGCGCCCGGCAGGCTGGCCTCGTAACCGATTTCGGTCACCGCCGCGATCAGGGCCGCCGCCGCCGCCGTGCCCGCGACCCGCGCGCGGCCGGTCCCATGATCGACTTCCGCCGAGGTCACCCCGGGCACCGCCTCCAGCGCCGCCGCCACGCGCTTGGCGCAGCCGCCGCAGGTCATGCCCGTGACCGCGAGCTCGGAGGCGCCGGGGACTTCTGAAACCAGGGTGCCGCCAGCGGCGGAAGGGGTCGCGACGTCGTTCATGGCTTGAATTCCTGTGATGCGTTTCGTGGGCCCCGGGATGGCTTGGCGGGTCCCGTCCTGGCACCCTATATGGCTTCCAGTTACTGGAAGGTCAAGGTTCGATCGGGAGCCCCGGAAAGCCCCCGTTTTGGTGTGCTTCCGTCGCTTCCGGCAAGCTGTTATAAGACAGGGAGACATAGCTAAAATCTGGCCTTAAGAACGCCTTATAGGTCATTGAAATGTTTCTTCTGATCGATAACTACGACTCCTTCACTTACAACCTCTTCCACTTCCTGGGGGAGTTGGGCGCCGAGGTCGAGGTACGGCGCAACGACGCGCTCGGCGTGACCGAAGCCCTGGCCATGAAGCCCCAGGGCATCGTGCTCTCACCCGGCCCCTGCGATCCGGACCGGGCCGGAATCTGCCTCGAGCTGGTGGCGGCGGCCGGCAAGCTGCCGATCCTGGGCGTCTGCCTGGGCCACCAGGCGATCGGCCAGGCCTTCGGCGGCACGGTGGTGCGGGCGCCGCACTGCATGCACGGCAAGCTGAGCCAGGTGCGCCACCAGGGCCAGGGCGTGTTCGAGGGCCTGCCCTCGCCCTTCACCGCGACCCGCTACCACTCCCTGACCATCGACCGCGCGGACTTTCCCGAGGTCCTGGAGGTGACCGCCGAGACCGACGACGGCGTGATCATGGGCCTGCGCCACCGCCAGCTGCCGGTCCACGGCGTCCAGTTCCATCCCGAAAGCATCGCCTCCGAGCACGGCCATGCGCTGCTCGCCAACTTTCTCAGACTCGCCGGGCACGAGGTTCGCGAGGGAATCCACGCCGAGGCGCCCCTGGTACCCGCATGAGCGGTTATACCAAAGAGACTTGGTATAAGTCGGAGAATGGCGGCTAAGCTCGGGATCATCGCCGGCGGCGGCGAGCTTCCGGCCCGGCTGGTCGAGGTGTGCCGCGCGAACGGCCGCGCGGTCTTCGTGCTCGCCTTCGAGGGTCAGACCGATCCGGCCACGGTGGCGGGGGTGGACCACGCCTGGGTGCGCCTGGGCCAGATCCGCCCGGCGCTGGAGGCGCTGCACGGCGCCGGGGTCGAGGAGTTGGTGCTGATCGGCCCGGTCAAGCGGCCGGGCTTGAACGAGATCGGCCTCGACCTCCACGGCGCGCGGTTCCTGGCCAAGGTCGCCGCCCAGGGGCTGGGTGACGATGGCCTGTTGAGCGCCGCGATCCGCCGACTCGAGGACGAGGGATTCAGGGTAATCGGCGCGGACCAAATCCTGGCCGACCTGCTCGCGCCACGCGGCCCGATTGGCGCCGGGCGCCCGGACGCGCAGGCCGAAAGCGACATCGCACGCGGCCTCGAGGTGCTGCGGGCGCTGGGCGCGGTCGACGTCGGTCAGGCCGTGGTGGTTCAGCAGGGCATCGTGCTCGGGGTCGAGGCCGACGAGGGCACCGACGGGTTGCTCGCGCGTTGCGCCGTCCTCGCGCGCGAAGGGCCGGGCGGCGTGCTGGTCAAGATCCGCAAGCCGGGGCAGGAGCGCCGGGTCGACCTGCCGACGCTCGGCACCGAGACCGTGGCCGGCGCGGTCCGCGCGGGTCTGCGCGGGATCGCGGTCGAGGCCGGCGGCAGCCTGATCGTGGACCGCGCGGCGGTCGCCGCGGCGGCCGATGCCGCCGGGATTTTCCTGTGTGGGATCGACGTCCCGGCCTAGCCGCGCTGATCGATCGGCACGAAATCGCGCTTGGGGTGGCCGGTGTAGAGCTGACGCGGCCGGCTGATCCGGTGGTGCGGGTCCTCGACCATCTCCTTCCATTGGGCGACCCAGCCGACCGTGCGGGCGAGCGCGAACAGCACCGTGAACATGGTGGTCGGGAAGCCCATGGCCTGGAGGATGATGCCGGAATAGAAATCGACGTTGGGGAACAGCTTCTTCTCCGCGAAGTAGTCGTCTTCCAGCGCGATGCGCTCCAGCTCCATGGCGAGATCGAGCAGCGGCTCGTCGCGCTTGCCGAGGTCGTCCAGCACCTCGTGGCAGCTCTTGCGCAGGACCGCGGCCCGCGGGTCGTAGTTCTTGTAGACCCGGTGGCCGAAACCCATCAGCCGGAACGGGTCGTCCTTGTCCTTGGCGCGCTGGATGAACTCCGGGATCCGGTCCTTGGAGCCGATCTCCTGCAGCATCTGGAGCACCGCCTCGTTGGCGCCGCCATGGGCCGGTCCCCACAGCGAGGCGATGCCGGCGGCGATGCAGGCGAAGGGATTGGCGCCGCTGGAGCCGGCGATGCGCACCGTCGAGGTCGAGGCGTTCTGCTCGTGATCGGCGTGCAGGATGAAGATGCGGTCCATGGCGCGGGCCAGCGCCGGACGGATCTTGAAGTCCTCGCAGGGCACCGAGAAGGTCATGTAGAGGAAGTTCTCGGCGTACTTGAGGTCGTTGCGCGGGTACACGAAGGGCTGGCCGACCGAATACTTGTAGGCCATGGCGGCGATGGTCGGCATCTTGGCGATCAGGCGGTGCGAGGCGACCATGCGCTGGTAGGGATCGCTGATATCGGTCGAGTCGTGATAGAAGGCCGAGAGCGCGCCGACCACCGCGACCATGATCGACATCGGGTGGGAGTCCCGCCGGAAGCCACGGTAGAAGTTCAGCATCTGCTCGTGCAGCATGGTGTGGTAGGTGATCGTGCTCTCGAACTCCTTGCGCTGGGCCCGGGTCGGCAGCTCGCCCTGCAGCAGCAGGTAGCAGACCTCCATGTAGCTGCTGTGTTCCGCCAGGTCCTCGATGGCGTAGCCGCCGTGGCGCAGGATGCCTTTCTCGCCATCGATGAAGGTGATCGCCGAATCGCAGCTCGCGGTGGCGCCGAAGCCGGGATCGTAGGTGAAAAATCCGGTGTCGTTGTAGAGCCCCCGCACGTCGATGACACGCGGTCCTTCGTTGCCTTCCAGGATCGGCAACTCCCACGACCGGCCGGTACTGTTGTCGGTCAAGGTGACCGTGTTCGGGCCTGCGGAAGTTTTCTCCGTGGATGTAGACTGAGCCATATCACCAATTCCAGGGTTGCATCGGGTGATGTCTTTCTGCGGCGTAGGATAAAGACTTTTCGCCGATCGGGCAAATCCGCGCGCGCGAACCGGCGCCTCCAACCTTATTCCGTAAAGGGTCATGACGCGCTTTGTTGGTCCGCGATTCGGCCGAGCGATTCGCCGCGTCCCAGGACCGCCATGACCTCGAAAATCCCGGGCGAGGCGTGGGAGCCGGACAGCGCGGCGCGCAGGGGCTGGGCGATCTGGCCGAGTTTGCAATCCTCGGCCTCGGCGAAGGCGCGGACCTGGGCCTCGAGCGCGGCTTCGCTCCAGTCGTCCAGACCTTCGAGCAGCGGCCGCAGGCGGCCGAGCCGCGCGCGGCCCTCCTCGGGCAGCAGCCTGGCCGCTTTTTCGCTCAGCTCCAGGGGCCGGGCCGCCACATAGAAGGCTGCGTTTTCAGCCAGTTCGTTGATGGTCTTCGCGCGCAGCTTGAGACCCTGCATGGCGCGTTGCAGGCGTTCCCGCGCGCCCGTATCGAGGACCTGGCCGGCCGTCGCCTGGAGCCGCTCCGCGACCTTCCCGGCCAGGTCCTTGTCCGCGGCTGCCCGGATGTAGTGGCCGTTGAGGCTGTCGAGCTTGGCGAAATCGAAGCGCGCCGGCGCGCGGCCGACCCCGTCGAGGTCGAACCAGGCGATCGCCTGCTCGGTCGAGATCACCTCGTCGTCGCCGTGCGCCCAGCCCAGGCGCAGCAGGTAGTTGCGCAGCGCCTCGGGCAGGTAGCCCAGTTCGCGATAGGCCTCGACGCCGAGCGCGCCGTGACGCTTGGACAGCTTGGCGCCGTCGGCGCCGTGAATCAGCGGGATATGGGCGAACTCGGGCCGCGCCCAGCCGAGCGCCTCGAACAACTGGGTCTGGCGGAAGGCGTTGGTCAGGTGGTCGTCGCCGCGGATCACGTGGCTCACGTCCATGTCGTGGTCGTCGACCACGACCGAGAGCATATAGGTCGGCGTGCCGTCGGCGCGCAGCAGCACCATGTCGTCGAGCTGGTCGTTGGCCACCGTGACCGGACCCTGGACCAGATCGTCGATGGTGGTCTCGCCCGCGCGCGGCGCCTTGAGGCGCACCACCGGCGGCACGCCCGGCGGCGCCTCCGCCGGATCGCGGTCGCGCCAGCGCCCGTCATAGCGCGGCGAGCGGCCCTCGGCGCGGGCGCGGGTGCGCATCTCCTGGAGCTCCTCGCGGGTGCAGTAGCAGTGGTAGGCCCGGCCCGCCTCGAGCAGGCCGCGGGCGACCTCGGCGTGGTGGGCGGCGCCCGCGAACTGGTGGACCGCCGCGCCGTCCCACTCCAGGCCGAGCCAGCGCAGGCCCTCGAGGATCGCGGCGACGGCCTCCTCCGTGGAGCGCTTGCGGTCGGTGTCCTCGATGCGCAGCCGGAAGGTGCCGCCATGGTGACGCGCGAACAGCCAGTTGAACAGCGCGGTGCGCGCGCCGCCGATGTGCAGGAAGCCGGTCGGCGAGGGCGCGAAGCGGGTGACCACGGGACGCGGCTGGGAGCTCATGGCGGGGCTGTCGTAGCACATCCCGGAGGGCCGGGCCATGCAGGGAAGCCGTTGGCCATCAAGGCACGGACAGCCTGCATACGGGGATAGGCTCGCCATCGAACGCGCAATCGTCTAGCTTGAGGTTGAAGGGCCATATCAAGGCTCACCAGGGGGGGTGGGGCGGTGACCGAAGCCGCTGCCGATTTCGTTCCAAGTTTACGCGCGCCCGCGGGAAAGCTCGCCGCCGGTTTGGCGGCGCGGCTCGAGGCGGAGCGCGATCGCTGGGCGCTTTGGATCCCGGTCGGCTTCGCCGCCGGGGTCGGGTTCTACTTCGAGTTGGAGCGCGAGCCGGCCGCCTGGCTGGGCGCGGTGGTCCTGGGCCTGGCGGTGGCGGTCGGAGTTCTCGGCCGGCGGCGGCCCGGCCTGTTGCTCGCCGGTCTCGTGCTCGCCGTGGTCGCGGCGGGCTTCGCGGCGGCGCAGTTCCGCACCGCCTCGGTCGCCGCCCCGGTGTTGGACAAGCGCATCGGCCCGGTCGCCGTCTCCGGACGGGTTGTCGCCGTCGAGCGCCGCGCGGCGGGCTGGCGCCTGACCCTGGAGGCGCCGGAGATCGGCTTCCTGGAACCCGAGCGGACCCCGGCGCGGGTCCGGATCGTCGTGCGCCACGAGAGCGGCGGCGATTTCGAGCCCGGCCGGTGGGTGCGCCTGCGCGCGGTGCTGCGGCCGCCGCCGGAACCGGTGGCGCCCGGGGCCTACGATTTCGCGCGCCGGGCCTACTTTCAAGGCCTGGGCGGGGTCGGTTTCGCCTACGGCAAGGTGCGTGCCGTCGCGCGCCCGCCCGGTAGTCCCGAGGATGAGCGAACCACCGCGATCCCGTTGATCTCGCGGACCTGGTGGACCCGCCTGCGCCTGGTCACCTCCGAGCGCATCCTGGCCGCGCTGCCCGGGGAGTCCGGCGCCGTCGCCGCGGCGTTGATGACCGGCGCGCGCGGCGCGATCCCTGAAGCGACCCTCACGGCGATGCGCGATTCCGGCCTCGCCCACCTGCTCGCCATCTCCGGGCTGCACGTGGGCCTGGTGGCCGGCCTGCTGTTTTTCGGCGTTCGCGCGTTCCTCGCGCTGGTGCCGGCGCTGGCGCTCCGCTATCCGATCAAGAAGTGGGCGGCGGCGGCGGCCGGGCTCGGCGCCTTCGCCTACCTCGCCCTGACCGGGGCCTCGGTGCCGACCCAGCGCGCCTTCCTGATGGTCGGCCTGGTGCTGCTCGGCATCCTGCTGGATCGCAGCGCGCTGTCGTTCCGCCTGATCGCCTGGGCCGCGGTGGTGGTGCTGGCGGTCGCGCCCGAAAGCCTGCTGTCGCCGAGCTTCCAGATGTCCTTCGCCGCGGTCGCCGCGTTGATCGCCGCCTACGAGGTGCTGCGCGACCGTTGGCGGCGCCGGTTCGCCGGCAAGGGGGTTCCCGGCGGAATCCCGGGCGGGGTCCTGGCCTGGGCCGGGAAGCAGGTCTCGGGCGCGGCGTTGAGTTCGGTCGTCGCCGGGCTCGCGACCGCGCCCTTCGCGGTCTACCACTTCAACCGCATCGCCTGGTACGGATTGGCGGCCAACGTGGTGGCGGTGCCCTTGACCGCGCTGTGGATCATGCCCTGGGCGCTGGTCGCCTTCGCGCTGATGCCGTTCGGCGCCGAGGGCCTGGCGTTGGCGCCCATGGGCTGGGGCATCGAGGTGGTGCTCGCCGTCGCCCGCCGGGTCGCCGCCTGGCCCGGGGCGGTCAGCCTGGTGGCGGCCATGCCGATCGGGGCGCTGGTGTCGATCGCCTTGGGCGGGCTGTGGCTGTGCCTGTGGCGCCGAACTTGGCGGCTGCTCGGCGTGCTGCCGATTCTGGCCGGTGCCCTGGCCGCCTCGCTGGCGGTACCGCCCGACATCTTGGCCAGCGGCGACGCCAAGCTCATGGCGGTGCGCGATGGCGCGGGCGGGCTCTACCTGTCCAGCGCCAGGGTGCGGCG
>JACZVL010000174.1 GCA_022572685.1 Pseudomonadota bacterium
GTGCAGGCGTTTATCGACGCCCATCACGTGGACGAGCGGTTCATCAAGCGCAAACGCAAACCGCACGGCACGGGCCAGGAAGAATTCAGCCGGCCGCCGCGCGGGCGGGTGCGATGAGCGGCGAGCCGGAAAACCCGCTCCGGCGGTGGTCCGAGCGCAAGGCCAAGGCGCGCGAAGAGGTGGAGGCCGTCGACGTGGCGGAGGTCGCCGAAGAAGCCAGCCTGCCCGAGGCGCCCGCCGAGGGGGATGAGACGGTCCCGGAGATCCCCGCCGAGCAGCTTCCCGACATCGACGGCCTGGATAAGGATTCGGATTATTCGGTGTTCATGGCCAAGGGCGTGCCCGAGCATCTGAAACGCCTCGCCCTGCGCAAGCTGTGGCTGTCGGACCCGGTGCTCGCCAATCTCGACGGTCTGCTTGATTACGGCGAGGATTTTACGGTCTCCACACTCATGGGCGACGCGGTCAAGACCATCTATAAGGTCGGCAAGGGCCTGATCGATGAGGCCGAGGAGCTTGACGATATCGAGGACCAAGAACCGGCGGACGGCGAGGCCGGCTCCGAGACCGATCAGCCCGAGACCGATCAGCCCGAGACCGATCAGCCCGAGACCGATCAGCCCGAGACCGATCAGCCCGAGACCGATCAGCCCGAGGTCGCGGAGTCGTCGCCCGGCCCGGAAGACGAACCGGCGGAAAAGGGCTGAAGCGGTCGAACAATCGCAGATTGATGCAAAAGAGACTTTACGCCCGCGAGTGCTTTGTACTATATTTATTTTATAATAATTAAAAACGAACATAAGCCTCCCCGCATAAAGTGATGGCAGTGGGGTCGGAGGGGGGCCAACAGGAGGGTACACGCTTGTGACGAAGCAAGCATTCCAGGTCGCATCCGAGGACAGGCTGCGCGGTGACGCCTACGGTCTACTGGCGCGGCTGCTGTGCGATGTTCCCGATGGCGCGCTGCTCACCCTGACATCTGAGATTACCGGCGACGACAGCCCGCTGGGCTCGGCGCTGAGCGCCCTTGCCGGGGCCGCCGCGACGGTCACCGCCGAGGCGGCTTCCGAGGAATACCACGCTCTGTTCATCGGCGTCGCCGGCGGCGAACTCAAGCCCTACTGCTCGTTCTATCTGACCGGTTTCGTCTATGAGAAACCCCTGGCCAAGCTGCGTCTCGACATGGAGAGGCTCGGCATCGGCCGCCGCGAGCAGATCAAGGAGCCCGAGGATCATATGGCGTCCCTGTGTGAAATGATGGCCGGCCTGATTTCCGGAGTCTTCGGCGCGCCGGTCGATCTGGAGACCCAGCAGCGGTTTTTCGATCGCCATCTGGCGCCCTGGGCGCGACTGTTCTTCGAGGATTTGGAAGGCGCCGACAGCGCCCGGTTCTACAAGTCGGTGGGAACCGTCGGGCGGCTGTTCATGGAGATCGAGACGACGGCATTTGAAATGGCGGCCTGAACCGGGATCGAGATGATCCCCGGCCGGGCCGATGGAACACTATCAGCCAGTATCTTTAAGGAGGACGACGCGATGGATGACCGGAAAGACGCGAAGATGATGGAGCGGCGCGGCTTTTTCAAGATGGTCGGGCTCGGCGCGGTGGCCGGCGCGGCGACCCTCGCCAACGCACCCCGCGAGGCCGCGGCAAATACCGCTACGGAAGCATCGGGCACCGGCTATCGGGAAACCGAGTTGGTGAAGAAATATTACGATCTGGCAAAGTTCTAATTCCCACACCCAAGATCCAGGGAGATCTTTAAACATGTTGATGAAAAAGACCAACGGAGCAGCGAACGGCGCCCGGTTGTCGAACGTCCTGACCGGCTTGACCGGCGGCGCGGTCGATCGCCGCACATTCCTCAAACGATCCGGCCTGGCGGCCGGCGGCATCGCCGTCGCGGCCGCCTCGGGCGGCGCCATGGTGAAACCGGTCGAGGCACAGATCGCCATGGCCTCCTCGATCGACCTTGTCAGAACCGTGTGCAACCACTGCGCGGTCGGCTGCACGGTCGAGGCGGAAGTCGATAAGGGCGTCTGGATCGGCCAGGAGCCCGGTTTCGACAGCCCGATCAACGCCGGCGCTCATTGCGCCAAGGGGGCATCGGTGCGGGAGTTGGCCCACGGCGAACGCCGCCTGAAATATCCCATGAAGCTGGTCGGCGGGAAATGGCAGAAGATCGATTGGGAAACCGCGATCGACGAGATCGGCGACAAGATGCTGGAGATTCGCAAGAGTTCCGGCCCCGATTCGGTGTATTGGCTGGGGTCCGCCAAGTTCAGCAACGAGCAGGCCTACCTGTTCCGTAAATTCTACGCCTACTGGGGTTCCAACAACGGCGATCACCAGGCGCGTATTTGCCATTCCACCACGGTCGCGGGTATCGCCAACACCTGGGGCTACGGCGCCATGACCAACAGCCTGAATGACATCCATAACAGCAAGGCCATTCTCCTGATCGGCGGCAATCCGGCCGAGGCCCATCCGGTTTCGATGCTGCATATCCTGCGCGCCAAGGAGCGCAACAACGCCTCCTGGATCGTCTGCGACCCGCGCTTCACGCGCACCGCGGCCCATGCCGACGAATATGTCAGGCTGCGCTCGGGCACCGATGTGGCGCTGATCTGGGGCCTTCTGTGGCATATCTTCAAGAACAACTGGGAAGACAAGGAGTTCATCCGCCAACGGGTCTACGGCATGGACGAGATCAGGATCGAAGTCGCCAAATGGACGCCGGAAGAGACCGAGCGGGTCACCGGCGTTCCGGGTTCGCAATTGAAGCGCGTCGCCCGGACCTTGGCGAACAGCCGTCCGGCCACGATAATCTGGTGCATGGGCGGCACCCAGCACACCAACGGCAACAACAACGTCCGGGCCTACGCCATCCTGCAATTGGCCTTGGGCAACATCGGTCGGGCCGGCGGCGGCGCCAATATCTTCCGCGGCCACGACAATGTGCAGGGCGCCACCGATATGTGCGTGCTGTCGCATACCCTGCCGGGCTACTACGGGCTGAAGACCGGCTCGTGGAAGCATTGGGCGCGGGTCTGGGAAACCGATTACGAATGGATCAAGGCCCGTTTCGCCTCGCAGAAACTGATGGAAAGCAAGGGCATTCCGGTGTCCCGCTGGATCGACGGCGTGCTTGAGAACAAGGACAACATCGATCAGCCGGACAATCTCCGGGCGATGGTTTTCTGGGGTCACGCTCCCAACTCGCAAACCCGCGGGGTGGAGATGAAGAAGGCCATGGAGAAGCTCGACCTTCTGGTGGTCATCGATCCCTATCCGACACCCACGGCGGTCATGCATGACCGCACCGACGGCGTCTATCTGTTGCCGGCGGCGACCCAGTTCGAAACCTACGGGTCGGTCACCGCCACCAACCGGTCGCTCCAGTGGCGCGAGAAGGTCATGGAGCCGGTCTGGGATTCCAAGCCCGACCATGAAATCATATATCTGTTCGCCAAGAAGTTCGGCATCGACAAGGAGATGTTCAAGAATATCAAGGTCAACGGCAACGAGCCCTTGATCGAGGACATCACCCGGGAATTCAACCGCGGCATGTGGACGATCGGCTACACCGGCCAGTCGCCCGAGCGGCTGCGGACCCACATGAAGTACCAGCACACCTTCGATCGGACCACCCTGCAGGCGAATGGCGGTCCGGTGGATGGTGAATTCTACGGCCTTCCCTGGCCGTGCTGGGGAACCCCCGCCATGAAGCATCCCGGCACGCCGCTGCTGTACGATACCTCGCGGCCGGTGGCCGAGGGCGGCTTGACCTTCCGGGCGCGCTACGGCGTGGAGCGTAACGGCGTCAATCTGCTGGCCGAAGGGTCCTACTCGGTGGGCTCGGAAATCAAGGACGGTTATCCGGAATTCACCATGGCGATGCTCAAGAAGCTGGGTTGGGATGGCGATCTGACCGCCGCCGAGAAGGGCGTCATCGCGAAGATCGCCGGCGACAAGACCAACTGGAAGACCGACCTGTCGGGCGGCATCCAGCGGGTCGCCATCAAGCATGGCTGCGCCCCGTTCGGCAACGCCAAGGCCCGGGCGGTGGTCTGGAACTTCCCCGATCCGGTGCCGCTGCATCGCGAGCCGCTGTATTCGCCGCGGCGCGATCTGGTGGCGGATTATCCGACCTACGAGGACCGTCAGGCCTATCGTCTGCCGACCCTCTACGCCAGCATCCAGAAGAAGGACTTCACCAAGGACTTCCCCATGGTGCTGACCACGGGCCGGCTGGTCGAATATCAGGGCGGCGGGGCGGAGACCCGGTCCAACGCCTGGCTCGCCGAGCTGCAGCAGGAAATGTTCGTCGAGATCAACCCGTACAACGCCAATAATAACGACATTCGCGACGGCCAGGATGTCTGGGTCTTCACGCCGGAAGGCGCCAGGATCCTGGTCAAGGCCATGGTCACGAACCGGGTTGGACGGGGCGCCGCATTCCTGCCGATGCACTTCGGCGGGGTCTTCCAAGGAAAGGATTTGCGCCATAAATATCCGCCTGGCGCCGATCCCTATGTGATCGGTGAAGCGGCGAATACCGCGATGACCTACGGATATGATGTCGTAACCCAGATGCAGGAGACCAAAGCCAGTCTCTGCCGCATCGAAGCAGCGTAGGGAGGATTAAGTCATGGCAAGAATGAAATTTCTCTGTGACGCCGAGCGCTGCAATGAGTGCAACGCCTGCGTTACCGCGTGCAAAAACGAGCACGAAGTACCCTGGGGGGTCAACCGCCGCCGGGTGGTGACCATCAACGACGGCGTTCCGGGCGAGCGGTCGATCTCGGTCGCCTGCATGCATTGTTCGGATGCGCCCTGCATGGCGGTTTGTCCGGTCGATTGTTTCTACCAGACCGAGGACGGCGTCGTGCTGCACTCCAAGGATCTGTGCATCGGCTGTGGATATTGCTTCTACGCCTGCCCCTTCGGGGCGCCGCAATATCCTCAGGCCGGCAATTTCGGTTCCCGCGGCAAGATGGACAAATGCACCTTCTGCGCCGGTGGACCCGAAGAGGATCACTCATCGGCGGAGTTCCAGAAATACGGCCGCAACCGTCTGGCCGAAGGCAAACTGCCGCTCTGCGCCGAAATGTGCTCAACCAAGGCCCTGCTCGCCGGCGACGGCGACGTGGTCGCGGCGATTTATACCGAACGCGTCGTGGCCCGCGGCTTCGGCTCCGGCGCCTGGGGTTGGGGCACGGCTTATCAGATCAAGTCGGGCTCTTGATAACGAGTGCGCTTAAGGTATAAGCGTTGTGCGGAGCGTAAAGATCGGGGCGGCGGCAGACAAAGCTGCCGCCCCGGATTTACTTATGAGTGGGGAGAGTGAGGCCCAAGCCATGATTGAACGACGTATTTTCGCAAGCGCGACATTTTTTGCGATACTGGTCCTGCTGGTTATGGTGTTCGTAGGCGGCTTGGCCAGCGCCCAGGAACCGACAACCGGCTATGTCCGGCCGCCGTCCGGTCCGGACGCGCAGAAATGGGGCGAGCCGGCGCAACTGCCGGCAACGGTGGTTCCCCAGCAAAGCGATCCGAAGATATGGCGGGATATTCGTTTCGGCATCGTCGGCATGGTTTCCACACCCGATAAGAAGGCCGGCCTGCTCATTCAATCGGGCGGTGTCGGTTATCTGTCGTTTCGCAATGTCTCGGTGCGCAGCTGGGGGGCCTGGGGCCTGGCCGGCGTACTCGCCGTGCTGGTGGTGTATTTCGTCGTTCGGGGGCGCATCCGCATCGATTCCGGGCCCAGCGGCCGCACCGTCGAGAGGTTCAATTTTCTCGAACGATTCGCCCATTGGCTGACCGCCGGGAGTTTCATCATCCTCGCCTTGACCGGCTTGAACATGCTCTATGGCCGCCAGGTGCTGATTCCCGTGCTCGGCCTGGATGCCTTCGCGGCGCTCACCAATGCCGGCAAATTCGCCCATGCCTATCTGGGGTTCGCCTTCATGGCCGGCGTGGTCCTGATCATCATTTTGTGGGTCCGCCACAACCTGCCCGATCGGACCGATCTCACCTGGATCGCCCGGGGCGGCGGTCTCCTGGTCAAAGGCTCCCACCCGCCGGCGCGCAAATTCAACTTCGGCCAGAAGATGATATTCTGGGTCGTGGTTCTCGGCGGCATCTCGATCAGCGTGTCCGGCGTGGCGCTGTTGTTCCCCTTCACCCTGGCCATTTTCGCCGACAGCTTCGCGTTCGCCAACCTGTTCGGGTTCAGCCTGCCGACCGAGCTCTCCATGCTCGAGGAAATGCAGCTCTCCCAGGTTTGGCACGCCATCGTCGGCTTGATCCTCACCGTCATCATCATCGCCCATATCTATATCGGCTCCCTCGGCATGGAAGGCGCGTTTGCCGCCATGGGCTCGGGGCAGGTGGATGAGAACTGGGCCCGCGAGCATCACAGCCTGTGGTTTGAGGAAACCGCCGGCGCCACCGTCAACGAAGGCGCCACGGGGGACGAAGAGGCGAGCTGATACGAAATCAGAATCTAATACCATCGAGCGATGATAGGGATCCATTTCATGGCATCAAACCGGCCATTCGGGCAGGCGCGCTGCGTAGCGCGATGCCTCGCATCGGGCAAGCTGCGGAACGCACCCGATGGCCGGTTTCATGCCACCGAAGGCCGGGTTCTTTTGCCCGAATGCGGCGTTGCGCCTTGCTTGCGGTGTTGGGCACCGCGGCGCAAGACGCGCCTTGCCTTCGGGCAAAATAATCCCGGTGAAATGGGTCCCTATCATCGCTCGCTGGTATAAGGGCGCGACCCAGGCGGCGCTCACCGATATCGCGCGCATCGAGGCGATGTGGAATGACTGTCGGGAGCGTTTCGGCTCGGGGGGCGATTTCCTTTTCGGCCATTTTACCGCCGC
>JACZVL010000175.1 GCA_022572685.1 Pseudomonadota bacterium
GCCGAGCACCACGGCGGCGGCCCGGTCGGGGTCGAGACCCTGGCGGCCGCGCTCTCGGAGCAGCGCGACGCGATCGAGGAGGTGATCGAGCCCTACCTGATCCAGCAGGGCCTGCTCCAGCGGACGCCGCGCGGGCGCGCGCTTACGGTGTCGTGCTACGGCTACCTGGGGCGCGAGGCGCCGCGCGGCTTGGCGCAGCTCGATTTCCTGGATGGGGCGACGCCGGGCAACGGGGCAAGCGCCGGGGTGGGCGACGGGGCGGGCGACGGGGCGGAGGAGGGCTCGTGAGCGCGCTGTCCGGCCACGTCGAGAGCGGCACCCACTGCCTGCCGATCCGGGTCTACTACGAGGACACCGATGCGGCCGGCATCGTCTACTACGCCAATTACCTGAAGTTCGCCGAGCGGGCGCGCACCGAGATGCTGCGTTTGGCGGGCATTAACCAATCGGAAATGACCACGCGCTATGGCATGGCCTTCGCGGTCCGCGACTGCACCATCGATTTCCGCGCCCCGGCGCGCCTCGACGACCTGATCGAGGTGCGCTCCCGGTTCACCGAACTGGCCGGCGCCACGCTCTCCGGCGTGCAGGCGATCTGGCGCGACGCGGAGGAGCTGGTGCGTCTCGACGTGCGGGTCGCCTGCCTGCGTGAAAACGGCCGTCCGACGCGAATCCCCGCGCCATTGCGTCAGGCGCTTCAACCCTTTATCCAACCGCGGGAGCAAGGTTAGTTCATGGAAAACCAAGCGGTCGACTCACTCGCGCTGGCGGGTTCGGTCAGCTACGACATGTCCATCTGGGGCCTGTTTCTCGAGGCCGACATCGTGGTCAAGCTGGTCCTGCTGGTGTTGGTGGCCGCTTCGTTCTGGACCTGGGCGGTGATCTTCGAGAAGGTCATCCGGATGCGCCGCCTGAGGGGCTACGCCGAACGGTTCGAGGAGGCCTTCTGGTCGGGCGGCTCGCTCGACGAGCTCTACGACGAGATCGACCGCGAGCCGCAAGACCCCATGTCCTCGATCTTCGTCTCGGCGATGCGCGAGTGGCACCGTTCCGCCGACCGCGGCGGCATCGCCAGCGAGCAGTCCAGGGCCAGCCTGCACCAGCGCATCGAACGGGTCATGCAGATCACGCTCGGACGCGAGATGGAGCGGCTCGAGCGGCACATGATCTTCCTCGCCTCGGTCGGCTCGTCGGCGCCTTTCGTCGGGCTGTTCGGGACCGTCTGGGGCATCATGAACTCCTTCACCTCGATCGCGGCTGCCGAGAACACCAGCCTGGCGGTGGTGGCGCCGGGCATCGCCGAGGCCCTGTTCGCCACCGCGCTCGGCCTGGTCGCGGCGATCCCGGCGGTGATCGGCTTCAACAAGCTGTCGGGCGACCTGGGCCGCTACGCCAGCCGGCTCGAGGCCTTCGCGGGTGAGTTCGGCGCCATCATGTCGCGCCAGCTCGACGAGAGGCAGGCGCCATGACGAGTGAATTTCTGTCCAGGACCGGGAGCGGCGGGCGCCGGCGCGGCAGCTACAAGCCGCTCAGCGAGATCAACGTCACGCCCTTCGTCGACGTCATGCTGGTGCTCCTGATCGTGTTCATGATCACCGCGCCGCTGCTCACGGTGGGGGTGCCGGTCGACCTGCCCAAGACCAAGGCCAGGTCGATCGCCGAACCCGAGGAGCCCCTGGTCATCACGATCAACGCCGAAGGCACGGTGTTCATTCAGGACACCGAGGTCGAGATCGACAAGCTGGTGCCGCGGCTCAAGGCGATCACCGAGAACAAGCCTGATACCCGGATCTATCTGCGCGGCGACAAGGACATCAACTATGGCCGGGTGATGGAGGTCATGGGCACGGTCAACATCGCCGGCTTTACCCGGGTCGCCCTGATCACCGAGCTGCCCAAGCGCCGGGACCGCAAGGATCCCAAGGAAAAGGCGAGCGAATAGGAGGCGGCGGGACCGCGATCATGGGTGGCGCGATACTGTCTGAAATTTGGCCTAAAATTTGGCGGACGATCCGGTCCCGATTGGGATCGGGGCGCGAGGGTGCCGTGCTGTCGGCCGCGCTGCACGGCACCGTGATCCTGCTGTTCGTCTTCGGCCTGCCGTCCGTCGTCGCCCCGCCCCGCGACACCGTGATTACGGTCGAGCTGGTCCTGTTCGAGGAGCCCGAGCCCGAGCCGGCGCCGGAGGACACCGCCGAGGAGGTCGAACCCGAGCCCGAGCCGCCCCAGCAGGAGGCCAAGGCGGTGCCCGTGCCGGTCGCCCCGGAACCCGAACCAGAGCCGGAGCCAGAGCCAGAGCCAGAGAAAGTCGAGCCCAAGCCGCAACCCGAACCCGCGCCGCCCGAGGCCGAAGCGGTACCGGAGAAGGTGGTCGCGCCGCCCAAGCCCAAGCGCCGGCCGGTGGTCACGGTGGCCATGCGCGACAAGCACAACAAGAAGCACGAGGAGCCCAAGCCGGACCAGTTGACCTCGATCCTGCGCAACGTCGAGCGCCTGCGCGACCAGCCACGGCAGCGGAGCCAGGACACCAAGAAGGCCGAAACCAAGGGGCCGACCATGCGCAAGGCCAGCGTGCTCGAGCAGAACGCCATGGTGCGGGCGATCCAGGACCAGTTGCGCAGGTGCTGGCGCATCGACCCCGGCGCCCGGGGCGCCGAGGATATCGTGGTCGAGATCCGGGTGCAGCTCAATCCGGACGGCTCGGTGAAGACGGTGGCGATTCTGGACGTGGTGCGCATGATCCAGGACGGCTATTTTCGCAGCGCCGCGGAGAACGCCAAGCGCGCCGTCGCGCGGTGCAGCCCGTTCCGCCTGCCGGTCGGGCGCTACGAGGTTTGGAAGCAGTTGACATTACGATTTGATCCGCGACGCATGTTCGGGACATGATGGGAGACATGATGAAATTTTCAAACGCCTGCCGGAACCGCTTCGCGCTCGCGCTCATGGCGGTTCTCCTGGCCGCCGCGCCGGCGCGCGCCGAGCTGATCGTCGATATCACCAGCGGCTTCGTCGAACCGCTGCCGATCGCGATCACGGACTTCTTCGGCGAGGCCATCGAGGAAGCCAAGGTCGGCGCCGATATCGCCGGTGTGATCGCCGCCAACCTGGAACGCAGCGGCCTGTTCCGGCCGATCGACAAGGGCGCCTTCATTCAGGACCCCGATACCCTGCGCGCGGGCCCGCGCTTCGGCGACTGGCGCCTGATCAACGCCCAGGCCCTGATCAGCGGCGCCACCCAGGTCCAGGCCGACGGGCGCCTGCGGGTCGAGTTCCGGCTCTGGGACGTGTTCGCCGAGACCCAGATGACCGGGCTCGCCTATTTCACCACGCCGGCCAATTGGCGCCGCGTCGCCCACATCATCACCGACGCGATCTACAAGCGGCTGACCGGCGAGGACGGCTATTTCGACACCCGTCTCGTCTACATCGCCGAGAGCGGCCCCCAGAACCGCCGGGTCAAGCGGCTCGCGATCATGGACCAGGACGGCGCCAACCACCGCTTCCTGACCGACGGCGGCTCGCTGGTGCTGACCCCGCGCTTCTCGCCGACCACCCAGGAGATCACCTATCTTTCCTACGCCGCCAAGGCGCCGCGGGTCTATCTGTTCAATCTGACCACCGGCCAGCAGGAGGTCCTGGGCGATTTCCCCGGCATGACCTTCGCGCCGCGCTTCTCGCCCGACGGCAATCAGGTGATCATGAGCCTGGCACGCCAGGGCAATACCGAGATCTACACCATGGACCTGCGGACCCGGAAGGTGGTCCGGCTGACCGATCATCCGGCCATCGACACCTCGCCGTCATTCTCGCCCGACGGCGCGGAGATCGTGTTCAACTCCGACCGCGGCGGCAGCCAACAGCTTTATGTCATGTCCGCCGACGGCAGCAACGTCCGGCGCGTCACCTTCAACAAGGGCCGCTACGCGACCCCGGTGTGGTCGCCGCGCGGCGATCTGATCGCCTTCACACGGATGTACCAGGGCGAGTTCTTTATCGGCGTCATGCGCCCCGACGGCAGCGGCGAACGCATGCTGACCAAGGGTTTCTTGGTTGAGGGTCCGACCTGGGCGCCCAACGGCCGCGTGCTGTCGTTCTTTCGGCAGGGGCGGGCCGACGAACGCGGCCAGGTCAGCTCCAAATTGCACACCATCGATCTGACCGGATTCAACGAGCGCGAGATCGTGACTCCGATCGATGGTTCCGACCCGGCGTGGTCCCCCTTGATTCCCTAGAGGCGCGCCGGTATATTTTTTTCTCTCGACTAACAGGTAGTTAGTTGTGCGGGTGTTATCCCTTTTTTAAGGGCGGCCTCGTTATCACCACCGGTAGGTCAACCCACCTCACCTAACATCCGGGGACTTATTGAGAGGCATCCCATGCGCTTCAAGCTCATTACCCTTATCGCTGCCGCGACCCTGCTCGCGGCCTGTGAAACGACCGAGGAGGCTGGGGGGATGGCGGACACCATGACATCCGCTACGACCTCGACGACGACCGCGCCGACCGCGATTGCCGGGCCGACGCCGGGTACGCAGGAGCATTTGGTTGTCAACGTCGGCGACCGCGTGTTCTATGACTACGACCAGAGCGATCTGCGACCGGAGGCACGCGCCACGGTCGAGGCGCTGGCCGTCTGGATGAACACCTATCCGGCGACCACCATCGCCGTCGAGGGTCACGCCGACGAGCGTGGCACGCGCGAGTACAACCTTGCGCTCGGCGAGCGGCGCGCCAATTCGGTTCGCGACTATCTGGTGGCGCTGGGTATCGGTCCCAACCGGGTGAGTAACATCAGCTATGGCAAGGAGCGGCCGGCGGTCCTCGGGTCCAACGAGGAATCCTGGGCGCAGAACCGCCGTGGCGTCTTCGTCGTCAACTAACCGGGTTGCTGTTTGAAGCGGGCACGGTGCCCGGTTCGCCGCTGTGCGCGGCGGGCCGGGCGGCCCGGTCTTTGCGCGACTCGCCGGGCTGGGCGGGGCCGGGCCGGGCGGGATCGTATCGAACGGCCCACGAATGCCGCCGGGGCCGGGCCGCCCGCCATGTTTCTGACCCCGCCATATTTCTGACAAAGAAATCCGCCAAGACGTGGCAATATGGTTGACCAGAGGCGCCACCGCCCTCGTGAATTGCGCCACGCTCACTTCATTTGCGGAGCTTGAACGATGACCGCGCCGTTCCGCCGAATCTTCCGATCCCATCGCCGGTTTTCGCGAACCGCGTTGCGCCTGGGCGTCGCCGCCGTCTTGGCCGTGACCGCGGGGCTGTCCCTCGGCCCGCCGGCCCGGGCCCAGAACGCCGAGCTGGAGAGCCTGCTCCAGCGCATCGAGCGGCTGCAGCGCGACATGAACACGCTGCAGCGTTACGTCTTCAAGGGCGGGCCGGTGCCCGCGGCCGGCGCGGCAACCGGAACCGCGGGCGAAGCGGGCGGCCTGTCCAGGACCGCGGCGGCGCGCACCGACCAGCGCCTGGCGCAGTTCGAGGCCCAGCTGCGCGACCTCACCGGCCAGGTCGAGGAGGCCGTTTACCGCAACAACCAGATCAACCAGCGGCTGGAGCGGCTGGCCGCGGAGACCGATTTGCGCCTGCGCCAGCTCGAACAGGGCTTGGTGCCGGGGACCGCCCAGGGCGCGCCGGCCGGCCAGATGGCGGCCGGCGATCAGGCCGGATTCGCCTCCCAGCCCCAGGTGTTCGGGACCATCCGGCAATCGGACCTGGAAGCGTTTCAGGGCCAGCCGGTGGCACCCGGCACCGCGATCGCCCAGCAGGACACCTCGCTGGCGGCGGTCCAGCCCGGCAGTCCGGAGGCCGCGGCCGGCTATACGCTGGTCGGCGCGACCCCGGAGGAGCAATACAAATACGCCTTCGGACTGCTGAGCCAGGCCAACTACGGCGAGGCGGAGCTGGCGCTGCGCGGCTTCGTCGACCAGAACCCGGACGACACCTTGGCCGGCAACGCCAAGTACTGGCTGGGCGAGACCTTCTACGTGCGCCAGGACTACCAGCAGGCGGCGGTCACCTTCGCCGAGGCCTATCAGGAGTATCCGGACAGCGGCAAGGCCCCGGACAACCTGCTCAAGCTGGGCATGTCGCTATCCGCGCTCGGCAGTCAGGACGACGCCTGTGGCACCTTCGCGGAGCTGCTCAAGCGCTATCCCCAGGCCGCCGCCACCGTCCTGCAACGCGCCAAGCGGGAGCGGCAGCGCCTGTCCTGCCCGTGACCGACGCCTCCCCCGCGGCGCCCATCGGCGCGGCGGAGTTCGCCGCCCTGATGGCGCGGCTCGGCCCCTTCGAGGACCATCCCCGGATCGCGGCCGCGGTTTCCGGCGGCGCCGATAGCCTCGCGCTCGCCGTGTTGCTGCACGATTGGGCGCGGCCGCTTGGCGGTTGTGTCACCGCGCTCACCGTCGATCATGGCCTGCGCCCCGAAGCCGCCGCGGAGGCGCGCTTCGTGGCCCGGACGCTCAAACCCCTCGGTCTGGCGCAGCAGACCCTGCGTTGGCGCGGCGCCAAACCCGAAGCCAACGTCTCCGCCATGGCGCGCCGGGCGCGCTACGATCTGCTGAGTCGCTGCTGCGCGCGCCGGGGGCTGCTGCACCTGGCGCTGGGTCACCACCTCGACGATCAGGCGGAGACCTTCTTGCTGCGCCTGGGCCGGGGCAGCGGCGTCGACGGACTGGCCGCCATGGCGCCGATCGTGGAGCTGCCGGCGCTGCGCCTGCTGCGGCCGCTGCTCGGCCTGCCCAAGGCGCGGCTCGAGGCGACGCTGCGGGCGCGCGGGCTGAGCTGGGTCGAGGACCCGACCAACCGCGACCCGGGCCAGGCCCGGGCCCGGCTGCGCCGGCTGTTGCCCGGACTCGCCCGCGAGGGCCTGA
>JACZVL010000015.1 GCA_022572685.1 Pseudomonadota bacterium
GGCCCAGCGGGCCGCCGAGGCGCCGCAGCTCTGACAGACGTAGCGGGAGCGCGTTTTGGCCAAGGTTCCTAGAGGTCCCGCAACTGCATCTGGATCGGTCCCTCGGCGCGGCCGTGGATGAACTGCTCCACGTGGGCGCTGCCCGAGGCGTCGATCTCGGCCACCGGCCCGGCCCAGATGATCTTGCCGTCGTGGAGCATGGCGATGCGGTCGGCGATCTTGCGGGCGCTGGCCATGTCGTGGGTGATCGAGAGCGCGGTCGCCCCCAGCTCGCGCACGCACTTGATGATCAGGTCGTTGATCACGTCGCCCATGATCGGGTCGAGGCCGGTGGTCGGCTCGTCGAAGAAGATGACCTCGGGCTCGGTGGCGATGGCGCGCGCCAGGCCGACGCGCTTGCGCATGCCGCCGGAGAGCTCGGCCGGCGCGAGCTGGCCCACGTCCGGGCCGAGCCCGACCGCGGCCAGCTTGTCGAAGGCGATCTCCTTGGCCTCGGCGCGGGCCATGCGCGCGCCCTCGATCAGGCCGAAAGCGACGTTCTCCCAGACCGGCAGCGAATCGAACAGGGCGCCGTTCTGGAACAGCATGCCGAACTTGCGCAGCATCCGGTCGCGCTGCTGCCCGCGCAGGCCGACCACCTCCTCGCCGTCGACCTCGATGCTGCCGGCCTCGGGGTGGAGCAGGCCGAGGATGCACTTCAGCATGACCGACTTGCCGGTGCCCGAGCCGCCGATCACCACCACCGATTCGCCGACCCCCACGTCGAGGTCGAGGCCGTCGAGCACCACCTTGTCGCCGAAGGCCTTGTTCAGGCCGCGGATGCGGATCTTGGGCGTCGGCAGGGAAGCGGCGGCGGTTGGCGCGGCCGGGGTTTCGGCGATCTGGCTGGGGCCGGTCATTTGGAGAAGAACATCTCGGTGATGAGGTAGTTGACGCTGAGGATCAGGATCGAGGCTGAAACCACCGCATTGGTGGTCGCGGCGCCGACGCCCTGCGCCCCGCCCTTCGAGTTGTAGCCGTGGTAACAGCCCATCAGCGTGATGATGAAGCCGAACACCGAGGCCTTGACCAGGCCCGAGACCACGTCCTGGACCTCCATGAAGTCGAGGGTGTTCTTGAGGTAGATGTAGGGGTTGAAGCCGAGCTTGTAGACCGAGACCACGTAGCCGCCGAACACGCCGATCACGTCGGCGATCAGCACCAGCAGCGGCATCATGGTCAGCCCGGCGATCAGGCGCGGGGCGATCAGGTACTTGTAGGGGTTGGTGGCCAGGGTATCGAGCGCGTCGATCTGCTCGGTCACCCGCATGGTGCCGATCTCGGCGGCCATGGCGGCGCCGACCCGGCCGGCGACCATGAGCGCGGCGAGCACCGGCCCGAGTTCGCGGGTGATCGAGACGACGACCACGTTGGGGACCGCGCTCTCGGCCGAGAAGCGGGCGAAGCCGGTGTAGCTCTGGAGCGCCAGCACCATGCCGGTGAAGATCGCGGTCAGCCCCACCACCGGCAGCGAATAGAAGCCGATCTCGATCATCTGGCGGCCGATCAGGCGGGGATAGAACGGCGGTCGCACGCAGTGGGCGAGCGCGGTCAGCGCGAACAGGGTCAGCCGGCCGGTGGCCTCGAAAAATCGCAGGAGGGTTCGGCCAATGGGTTGGAGGATCGGCATCTGCGGGTCTCTATCACAGATTCCGCTGACGCGGAACCGGCCCGGGGCGAGCGTGTCCGTACATCCGCTAGCCGCCCAGGTAGACCCGGTGATAGCGCTGGCCCAGCGCGGTCAGAATCTCGTAGCCGATGGTGCCCGCGGCTTCCGCGACATCGTCGACGGGCAGCTCCGGCCCGATCAGGTCGACCAAGGCGCCGGGATGGGCGCTGTCGGGCGCGGCGCCGGTCACGTCGAGGGTGATCAAATCCATCGAGACACGTCCCACCACGGGGACCCGCTGATTGCCGAGCCAAGCGCTGCCACGGTTCGAAAGCGACCTCAGGTAGCCGTCGGCATAACCGACCGCGACGGTCGCGACTCGGGTCGGCCCGGCGGCGCGATGGGTCGCACCATAGCCAACGGTCCGGGGAGCGTCAATCTCGCGCACCTGCAGGATTTTTCCTTGCAGGCGAACCACTTGACGCATGGGATTGGGGCGGCCGGGAGTCGGATTGATGCCGTAGAGCGCGACCCCCGGGCGGCCCAGGTCGAAGTGGTAGTCGGGGCCCAGGAAAATGCCCGAGGAGTTGGCGAAGCTGGCCGGGGCGGCCGGCAGGCGGGCGCGCGCGGCGCGGAACTCGGCGAGTTGGGCGGCGTTGAGCGGGTGCTCCGGCGCGTCCGCGCAGGCCAGGTGGCTCATGACGTGGCTGAGTTCGATGCCTTCGAGGCGCTCCGGTTCGGCGACCAGGGTGTCGAGCTCGCCGGCGGGCAGGCCCAGGCGGCTGATGCCGGTATCGACGTGCAGGGCGGCGGCGAGTTCGTGCTGGGCTTGGTGCGCCCCCTGGCGCGCCGCGCGCCGCCAGTCCGCGACCTCGCCCAGGGAGTTGAGCACGGGAACCACACGTTGCGCCTGGAACTCGGCCGCCGGGCCGGCCGCGAGGCCGTTGAGCACGTAGATCTGGGCCGCCTCGGGAAGCGCGCCACGCAGCGCGATCGCCTCGCCGAGCTGGGCCACGAAGAAGCTGCGCGCGCCGGCCCGGAACAGGGCGGGCGCCACCCGGGTCAGCCCCAGGCCGTAGCCGTCCGCCTTGACCACGGCGGCGCAGGGCACGCCGTTCAGCTCCGCGCAGAGGCGCCGGTAGTTCTCGGCCAGCGCGTCCAAATCGATGGTCAGGATCGCGCCGGCGCGCGCGGCTTCGGGATCGCCCTGGCCGGGGCCGGGGCCGGGATCACTGGGGCTGGGGCCGCCGGGCGCGGCCGCCTCAGAAGGGCACATCGTCGGACTGGGGGCCGCCGCGCCGCTCGGGCAGGTGGTCGTCCTCTATGAGGTCCTGGAAGCGCGTGAACTCGCCCCGGAACTGCAGGTCAACCGTGCCGATCGGGCCGTGGCGCTGCTTGGCGACGATGACCTCGGCCTTGTTGCGGGTCTCCTTCTGGCGCTCGGCATAGCGCGCCTGGCGGCGCTCGAAGTCGTCGTCCTTTTCGTTGGCGCGCTGGGTCGGCTTCTCGCGCATCAAGTAGTATTCCTCGCGGTAGAGGAACATCACCACGTCGGCATCCTGCTCGATGGAGCCGGATTCTCGCAGGTCCGAGAGCTGCGGCCGCTTGTCGTCGCGCTGCTCGGTCTGGCGCGAGAGCTGGGACAGCGCGAGCACCGGCACGTTGAGTTCCTTGGCGATCGCCTTGAGGCCACGGGTGATCTCCGAGACCTCCTGGACCCGGTTCTCGCTGCGCGTGCCGGCCGGGCCCTGCATGAGCTGCAGGTAGTCGACCACGATCAGGCTCAGGCCGTGCTGGCGCTTGAGGCGCCGGGCGCGAGTGCGCAACGCCCCGATGGTGAGCGCCGCGGTGTCGTCGATGAACAGTAGCAGGGAATACAGCGCACGGCTGGCATCGAATATTTTACTGAAATCCTTATCGTCGATCTCGCCGCGCCGCATGGCGTCCGATCGGACTTCAGAAGCTTCGGCCAGGATTCGTGTGGCCAGTTGTTCGGCCGACATTTCGAGCGAGAAGAAGGCGACCACCTCGGGGATCTCGATCTCGCTGCCGTCGGGACCCTTTTCCTTGCGGCGCGCCATGGCCGCGGTCGCGGCGATGTTGGTGGCGAGCGCGGTTTTTCCCATCGACGGTCGGCCGGCCAGGATGATCAGGTCCGATTGGTGCAGGCCGCCCAGCAGCTTATCCAGGTCCCGGAAACCGGTCGCGACACCGGCCACGTGGCCGTCGCGTTTGAACGCGGCCTCGGCCATGTTGACCGCCTCGACCACCGCCGACTTGAAGGTGGTCAGGCCGCCCTCGGTCTGACCCGCCTCGGCCAGGCTGTAGAGCTTCTGTTCGGCGGTCTCGATCTGGTCGCGCGCGGTCACGTCGATGTCCTGTTCGAAGGCATCGTTGACCACGTCCTCGCCGAGCGCGATCAGCTCGCGCCGCAGGAACAGATCGTAGACCGTGCGGCCGTAATCGGCGGCGTTGATGATGGTGACCGTGCTGCTTTGCAGCTTGGACAGGTACTGCGCGCCGCCCACCTCGGCCAGGTCTTCGTCCTGGTCGAACAGCGACTTGAGGGTGATCGCGTTGGCCTGCTGGCCGCGCTCGATCAGCTTGCCGATGGCTTGATAAATGCGGCCGTGCGGCGCATCGGCGAAGTGCTCGGGACGCAGGAAGTCGGCGACCCGTTCGTAGGCGTAGTTGTTCTCGAGGATCGCGCCGAGCAGGGCCTGCTCGGCCTCGTAGTTGACCGGCGGCGCGCGATAGCCGCCGTCGTCATCCTCGGGTCGCGGCAGCTCGGCGAGATTGGAGTGCTGATTCGGTTCCATCGCGGCGCAAGTTAGCAGACGTTCGGCGTGAGGGATTGTTCTTCGTGACGTGGATAAAAAATAATACGGGGATAAAATCAATCCGAATCAGAATCAGAATAGACTCTCCAAGACGCGACTAGTCTCGGTCGGCAAGTCCCAACCTCCTGGCCATCGCGTGCGCCGTCGGTTGGCCACCGATCATCAACACCGAGACCCATGCGGGGCCGAAGATCGCCACTGCCGCTATGGCGATGATCCAGCAGATCGTGATCCGCTCACTGGTGCGCGGCTCGAGTGCCTTGTGTTGCTGCGACTCCATGGGGCGCAAGTTAGCAGAGGTTCGGCGCGAGGGATCGTTCTACGTGACGTGAATAGAAAGCAACACGGGGATGACCCGGCTCGCACCGCATTCGAATCGCCACCCGAATGCGTGCCGAAAAAGGTCGGGACGCTCAGGCGTCCTTGGCCGCTTCCTCGGACGCCGCGCCGCCCTCGGCCGGCGCTTCGGATTTCGTTTCGGTGTCCGCGTCCTCGGCCTCTATCTCGGCCAGCGCCGCGTCGGTCTCGACTTGCGCGGCCTCCTCGACGGCGCGTTGCTCGTCCTCGCTGACCACACGGCCGGTGCCGGCCTGGGTCTCGGCCTCGGCTTCCGAGCGGGCCACGTTGGCGGCGATCGTGGCGCTCACCTCCGGGTGCAGCCGGATCTGGATCGGATGCAGGCCGAGGGTCTTGATCGAATGGTCGCGGCTGACCTGCTCGTGGGTGATGGTGAAGCCGGCCTCGGTCACCGCCTCGGCCAGGTTGCGGGCGTTGACCGAGCCGTAGAGCTGGCCCGATTCGCCGGCCTGGCGGATCAGGGTCACGGTCAGGCCCTCGAGCCTGGCGCCGACCTTCTCGGCCTCGTCGCGGCGTTTCAAATTCTCCGCCTCGAGCTGGCCGCGCTGCTGCTCGAACAGCGCGATGTTGTCCTGGGTGGCACGCCGCGCCTTGCCCTGGGGCAGCAGGTAGTTGCGGGCGTAGCCGGGTTTCACGTTCACGACCTCGCCCATCAGGCCGAGCTTCTCGATCCGCTCCATGAGGATGACTTGCATGGCGGTGTCCTCCCCGGTCTAGCGGACGAGATAGGGCAGCAGCGCCAGATAGCGGGCCCGCTTGATCGCCCGCGCCAGGTCGTGCTGCTTCTTGGCCGAGACCGCGGTGATGCGGCTGGGTACGATCTTGCCGCGCTCGGAGATGAAGCGGGTCAGGGTCCGCACGTCCTTGAAGTCGATCTTCTGGGCGTTCGGGCCCGAGAACGGGCAGGTCTTGCGGCGCCGGAAGAACGGACGGCGCCGGCCCACGCCCTTGCTGACGACCCTGATAGTCATTCCGCGGTCTCCTTTGCTTCCGTCTTGGCTTCGGGCTTGGCTTCAGGCTTGGCTTCGGGCTTGGCTTCCGTCTTGGTCTCGGGCTTGGCCTCGGCTTTCTCGGTGGCGCCCTTGTCCTCGGCAGGGGTTGCCGCGGGGGTTGCGGCAGGGGCCGCGTCGCGCGGAGGACCGTCGCGCGGAGGACCGCCGCGCGGGCCGTCGCCCCGGAAGCCGCCGCCCCGGAAGCCGCCGCCACCCCGGAAGCCGCCGCGTCCGCCGCGCCCGCTGCGGTCGTCGCGGCTGTGGCGGGTCTGCATGACGATGGAGGGGCCGTCCTCGAGCGCCTCGACCCGCACCGTCAGGTAGCGGATCACGTCCTCGCTGAGGCGCATGTTGCGCTCCATCTCCTGGACCGCCGGCGAGGGCGCGTCGAGATTGAGCAGCACGTAGTGGCCCTTGCGGTTCTTCTTGATCCGGTAGGCCAGGCTCCTCAGGCCCCACATCTCGGAGCTGGCGACCTTGCCGCCACCTTCCTCGATGATGCCGGAGAACTTGCCGACCAGGCCCTCGACCTGGGTGGCGGAGATGTCTTGACGCGCGATGAAGACGCACTCGTAGAGCGCCATGTTCGCCGACTCCCTTCGGTTGTTCACGGGCCGGAGCTGGCGCCCATCGCGCCGAGCCGCCCGGCCCTAACCGGCGCCGACCCGGCGATGGCGCCGGGGGAACCGGTAAGGAGCTATGTCGAGGCCCCCGAAAGGGGCCGTAAGGCGCGGGACTATACACCAACGCGCCCCGGGTGCAAGGGCCGCACAGGGACCGAGCGGGTCCCCGGGGCGATTGCCCTGGGGGGTGCCCGCAGGTGCTTGACAGCGCGCCCGCAGGCGCTATCTCTGGCCCGGCCAGCCATCACGATAAGGGTCAGACAGCGATGAACCGGGCTTTCGTGTTTCCCGGCCAGGCGTCGCAGGCGGTGGGCATGGGCGCCGCCCTCGCCGCCGCCCATCCGGCCGCCCGGGAGCTCTTCGAGGAGGTCGACGACGCCCTCGCCCAGCGCCTCTCCAGGCTCATGTTCGAGGGGCCGGAGGACGAGCTGATGCTGACCGAGAACGCCCAGCCGGCGATCGTCGCGGTCAGCCTGGCGGTGGTCCGGGTGCTGGAGCGCGAGGGCGGCATCCGCCTGCCCGAGAAGGGCCGCTTCGTGGCCGGCCACTCCATGGGCGAGTATTCGGCGCTGGCCGCCACCGGGGCCTTCTCGGTGGCCGACGCGGTGCGCCTGGTCAAGCGCCGCGGCCAGGCCATGCAGCAGGCGGTGCCGGTCGGCGAGGGCGCCATGGCGGCGCTCATCGGTCTGGACCTGGAGGTGGCCCGGGAGGTCGCCGAGGCGGCGGCCGAGGACGAGGTCTGCGCGCCGGCCAACGACAACGCGCCCGGCCAGGTCGTGCTCAGCGGCCACCGGGCGGCGGTCGAGCGCGCGGTCGAGATCGCCGCCGAGAGGGGCGCCCGGCGGGCCATCATGCTGCCGGTCAGCGCGCCGTTCCACTGCTCGCTGATGGCGCCGGCGGCCGAGGTCATGGCCGAGGCCCTGGCCGAGGTGGACATGCCGCCGCCGAGCCTGGCGCTGGTCGCCAACGTGACCGCGGCGCCGGTCGAGGACCCGGAGTCGATCCGCGGCTTCCTGGTCCAGCAGGTCACCGCCATGGTGCGCTGGCGCGAAACGGTGCTGCGCATGCGGCAGGACGGGGTCGAGACCCTGGTCGAGTTGGGCGCGGGCAAGATTCTGAGCGGCCTGATCCGGCGCATCGACCGCGACCTGCAGGTCGCCAACGCCGGCACCCCCGAGGAGATCGAGGCGCTGGTCAAGATTCTTTGAGCCGGCGATCGGGAGGCACGCCAATGTTCGATCTATCGGGAAAAAACGCACTGGTCACCGGCGCCTCGGGCGGCATCGGCGGCGCCATCGCCCGGGCGCTTCACGCCCAGGGGGCCGCGGTCGGCCTGTCGGGTACCCGGGTCGAGGCGCTCGAGGCGCTGGCCGCCGAACTCGGCGCGCGGGCCCAGGTCCTGCCCTGCGACCTTTCGGACCCGGCGGCCTGCCAGGCGCTGCCCGGGCGCGCCGAGGCGGCGCTCGGCGGGCTGGACATCCTGGTCAACAACGCCGGATTGACTCGCGACAACCTGGCCGTGCGGATCAAGGACGAGGACTGGAACCTGGTGCTCGAGGTCAACCTGACCGCCGCCTTCCGGCTGATCCGGGCCAGCCTGCGCGGCATGATGAAGCGGCGCTGGGGCCGGATCGTCGGCATCACCTCGGTGGTCGGGGTGACCGGCAACCCGGGCCAGGCCAACTATGCCGCCTCCAAGGCCGGCATGATCGGCATGTCCAAGTCCCTGGCCCAGGAGGTCGCCTCGCGCGGCATCACGGTCAACTGCGTCGCCCCCGGTTTCATCGAGACCGCCATGACCGAGGGGCTCGGCGAGCCGCAGCGGGAGAAGCTGCTCGGGGCGATCCCGGTCGGACGCCTGGGGAGCTCGGGCGACGTGGCCGCCTGCGTGGCGTTTCTGGCCAGTGACGAGGCCGCCTACGTGACCGGCCAGACCTTGCATGTGAATGGCGGAATGGCCATGATATAGCCCCGGCTGAGGCCCGTTTCGGAATGCGGCGCCGGGCGTTGGCAAGGGCGGGCGGACATGATATGAGGCGGCGCTCCGAATAAGGCGCGCCACGGGGGGGAGCGAACGACTTCCAGGACTCCCTAGCAATAAAACGGCCAGCTATTTTGAGGTAGGGCAATGAGCAACGATATCGCGGACCGCGTCAAAAAGATTGTCGTCGAGCATTTGGGGGTCGAGGAGGCGAAGGTTTCCGAAGCGGCGAGCTTCATCGACGATCTCGGCGCCGACAGCCTCGACACCGTCGAACTGGTCATGGCTTTCGAGGAGGAGTTCGGCTGCGAAATCCCCGACGACGCCGCCGAGAAGATCGTGACCGTCAAGGACGCGGTCGATTTCATCCAGCAGAACGTCTGACCGGCGGCTTCGAGCCGCGCCTACGGAAACCGCGGCAGCCGTTCGAATGAGCAGCCGTTCGAATGATATGAGACGGGTCGTCGTCACCGGTCTTGGAATGGTCACCCCGCTGGGCAGCGGGGTCGGTCACAATTGGCGGCGCCTGATCGACGGCGAGTCGGGCATCGGCGCGATTCAGAGCTTCGAGGTTTCGGACCTGCCCTCCAAGGTGGCGGGACAGGTGCCGCTCGGCGAGGCCGCCGAGGGCGGTTTCAACGTCGACGACTATCTCGCCCCGAGGGAGCAGCGCCGCCTCGACCCGTTCATCATCTTTGGAGTGGCCGCGGCCCAGCAGGCGGTCGAGGACGCGGACTGGCGGCCCGACGATCAGGAGAGCCTGGAGCGCACCGGCGTCATGATCGGCTCGGGCATCGGCGGACTTCAGACCATCGCCAACGGTACCATCACAGTGGGTGAGCGCGGCCCGCGCAAGCTGTCGCCGTTCTTCATCCCGGCCTCGCTGATCAACCTGGTCTCCGGGCACGTCTCGATCCGCTACGGTTTCCAGGGCCCGAACCACGCGGTGGTGACCGCCTGCTCGACCGGCGCCCATGCCATCGGCGATGCGGCCCGCCTGATCGCCTTCGACGATGCCGACGTGATGGTCGCCGGCGGCACCGAGGCGGCGGTGTGCCGGCTCGGCATGGCCGGTTTCGCGGCTTCGCGGGCGCTTTCGGTCGCCTTCAACGACGCGCCGGAGAAGGCCTCGCGGCCCTGGGACCGGGACCGGGACGGCTTCGTCATGGGTGAGGGCGCCGGGATCGTGGTGCTCGAGGAGATCGAGCACGCCAAGAAGCGCGGCGCGAAGATCTACGCCGAGGTCGTGGGCTACGGCATGTCCGGCGACGCCCATCACATCACCGCGCCCTCCGCGGACGGCCGCGGCGCCTACCGCGCCATGGCGGCGGCCCTGAAACGGGCCGGGATCGACCCCTCGGACGTGGACTACATCAACGCCCACGGCACCTCCACCCAGCTCGGCGACGTGGTCGAGCTGGGCGCGGTCAAGCGGCTGTTCGGCGCCCATGTCGCCAAGCTCAGCATGTCCTCGACCAAGTCGGCGATCGGACACCTTCTGGGTGCGGCCGGGGCGGCGGAGGCGATCTATTCGATCCTCGCCATTCAGAACGGCGTGGTGCCGCCGACCCTCAACCTGGACAATCCCGCCCCCGAGTGCGAGGGCATGGACCTGGTCCCGCACCAGGCCAAGGAGCGGACGGTCGACGTGGTACTCTCCAATTCCTTCGGCTTCGGCGGCACGAACGCCAGTTTGGTGCTCGCCCGCGTCCACTAGGCGCGGCGATGCGGCGGCTGGCAAGCCTGGCCGCGTTCGCCACCTCGGCCCTCGTGGTGGCTGGCGGATTGCTCGCCTTCTACGCCATCGACAGGTTCGAGCGGCCCGGCCCGCTGGCCGCGGACACCGTGATCTACATCCCGCAGGGCTCCGGGGTCGAGGCGATCGCCCGCCAGCTTCACCAGGCCGGGGCGATCGAGGAGCCGCTGGTGTTCCGGCTCGGCGTACGGCTGCTAGGGGTCGGGCGCGAGCTGCGCGCGGGCGAGTACCTGTTTGCCGTGGCGCTGTCCACCCGCGACGTCATCGATCTGCTGCGCAGCGGCCAGACCGTGGTCCGGCGCCTGACCCTGGCCGAGGGCCTGACCAGCTACGAGATCGTGGCCCTGGTGGAACAGGCGGCGGCGTTGGAGGGCACGGTCGACACCGTGCCGCCCGAGGGCTCGCTGCTGCCCGAAACCTATCACTACGCGCGTGGCGACCGCCGCGATGAGCTGGTCGCGCGCATGGGCCGCGCGCGCGATAAGCTGCTGAGCGAGCTGTGGGCCGCGCGGGCGCCGAACCTGCCGGTCGCCACCCCGCGGGAAGCGGTGGTGCTGGCCTCGATCGTGGAGAAGGAGACCGGGGTCGCGGGCGAGCGGCCGCGGGTCGCCTCGGTGTTCGTCAACCGGCTGCGGAAGGGCATGCGCCTGCAGTCCGATCCCACGGTGGTCTACGGCCTGACCGGCGGCACGGGCGCGCTCGGCCGGGCCCTGACCCGCACGGACCTGCAGGCGCCCAGCCCCTACAACACCTATCTGAACCCGGGCCTGCCGCCGGGGCCGATCGCCAATCCCGGGCGCGCGTCGCTCGAGGCCGTGCTCAATCCGGCCCAGACCGCGTTCCTCTACTTCGTCGCCGACGGCAGCGGCGGCCACGCCTTCGCCAAGACCCTGGCCGAGCACAACCGCAACGTCGCCAAGTGGCGCAGGTTCCAGAAGCAAAACCCGAACTAAGAACTAAGGGCGCTGTCCTGTGGTTGTCGCCGCTTGCCCGTGTTAGAATACGGTTATGACCGTCAGGATCGCCAAGTTCCAGATCGGCGACATCGTTCGCCACCGCGTCTATGCCTTCCGCGGGGTGATTTTCGATGTCGACCCGGAATTTTCCAACACCGAGGAATGGTGGCAGTCGATTCCCGAGGATCTGCGGCCGCGAAAGGACCAGCCCTTTTACCACCTGCTGGCCGAAAACGATGACACCAGCTACATCGCCTACGTCTCCGAGCAGAACCTGCTGAGGGACGAGAGCGGCAAGCCGGTGTCGCACCCCCAGGTCGGGGACTTCTTCACCGGCCGGGAGGACGGGCGCTACATCATCCGCGAGACCTACAACAACTGAACCAGGCGGCGGCGCGGGCGGCCCACCTCTCAGGTCTTCTTCGGCAGGCGCCGGAGCAGGGGGTCGGTGAGCCGCGGCGGCAGCGCGGACAGCAGCCAGACCGCCGCGTAGAGCGGCCAGGGGAAGGCGATCCGGGACCGATTGCGCGCCAGGCCGCGGCGGATGATCCGCGCCGCGCGCTCGGCGTCCATCAGCAGCGGCATGGGAAAATCGTTGACCGCGGTCATGCGGCTTCTCACGTAGCCCGGGCAGATCACGCTGACCCCGATGCCGGCGCCGTGCAGCTCGCCGCGCAGCGCCTCGCCCCAGACCCGCACCGCGGCCTTGCTGGCGCAGTAGGCCGGCGCGCCCGGAAAGCCCCGAAAGGCGGCCATCGAGGACATGATCGCGACCTGCCCGCGGCCACGCGGGCGCATCCGCGCGACCACGGGCAGCACGGTATTGAGAACGCCATCCAGGTTGGTCGCGATGACGCGCCGGGTCTGGTCCTCGGTTTCGCCAGCGTCCCCCCCGGCGTCCCCCCCGGCGCCCCCGGTGCCCGCCGAGACGCCCGCGTTGGCGATCGCGAGATCGAGCGGCGCCGCAAGGTCGACCTCGGCGATCCAGGCGGCCAGAGCATCGCGCGCGCGGACGTCGAGCACCGCGACCCGCGGCTCGGCGCCGGCTTTGCTACAGGCCTCCGCCACCGCGTTCAGGCGGCCCTGGTCGCGGCCGGTGAGCGCGAGCCGGACGCCGGGGCCCGCGAACTCCAAGGCCAGCGCCGCGCCGATGCCGCTGGAGGCGCCGGTGATCAGGATCGAGGCCGGGGCGGAAAAAGAATCCATGTCAAAGCAGTGAAGCCGGATTCACCGCGAGTCAATCCCACCGGCTGGCCCACCGGCTGGCCCACCGGCTGGCCCACCGGCTGGCTTGTGACAATCCCGGCGGCGCGGGTATAAAGGCGCGCCATCCGACCACACCAACCGCGACAGAGGGGCCGCTCGTGGCCGATCGATCGGGCAGCGTTTCCAGCATGACCGGCTTTGCGCGCCATGAAGGCGGCGACGGCACGCTGAGTTGGGCCTGGGAGATCAAGAGCGTGAATGGCAAGAATCTGGACCTGCGCTGCCGGGCGCCGAGTGGCTATGAAGCCCTCGAGGTGGCCGCGCGCGCGACCGCGCAGGCGCACTGCGCCCGGGGCAGCCTGCAACTCACACTCACCGTCAATCGCGGCCAGGTGCCGGTCAAGCTCCAGGTCAACCGTGAGATCCTGGATCAGTTGCTCGGCCTGATACGCGAGCTGGAAGCGGAGGTCCGGGCCGAGCCGCCGCGCCTCGACGGCCTGCTCGCGGTGCGTGGCGTGCTGGAGGCGGTCGAGGAAGAGGAGACCAAGGAACAGATGGACCTGCGCACGGCCGCCATGGAGGCGGACCTGGTGCTGGCGCTGGAGGCGTTGGTTGCCATGCGCCGGGCCGAGGGCCAGCGCCTGAAAACCATGGCCGAGGGGCATCTGGCGGAGATCGAGCGCCTGACCGCGGCCGCCGGCGAGACCGCGGCGGCGCGCCCCGAGGCCTTGCGGGCGCGCCTCAAGGCCCAGGTCGAGGAGTTGCTCGAGGCCGCCCCGGCGCTGCCCGAGGAGCGCCTGGCCCAGGAGGCCGCGATCCTCGCCGCCAAGGCCGACGTGCGCGAGGAACTGGACCGGCTCAACGCCCATGTCGCGGCGGCCCACGATCTGCTGGCCGAGGGCCAGGCGATCGGCCGGCGCCTGGACTTCCTGTGCCAGGAGTTGAACCGCGAGGCCAACACCCTGTGCGCCAAGTCCCAGGACGTGGCCCTGACCCGGATCGGGCTCGACCTCAAGGCGGTGGTCGACCAACTGCGCGAGCAGGTCCAGAACATCGAATAGGCGGGCGGGGCGCGGGGAAGGCATGAGCCAAGGGGGCATCGAGCGGCGCGGCCTGATGCTGGTGCTGTCCTCGCCGTCGGGCGCGGGCAAGACCACCATCGCGCGCCTGCTGCTGGCCCGGGACGACAACCTCACGCTATCGGTTTCGGCCACGACCCGGCCGATGCGCTCGGGCGAGACCGAGGGCATGGACTACCTCTTCGTCGACCAGGCGCGCTTCGACGCGATGGTGGCCGAGGGCGCGTTTCTCGAGCACGCCACGGTGTTCGGGCACTGTTACGGCACCCCGCGGGCGGCGGTCGAGGCGGCGCTGGTCGCGGGCCGGGACGTGCTCTTCGACATCGACTGGCAGGGCACCCAGCAGGTCCGCGAGAAGGCGCGCGAGGATCTGGTCAGCGTGTTCATCCTGCCGCCCTCGACCGGGGAGCTGGAGCGGCGCCTGCGCGCCCGCGCCCAGGACCCGGAGGAGGTGGTGCGCGGCCGCATGGCCAAGGCCGCCGACGAGATGAGCCACTGGCCCGAGTACGACTACATCGTGGTCAACGAGGACGTCGCCCAGGGCGTCGCCGAGGTGACGTCGATCCTCCAGGCCGAGCGCCTGCGCCGGGAGCGGCGCGTCGGTTTGCACGACTTCGTCGAAACCCTGCGTAAGGGCCGTTAACTTGCCTTTTCCAGCTCCCGGGCGAGGGCGCAGAACTCCTCGACTTCCAGTTCCTCGGCGCGCGCGGTCTCGGTCACCCGCGCGGCGGCGATCAGGGCGGCGGTGTCCGTGCCCAGTCTCTTCAGGCTCTGGCGCAGCATCTTGCGGCGCTGGCCGAAGGCGGCGGCGGTGACCCGCTCCAGCGCCGCCATCGAGGCCGGCGCCAGGGGCCGGGCGCGGGGCTTGAGGCCGACCACGGTGGAGACCACCTTGGGCGGCGGGGTGAAGGCGCGGGCCGGCACCTCGAACAGCGGCCGGGCCTCGCAGAGCCACTGGGTCACCACCGAAAGCCGGCCGTAAGCCTTGGTCGCGGGCACCGCGGTCAGACGCTCGGCGACCTCCTTCTGGAACATCAGCACCAGGCCGGCGAAGGCGCCGGGCTCGGCGGCGAGCGCGGTGAGCCAGCGCAGCAACAGCGGTGTCGCGACGTTGTAGGGCAGATTGGCGACGATCCGCCGCGGCGCCGCGCCCAAGGCTTCGGCCGCGACCTTCAGCGCGTCGGCCTCCAGGATCTCCAGGTGTTCCGGATAGGCGGCGGCCAATTCGGCGAGCGCACCCAGGCAACGGCGGTCCTTCTCGATCGCGATCAGCCGGCGGGTCCCGGCGGCGAGCAGCGCCCGGGTCAGGCCGCCCGGGCCCGGTCCGATCTCGATCACCGTGCCTTGGGCCAGATCGCCGGCCGGGCCCGGCAGGAAGCCCTCCAGGGCGCGGACCATGCGGCCGGTCAGGTTGAGGTCGAGCAAAAAGTGCTGGCCGAAGGACTTGCGCGCGGACAGCCCGTGGCGGGCGATGACCTCGCGCAACGGCGGCAGGTCCGGCGGCAGGTCCGGGCCGGTCTCAGGCAATGGCGCGGACCGCGGCGCGCGCCCGGGCCATGTCCCGGGCGGTTTCGAACGCGGCGAGCAGGCTCTGCGGATCGGCCCGGCCCTGGCCGGCGATGTCGAGGGCGGTGCCGTGGTCCGGCGACGTGCGGACGAAGGGCAGCCCCAGGGTGATGTTGACGCCGCGCGCGAAATCGATGGTCTTGAGCGGGATCAGGGCCTGGTCGTGATACATGCACAGCGCGGCGTCATAGCGCGCGCGCGCGGCGGCGTGGAACAGGCTGTCGGCCGGCGCCGGGCCGGTGACCGCGATGCCCTCGGCTTGCAACGTCGCGACCGCGGGCGCGATGATCTCGGCCTCCTCGCGGCCGAGCGTGCCGCCCTCTCCGGCGTGAGGATTGAGCCCGGCCACCGCCAGGCGCGGCGCCGCGATGCCGAAATCGGCGGCCAGCGCCGCCGCGGTCACGCGCCCGGCGTGAACGATCGCCTCGGTGGTGAGCGCGCCGACCGCCTCGGCCAGCGGCAGGTGAACGGTGATCGGCACCACCCGCAGGCCCGGGCAGGCCAGCATCATGACCGGCGCCGTGTCGATCCCGGCCAGGGCCGCGAGATATTCGGTATGGCCCGGATACCGGAATCCGGCCCGGTAGAGGGTTTCCTTCTGGATCGGGTTGGTGACCACGGCGGCCGCCTCGCCGGCCTGGACCAGCGCCACGGCGCGCTCGATCGCCGCGATCACGGCCGCGGCGTTGGCCGGGTCGGGCCGGCCCGGTTCCACGTCGGCCGCCAGTTCCTGGGTCAGCACCGGCAGGGCCCGGGGAAACACCGCCTCGGCCTCGGCCGGCCCGGCGATGGCGACGACCGGAACCTCGAGGCCGAGCCGTTCGGCCAGGGCGCCCAGGCGCGCCGGATCGTCGATCGCGAAGAAGCAGCAGGGCGCCGCCCGCCAGGCCGCGAGCGCGAGCTCGCCGCCGATGCCGGCCGGTTCGCCCATGGTCAGCGCGAGCGGCCGCAGGGAAGTCGCCGGCCCGCCCTGGACCTTTGGGTTCACTGCCTGATGTCCACGTTGGCGCTGCGGCGGAGGTCGCGCATGTAGCGCCGGGCCAGCATGTCGAGGCGCTGAGTGGACAGGCGGTCCCTGATCTTGGCCCGGTCGATGCCGCTGTCCGTGCGCTCGCAGACGACCAGAATGCCCAAGCCTCCGGGGACCGCCATGGGCGGGCTCGCCTGGCCGATCGGCAGGGAGATCACGACGTCGCGGATCCGGGGCGGCAGGTCGCCCGGCTTCACGGTTCCCAGGTCGCCCGAGCCCGGGTCCCCGATCTCGGCCGCCAGCGCGTCCAGTCCGGCACAGCCGGCGATCCGGCCGCGCGCGGCTTCGGCCCGCGCGCTCAGGGCCTGTTTCTGGTCCTCGCCGGCGCCCTCGGGCAGCGCGAACAGAACTTGCTTGAGGTAGAGCGTGACCTCGCCGAGGGAGGCCTGCCGCTCGTCGCGCAGCATCAGGATGTGAAAGCCGCTCAGGCTGCGAATCGGCGCGGACAGCGTGCCGGGGCGCATCTTCGCCAGGACCGCATCCAGTTCCTCCATAAGCTGGCCTTCCTGGATCCAGCCCAAATCGCCGCCGCGCGCCGCGCTGGCCGCCTCCGAGAACTGCCGGGCCAGCGCCGGGAAGCTTCCTCCGGCGCGTAGCTGTTCGACCAGCCGCTGGGCATTGCCTAGGATTTCGCCCTCTTGCAGCACGGTGTCCACGGCCAGGAAGATCTCCGAGACCCGGCGCTGCTTCAGCCCGCGGCTCGCGGTGATCCGGCGCGCGATTTCGTCGATCTCGTCCTCGGACACCTCCACGCTCGGGCGCAAGCGCCGGGCGACCAGGGCTCTCCAGGTCAGTTGGCCGCGGACTTGTTCGAGAAAGGCGCTCGGGATGATGCCGCGGCCTTCCATCAGCTTGTCGACCGCCGCGGAGGACAGCTTGTTGCGCTGGGCGATCTCCTCGGCGGCGGCGGCGACCTGCTGGTCCGTGACCGTGATGCCGAGCCGCTCGGCCTCCTGGCTCTGCAGGCGTTCATCGATCAGGACCCGGAGGACCTGGGGGGTCATGCGCTTGCGGAGCTCTGCGCTGTCCGGCTGTCCGCCGGCGAAGATGGCGAGCCTCAGGCGCATGTCGAGGTCGAGCAGGGAGATAATCTCGTCATTGATCACGGCGGCCGCGCGCAGCAGCTCCTGGGCCGCGGCGGGGCCCGTACCCGGAACCGCCACGCCCAGAACCGTCACGGTGAGGGGCAGGCCGAGGATCAGCAGAAAATTCGCGAAAAAACGCCTCATCGGATAGCGCGTTCGAGCCTGAATTAGTTGCGGGCGTCGGGCCACTATAGGCCGTCGGCCCTTCGGCCACCAACAGTTTGATGCACAGGGCGGGTCCCGGGGACTTTCTCGGGGCTAGCCGCCGCCGGCGCCGGCGCCCGTTGTCCCGCCCAGAAGCTTGAACACGAAGTTAACGTAGACGGAATCCTCCGGTTCGATCTCCCGGTCCGAGAAGAAGCTGCGCCGTCCCACCGCCTGGATCAAGAAGCACTCGTCGTTGTAGGTGAGGCCGATACGGGCTTCGCGAGTCTCCTCCGCCTCGAGATCGATCCGTATGCCGCCATAGGCCGACCAGTACTTGCTCAGCCGCGAGTAGAGAGTCCAGTTCAGTTCCTCGCGGCCGCCGAATTCATCGGCCTGCGCATCCGGGTCGATGAAGACGTAGCCGAGGTCCAGATTGAGCGCCGGCGGACCGACCCTCAGGTCGAACTCGCTGCGCCGCGCGGTGAGATCGTCCTTGTCGATACGGAAACGGTAGCGCAGGTCCAAGGCGTAGGTCGGCTTGATCTCCACGCGGCCGACGATATCGGACAGCTTGTCTTCGACCCCTGAACCGTCCTCGAACACCGAATCCTCGCGCAGGCGGTAGCTCTGTCCGACGAAGGCGCTTGCCCATCCGCCGCCATCGCCGGTCACGGTCCACTTCAATCCGTAGTCGACCCGGGTTCCCGAAGTGACGCGATCGACACCGGTAAACCGGTTGAGGCTGAACAGGTTGGTGTCGTCGAATTCGAAATCCTGGCTGTCTTCGTTCGGTATCCTGCCCGGGTTCGAGCCGTTCGGCGCCAGCACGACCTGCGCGACCGGCTCGACCACCTGGGTCATGGCGCCGCTGTGCCGGACCCAAGGGTAGCGCCATTGCAAGGCGACCTGCGGGAAGACGCGCCCGGTGATGCCGCTTTCGGTGGCGCTTGTGGGGTTGACCACATCGCGGTTCGGATCGACGCTGTCGACCCAGTAGCCGTCTCCCTGCACGCGGGCCACCAGATTGTAGACATCCCCGGCGGGCCCGGTGTAGGGGATCTCCCATCCCAAGGCGACGGAAAGGCGCCGGCTGTCCCGGCCCGCGGGCCGGGTCAGGGCCAGCAGGCTGGCATCCAAGGTGTACTTGCCCCCGGCGACACCCGGATCGCTCATGTAGCTGTATTCGGCGAGCGGGAGGATGACCGGCAGCTCGTCGTCTTGATCGGAGCTGCGCAGGCCCTGATAGAGATAGTTGTTGACGGCCAGATAGTTGCGGCCGTTGAAACCTTCGACGAAGGCGCGGCTGGTCAGGTTCGGCACACCCGAGAAATTGTACAGGCGCATGTAGGTGCCGTCGGAGGCGCGTTGGACATCCACGCCCATGCGGTAGCTGTCGTTGATGTCGAAGCGGGCCGTGCTGTCGATGTGTCCGCGGAAGACGTCGCTCTCGATGGATCCGTCGCTCCTTTCGCGGTCGGCGATGGTCCCGCTGCCCCGCAGGTCCATCGTGCCGTTGGGAAAGACCTCCCGGTACTTGCCGACCCCGACGACGCCCCGCTTGGTCGTAAAAATCGGTGAGAACGTGAAGTCCCTGTCCTCCGAGATGGCCCAGAAATAGGGCTGCTGGTAGGTGGAGCCGAGAACCTCGGAGGCGCCGAACGTCGGGGCCAGAAAGCCGCTCTGGCGGTCGACGGTCGGGTCCGGGTGCTGGAAGTACGGGGTGTAGATGACCGGGATGCCGAAGATTTCCAACCAGGCGTCGCGATAACGGATGACCTTGGCTTCTTGGTCATGCACCACCTCGGCGGCCTTTATCTGCCACAGCGGCGCACGGGTCGGGTCCTCGCGGCAGAGCTCGCAAGGACTGAACACGCCCGATTTCAGAATCGACTTGTTGCCGGCGACGCGGTAGCCGGTCGCCGCGGCCAGGCGGCTGCGGTCGGAAAGCAGAATCCGAACGTCGCGGATGAATCCTTCGCGCAGATCGCCGGTCAACTCGGCGAAATTCGCGAATATGACATGGCCGTCGGGATCGAGCAGCGAAACGTTGCCCGCGGCGGTGACCACGTCGGTTCGCATGTTGTAGGACACGCTGTCCGCCAACACGACCTGTTGGTCGCGCGACAGCTCGACATTGCCCGACGCGACGACGACGCCCAGATTCTCGTCGTGGGTGATCTGATCGGCGGTGATCAGCACCGGGAAGCTTGGATCGCCTTGTTGTGCCGATGCGGGCACCGCCGGAAGGCCGGCCAGGAGGCACGCCGCCAGCGCGGCGGCAAGCCGCCCCCAGGTTCCCACGATGCCCATGTCGCCCCCGGTTCGCATCCTCGCGGCCTATCCGTCTTCCAGATGCAGCAGGACGGCAACGCCGAGCATCAGCGTCACGCTGGCTGGTGTCCAGGCGGCCAGGATGACCGGAATCGCGCCCGACAGGCCCAGCGCAAACACGATGTTCGACACGAAGTAGAGCAGAAAGCCGGTTAGAACGCCGCCCAGGATCACGAGCCCGACCCGGCCACGGCGCTGTGAGCGCAGGGAAAAGCTGGCGGCCAGCAAGACCAGGGCGGCAAGGAGCAGCGGGGTCGCCAACAGCCGGTGGAACTGAAGCTTGTGGCGCGTCGCCGAAAATCCCGCGTTCTCCAGAAGCTCGATGAACTCCGGCAGCTTCCAGAACGAGATGGTCTCGGGAGGCGCGAAACTGTCGAGAATCTTCTCGCGCGACAGCTGCGTCGGGATATCGAGCGTCTCGACGAAGAGTTCCCGGGCGCCCGGGCTCGACTTCCAGGCATTCGAGAGCCGCCAGTAGCCGGGCCGGAGGACCGCCCGTTCGGCGTCGATCCGGCCGATGAAGCGGTCCGCTTCGGCGAAGCGAAATATGATGACGTTATGAAGCGTCATGGTCTCGTGGGTGATGCGGCTGGCATGGATAACCGACTGCCCGCCCTCGTCGGCCTGGCGCAGCCACAGGCCCTGGCTCGATACGCTGAGCGTACTGGCCTGATTGTGAACGTATTTGGCCTCGAGTGTTTCGAAGCGGCTAAGCAGGACGGAGGCGACAGGATTGAGAACCGCCACCGTAATCGCGCCGACCAATAGCGAGACGCCGAGGACCGGGACCAGGGCCTGCCAGATCGAAATGCCGGCGGCGCGGGTGACCACAAACTCCTGCGACCGGGTCAGGCGCCAAAAACACGCCAGTCCAGCGAACAGTATCGTGAACGGCATGACTTCCTGGCTCAGGAAAGGCAGCTTGAGCAGGACCATTTCAACGACGACCGCGAGCGATGCGTCCTTGCTGGCCAGTCGGTCCAGAAGATCGACGGTGGTCGCGAGCAGGATGACGCCGAGCAGACCAAACAGGAAGCTGAGGTACCAGACCGTGAACTGGCGGGCGATATAGCCGGTCAGGGTCGGCGACAGCCGCAGCCGCCGGATCGAGGGGGGGGGCGCGGCACGCAAGGTCATGACGCCGCCTGGGCCAGGGGCAGGCCACGGCGGGCGCGGCGCGGCGCGCGCAGGAGCACCACCATGGCCCCGAGGCCCGGCAGAATCGAGGCCGCATACATCGCCGGAACCGCTTGGAGCGACCTTACCGCCATGTCGTGCGACACCAGCGACAGCGCCTCCAGCGCCGCGACGCAGAGGATCGCGGCCAGGACGCGGCGCACCTGGCCGCGCCGGTTGTGCTGTCCCGAGAGCAAAGCGGCCAGGGCGATCAGCACGAAACTTAAGCCTTGGAGCGGCCCGGCGATGCGCCGATGGCCCTCGGCGATCAGTTCGTCGTGATTTCTCACGTCGTCCGGGTCATCTGTCGGGTTGAACAGCTCGTGGAGATAGCGTTCCCGCGGCTGGCGCCAGCGCGCGTGGACCGAGCCTTGCAGCTCCGACAGCTCGACCGTGTAGCGATCGAAATACAGCAACGAGAGCCGTCCACCCGGCCGTTCCACCTGCTGCCGGTTGCCGTTGACCATGACCACCCGCGGTCCCTGCTCGCTGCGCACCAGCGCGCCGCGCTCGGCCATCATGGTGACCGGCCGGTCGGGGTCGCGACTGTCGTGGACCAGGATGCCGCGCAGTTCGCCATCGGACGCGCGCTCGCGAACGTAGACCGTGATGCCCTCGGCAACGTTGTTGAACACGCCTTCCTGCAACAGCACCGCGGAGTAATCTCTGCGAATTTCGTTCTGAAGCTGCTTGAACGCGCCATAGGAGACCGGCAGGAAGTACAGCGTGATGCTGTAGAGCGCGGCCACCGTAAGACCGGCGAGCGCGATCGCGGGGCGGGCGAGCTGCAATTGCGACATGCCGGCGGCGCGCAGCACCACCAACTCGCTGTCCATGGTCAGCTTGTAGTAGACGAACAGGGTCGCACAGAATGCGGCGATCGGCAGGATCAGGCTCATGAAGGACGGCAGCAGCAAACCGACGAAATAGAGGAAAGTGGACGCGGGCAGGCCGCGATTGACGATATAACCGATCCACCGCAGCGACCCGACCAGGAAGAAAACCACGGTCAGCGCCAGCGTGATGAACAGAGCCGCAGCTAAGACCTGGCTGAAAATATATCGTGTAATTGCTTGCATTGACGTGCTTTTTAACCCGAACATCATGGCGCTGGCCACCCATATTCTCGATCGCCTGCCAAGACCGTTTCCGAGCCGCCCATTTCAGCACAGGCGTCAGGCCCGGGGCCAGCTTGGTTCTCGGGCCCCGGCATCGAGGGCTTCGCGGACCACCGTAAAAGCAGGGCCATTGGCAGGGCTCGAAATCCGCAAGCGGGCGCGTCGCACTACGGCACCTGGCACCGGGCCTGGGTCGGGCTGGTCGGCATGCCGCTGATCTACGCCCGCAACCTCTACTTCATCCGGCGCACGGCGCGCGCCAAGGCAGACGAATAGATCAGCGGCAGGTTCCGGCGCCGTCGGGGAACAGGCGGTAGGCGAAGCCCTGCGTGCGGCCGCGGCCGCCGGCGATCTCGACCTCGGTTTCCGAGAGCGCGCTGTTGGCAAGCAGACCGTCCCCCGGGCCGTCCCCCGGGCCGTCCCCCGCGGCGTCGAAGCCGAACAACCGGCCGGCCACCGCGATCATGCTCCCATCACGGGTCGATTTCCGGTGCCTGGCCCAGAGCAGCAGGCAGGCTCCGGGCGTCTCGTTCTCGGGCGGGGTGAAGTGGGGCGTGTTGCTGCCCAGGACGCGCACCCCGGGCAGGTAGGGGCGCAGGTTGCCGCTCAGGGTGTAGGGGTAATCGTGGGTGTAGAGCGTGCCGCGGGTGAAGCCGGCCTCGCGCAGCCGCTCGGCGAGGTCCCGGTAGGGCAGGTTGTACGGCGCCACGCGGTCGCCGAGCGGATGGGAAAAATACTTGGCGGCCATGATCGCCGGGCTGGCCAGGGCGAGCAGGACGAAGGCGAGCGCGATCCGGTCGCGCACGATCCGGGACGGGCTCAGGCTCTGCAGCCAGGCGAACAGCCAGATCGGAAACGGCAGGAAGACGAACAGGTAGTGGCCGCGCACCTTGACCGCGCCGCTGGCCGCGACCAACACGAAGACCGCGGCCACGCAGATCAGCAGATAGATTCCGAACAGCCGGAAATAGCGCCGGCCCGGCCAGTCTCCGGTGTCTTCCGCGCGTCCGCGCCAGGCGGTCCAGGCCAGGAACGGCACGCCGAGGGCGAGCGGCAGCAGCATGTTGAGGATCGCCTTGACCCCGGCGAGCGAACCGAGGGTCAGGCGCTCCCGCCACGGCAGGCCGGAGCCGATGCCGAAGCGTCCGGCGGCTATTTCCCCATAGCCCGGTGCCGCGGTCACCATCCAAGTGGCGTGCGGGGCGACGATGGCGAGCGCGATTCCCAGGCTGAGCAGGATGCGGCGGTCGCGCAGGCGGGCCCGGAACCCGGCGTCGAACAGGCTGGCGAGGACCAGCGCCACCAGGATGATGGCGTAGTTGTACTTGGCGAGCAGGCCGAGGCCGGCGACGATCCCGAAGCTCACGTACCAGAAGGTCCGGCCCGACTCGCCGAGCCGCAGCAGCACGTAGACGCTGACCATGCAGAGCGCGGCGAGCGCCGCGGTGTTGCTGTATTTGATGGCCATCCAGAGCCCGACCTCGTACATGGCGAAGGGCGCGAGCGCGGCGAGCACCGCCAGCGCCGGATCGCGCAGCGCCCGCCGGGCGGCGAGGTAGAGGAACCCGTAGAGGGCCAGCATGGTCAGCGACTTGACCGCCAGCACCGCGCCGAGGCCGGGTCCGAACAATTCCTGGGCCGCGATCACCAACCAGGTGAACAGCGGCGGATTGCGGTTGTCGTAGCCGAGCTGGAAGACCTGGGACAGCACCACCTGATCGGCGTCGTGGCCGAGGCCGCCGAGGTACAACTGACCCTTGATCAGGGCGATCAGCGCCAGGTAGACGACCAGCGCGCCGAAAAAACGCGGTCCGCTCAGCAGCCGGCCGGCGGTCCGGGCGGCGACCCGGTCGTAGGCGCGGAGGATGGGATCGAGAAAAGTCGGACGCAAGGATAGGCTCATAAATTTTATGGTGATGGGCGCGCCGCCGGCCCGGCAGTTTTTCTTTTCGCGTCCACGAAGCGAGTTGCCCCCGGCGGACAACGCAATATATTGAGCATGGAAAATTAGCCCTAACCTCCGCGCGGTCCGCGCGCAAGACCCCGTCCCCCGGGCCCGTCCGGGCAACAATCATGAGGAAACCTCGATGAAGATCATCTTTGCCGCCCCCAGTTCCGCCGCGCGCGGCGCCGTCGCCGTGGGCGTCATGGCCGGTGCCAAGCTGTCGCCGAGCGCGGCCCGGCTCGACCAGGCCACCGGCGGCGCGCTGGTCCGCGCCATCAAGGGCAGCCGCTTCAAGGGCAACAAGGCGCAGATGCTGGAGATTCTGGCGCCCCAGGGGGTCCGGGTAAGCCGCATCCTTCTGGTCGGCCTCGGCAAGCCCGGCGAGATGAAGGACACGGACCTGGAGAACCTGGGTGGCGCGGTGGTGGCGCGTCTTGCGACCAGCGGCGTGCGCGAGGTCGCGGTCATGGTCGACGCCATCGGCGCGTTCAAGCACAAGGCGCCACGGCGCGCGGCGCGCTACGGCTTCGGCGCGTTGCTGCGCTCCTACCGCTTCGACAAGTACCGCACCAAGGAGAAGGCCGAGGACAAGCCGGGCTTGGCCAAGGTCACGGTGATGGTCGCCAACCCAGGCGCCGCGCGGCGCGCCTTCGCCGATCTCGAAGCGATCGCCGAGGGCGTGTTCCTGACCCGCGACCTGGTGTCCGAGCCGGCCAACGTGATCTACCCCAAGAGCCTGGCGCGCGAGGCGCGCAAGCTGACCAAGCTGGGGGTCAAGGTCCAGGTGCTCGGCGAGGCCGAGATGCGCAAGCTCAACATGAACGCGCTGCTCGGCGTCTCCCAGGGCTCGGACCGCGAGGCCCAGCTGGTGGTCATGCGCTGGAACGGCGCACCCAAAGGCAGGGGAAAGGGCAAGACCAAGGCGCCGCTCGCCTTCGTCGGCAAGGGCGTGACCTTCGACACCGGCGGCATCTCGATCAAGCCCTCGGCCCACATGGAGGACATGAAGTGGGACATGGGCGGCGCCGGCGTGGTGATCGGCCTGATGAAGGTTTTGGCCGGCCGCAAGGCCAAGGTCGACGTGGTCGGCGTCTGCGGCCTGGTCGAGAACATGCCCTCGGCCAAGGCCCAGCGCCCCGGCGACATCGTCACCTCGGCCTCGGGCCAGACCATCGAGGTGATCAACACCGACGCCGAGGGGCGCCTGGTGCTGGCGGATGCGCTCTGGTACGTGCAGAAGAAGTTCAAGCCGCGCGCCATCGTCGATCTGGCGACCCTCACCGGGGCGATCATCGTCGCCCTCGGCCACGACCACGCCGGGCTGTTCTCCAACAACGACCGCTTGGCCGAGCGCCTGACCGCGGCCGGCACGGCGACCGGGGAGGCGGTCTGGCGCATGCCGCTGGGCGAGGCCTACGACAAGAACATCAACTCCGCCGCCGCCGACATGAAGAACGTCGGCGACCGCGGCGGCGGCTCGATCACCGCGGCCCAGTTCGTGCAGCGCTTCGTCGACAAGGGCACGCCCTGGGCCCATCTGGACATCGCCGGGGTGACCTGGGATTCCAAGGCCAAGCCGACCGTGCCCAAGGGCGGCACCGGCTTCGGCGTGCGGCTGTTGGACCGGCTGGTGGCCGAGCATTACGAGGGCTGACGCCCAGGTATCAGGGATCAGGTATCAGGGATCAGATTCCGGGAACCTGACTTCTGATACCCGATACCTGATACCTGTCATCTGAATCATGGAAATCAGCTTCTATCATCTGACCCGCACGACCCTGGAATCGGCGCTGCCCCGGATGCTCGAGAAGACCCTCGAGCGCGGCCAGCGCGCGGTGGTGCGGGCCGGCTCGGCGGAGCGGGTCGAGGCCCTGAACGGCTGGCTGTGGACCTATAACGACCGCGCGTTTCTACCTCATGGCTCGGCCCAGGACGGCCACCCCGCGTTGCAGCCGATCTGGCTGACCGACCAGGACGAGCGGCCCAACGAGGCCCAGGTGCTGTTCCTGACCGATGGCGCGGCGAGCGGCGAGCTCGCGGCGTTCGAGCGTTGCGCGGTGCTGTTCGACGGCAACGACGAAACCGCCCTCGCCGCCGCCCGCGCCCAGTGGACCGGCCTCAAGGACGCCGGCCACGACCTCACCTACTGGCAACAGAACGACCAGGGCAGGTGGGAGAAGAAGGAATAGGCGGGGGCGGACCGGCGGTCCGTTCTCCGGAAAATGGTATACTGTCCCCGTTTTTCTCCCTGTTTTTCCGCCTGGATTGCGCGGCCTTGGGGGCTGGGGGTAGATTGGGGGGCGTTACCTTGAAGGAGAGCCTCGCGCCATGCCCCTCGATGCCGCCGCCGCGCCGGAGATTCGCCATTCGGCCTGCCCGCACGACTGCCCCTCGACCTGCGCGCTCGAGGTCGAGCTGCTGTCCGACCGCCGGATCGGCCGGGTGCGCGGGGCCAAGGGCCATCCCTATACCGCCGGGGTGATCTGCGCCAAGGTGGCGCGCTATGCCGAGCGGGTGCACCACCCCGACCGCCTGACCGCGCCGCTCAGGCGGGTCGGCGAGAAGGGCGTGGGGCGTGCGGCCTTCGAGGAGATCTCCTGGGACGCCGCGCTGGACACGGTCGCCGAGGCCTTGCTCGAGGCCGAGCAGCGCTTAGGCGCCGAGACCGTCTGGCCCTACTTCTACGCCGGCACCATGGGTCTGGTGATGCGCGACGGCATCGAGCGCCTGCGCCACGCCAAGCGCTATTCGCGCCAGTATTCCACCTTCTGCGTGACTCTCGGCGACGCCGGGCTGCTGGCCGCGCTCGGCGGGCGCCGGGGCAGCGACAGCCGCGAGATCGCCCAGGCCGACGTGGTGGTGATCTGGGGCGGCAACCCGGTCCACACCCAGGTCAACGTCATGCACCACGTGGCCCGCGCGCGAAGGACACGCGGCGCCAAGCTGGTGGTGGTCGACCCCTACCGGACGCCCACCGCCGCGCAGGCCGACCTGCACCTGATGGTCAAACCCGGCACCGACGGCGCGCTGGCCTGCGCGGCGATCCACGTGATCCTGGCCGAGGGCCTGGCCGACCGCGCGTATCTGGCGCGATTTACCGATTGGGACGATGAACTCGAGGCCCACTTCGCTCAGCGCACGCCGGAATGGGCGGCCGAGATCACCGGCGTGCCGGCCGCCCGGATCGTCGAATTCGCGCGGCTCTTCGGCAGCACCAAGCGCGCCTTCATCCGCGCCTGCCACGGCTTCTCGCGCCAGCGCAACGGCTCGATGAACATGCACGCGGTGCTCTGCCTGCCCTCGGTGACCGGCGCCTGGGCGGTCGAGGGCGGCGGCGCGCTCTACGCCAACACCGCCGTCTTCCCCCTCGACAAGACCCTGATCGAGGGCCTGGACCGCCTCGACAAGTCGGTGCGCCTGCTCGACCAGTCACGCATCGGCCCGATCCTCTGCGGCGATCCGCGCGATCTGGGCGAGGGGCCGCCGGTGACCGCGCTGCTGATCCAGAACACCAACCCCCTGATGGTCGCGCCCGAGGCCAACAAGGTGCGTGCGGGCTTCGCGCGCGAGGATCTGTTTGTTTGCGTGCACGAGCAGTTCCTGACCGAGACCGCGGCGATGGCCGACATCGTGCTGCCGGCGACCACCTTTCTCGAGCACGACGACCTCTACATCGCCTCGGGCCACAACACCCTGCAGGTGGTGCGCAAGGCGATCGAGCCGCTTCCCGACGCGCGGCCCAACCACTTCGTGATCTGCGCGCTGGCCCAGCGCCTGGGCGCCGAGCATCCCGGCTTCGAGATGAGCGCCTGGGAGCTGATCGAGGCGACGCTCGAAGCCTCGGGCCTGCCCGACGCGGCGACCCTCCACGCCGCCCATTGGTGGGACTGCGCGCCCTCGGACGACGAGATGCACTTCCGCAACGGCTTCCCCCACGCCGACGGCAGGTTTCACTTCAAGCCCGACTGGTCGCGCGTCGGCAGCGATTTCGAGGGCCTGCCGCGCCTGCCCGGCCATCACGACGTAATCGACGCGGCCGATGGCGAGCGGCCGTTCCGCCTGGTCACCGCGCCGGCGCGCAACTACCTGAACAGCAGCTTCACCGAGACCCCGACCAGCCGGGCGCGGGAAGGGCGCCCGACGGTCAAGATCCACCCGGAGGCCTGCGCCAGGCTCGGCGTCGCGGATGGCGACCGCCTGCGCCTGGGCAACGATCGTGGCACGGTGGTCGTGCATGCCGAGGTCTTCGACGGGGTCCAGCCCGAGGTGGTGGTGGTCGAGAGCCTGTGGCCCAACGCGGCCTTCGAGGAAGGCATCGGGATCAACGCGCTGACCAGCGCCGAGCCCGGGCGGCCGCGCGGCGGGGCGGTGTTCCACGACACGGCGATATGGATCCGCCCGGCTTGACCCCCCCGGGGGCTGCTGGGGCTCCAGGGCCCGGCGCGCCGGAAAGCGCGGCGCGGCGCGGCCCGGGCGGCCCCCAAGGCGGGACCCAAGGCGGGGCCCAAGGCGGCTCCCGGAGCGGCTCCCGGAGCGGCCCGCGCATCCTGGTATTGGGCAACGAGAAGGGCGGCTCGGGCAAGTCGACCACCGCCGCGCACCTGATCGTGGCCCTGCTCAAGCGCGGTTTTTCGGTCGGCAGCATCGACCTCGACGCGCGCCAGGGCACCTTGAGCCGGCTCCTGGAAAACCGCGCCGACTACGCCGCGTGCCTCGCTGTCGACGACGGCCGATTCGATATACTCTTCGGCGCCGATGAGATGTTGTTGGCGGGCCTTGCCCTCGGTGCAAAAGGCGCTATCGGCAGCACATACAATTTCGCCGCCGGCCTTTACACAGACATCATCGATGCGTTCGCAAAAGGCGACCTCCAAACCGCCCGGACCCTTCAGCAAAAGTCAATTGAAATGATCAAGACAATAGCACAAACGCCATGCGGCTTCATCCCCGCCGCCAAGAGCATAATGAAAATGCT
>JACZVL010000176.1 GCA_022572685.1 Pseudomonadota bacterium
GGGGCGGTCCCGGGGCCGGTGATGGGGGCGGCTGGCCCCGGCAGATCACGGCGCGCGCCCTGGTCAACGCCGCCGGGCCGTGGGTGCTCGAGGTCCAGGACAAGGTGCGCGGCGCCAAGAAGGGCAGCGGCCTGCGCCTGGTCAAGGGCAGCCACATCGTGGTGCCGCGCCTGAGCGCGGGCGACCACGCCTACATCTTTCAGAACCCGGACCGGCGGGTGATCTTCGCGATCCCCTACGAGCGCGACTTCACCCTGATCGGCACCACCGACCTGCCCTATCAGGGCGACCCCGGCGCGGTCGCGATCACGGCCGAGGAAACCGCCTACCTCTGCGCGGCGGTCAGCCGCTACTTCGTCAAGCCGGTCGCGCCCGGGGACGTGGTCTGGAGCTATTCCGGCGTGCGCCCGCTCTACGACGATCTGCGCGAGAGCGTCTCGGCGGTGACCCGGGACTACGTCTTCGACATCGATTTTGGCAGCGGCGGCGCGGATGGCGGGGCGGATGGCGGGGCGGATGGCGGGGCGGCTGGCGGGGCGGCGCCGCTGCTGTCGATCTTCGGCGGCAAGATCACCACCTACCGCAAGCTGGCCGAGCACGCGCTCGACCGGCTGCTGCCGCGGCTCGGGCCCGGGCGGCCCGCGGCCGGCCTGGACCGAGCGCGCGACCCTGCCTGGCGGCGACCTGCCCGGCGCCGACTTCGCGGCTTTCCTCGCCGAACTCCAGGCCGCCCGCCCCTGGCTGCCCGCGGCGCTGGCGCGGCGGCTGGCGCGGGCCTACGGCACCCGGGTCGAGACCCTGCTGGGGTCGGCCCGCGGCCTCGCCGATCTGGGCGAGGACCTGGGCGGCGGCCTCCACGAGGCGGAGGCCGACTACCTGATGAAGCGGGAATGGGCGCTGAGCGCCGAGGACATCCTGTGGCGCCGATCCAAGCTCGGGCTGCACCTCCTCTCCCAAGGCGGCCCCCAAGGCGGCCCCCAAGGCGGCCCCCAAGGCGGCACGGCGCGGCTCGACGATTGGATCGCCCGCAGGAACTAGAATCCTCCCGGCCGCCTTATGGCGGTCCATGGGGGGGCTCTCCCCCGCCTTTTTTTTCGATCCCGTTTGCGGCCGCTTCCAAGGCATCGGAAGCATGTAAGTAATAATTAAGGTAAATCTAAATTACCTTATAGATTTAACCATAATTATCGACATCATTTTCTCGACATAATTCTAGAAATACAATGTCGACCTTCCATATGTTATCATGGAGACACATGGAGTATGTATTGGGGACTGGAGAATCCTTGGGTTTCGGCGGATTCCACCGCGTCCGCGCTGGCGGCGGCGCGCGAGTCGACCCAAGAGGTAAACGAAACCTTAAGCGCCGCCGGGGGACAATGGGGCCGAGCCCCGCGGCTTGAACGGATGGTCGCCACGATGCGTCGACACCTGATCGCGATCGCGATTTGCCTGGCTCTCTCGCCGCTAATTCCGGCGGGCGTGGGCCCGGGCGGCGTGGGCTGGGGCGGCGTGGCTTGGGCGGCCGCGGAGGAGCCGTCGCGCGAATACCGGATCAAGGCGGCGTTCATCTACAACTTCGCCAAGTTCACCCGCTGGCCGGCCGGCAGCTTCGCCGACGACGAGGCGCCGCTCGATTTCTGCATCTACGGCGACGACCCCTTCGCCGGCGCGCTCGACGCGGTCGCCGGCAGGACCATCCGCGGGCGCCGGGTCGCGGTGCGCCGGATCGCCACGATCGAGGCCAGCGCCGGCTGCCACCTGCTGTTCATCAGCGACTCCGAAGCCGAGCGCCTGACCGGCATCCTGGCGGCCCTGGGCGATCGGCCGGTACTGACCGTCGCCGACATGCCCGACTTCGCCCGCGCCGGCGGGATCATCAATCTGACGACCAACGCGGACGACAAGCTGCGTTTCGAGATCAACACCGGCACCGCCCGGCGCGCCGGGCTGAAGCTCAGCTCCAAGCTGCTCAGCCTGGCCGAGATCACAAAATAATCAGGACGGCGGTGTGATGAACATGTTCGGCAAGATGTCGCTCAAGCAGAAGATCACGGCGCTGATCCTGGCGGCCAGTTGCCTGGTGCTGCTGCTGTCGTCCACGATCTTCGTCGGCAGCCAGGTGATCACCTACAAGCGCCTCACGGTCAGCGAGCTGAACGCGGTCGCCGGCATCATCGCCAGCAACGTCAGCGCCGCCGTGGTCTTCGACGACCCGGCCTCGGCGGAGGAGATGCTGCGCGTCCTCGGCGCCAAGCCGGGTCTCGTCTGGGCGCGCATCCTGCGCCCCGACGGCAGCCTGTTCGCCGCCCACGAAGCGCGCCCCGGCGGCGCGGGAGCATCGGGGGTCCCCGATTGGGCGGCCGTAAAAATGCTCGACAGCCTGATCGATCTGCGCGTGCCGATCCGCCTGGACGGCGAGACCATCGGCACCTTGCACCTGCGCGCCGATCTCACGCAGATGTACGACATCATCGACACCTATCTGGTGCTGGCGGCCTTCGTGGTGTTCCTGCTGATCGCGCTCGCCTTCGTCATGGCGTCGCGGATTCAGAAGGTCGTGACCGAGCCGGTGCTCGGGCTGCTGGCCACCATGCGGGCGGTCTCCAGGGACCAGGACTACACCATCCGGGCGCGCAAGCACGCCGATGACGAGCTCGGCCAGGTGAGCGACGGCTTCAACCGCATGCTCGCCGAGATTCAGGCCCACGATCTCGAGCTGCGCGCGGCCTGGCACGAGGCCGACGCGGCCAGCCGCGCCAAGAGCGAGTTCCTGGCGAATATGAGTCACGAGCTGCGCACGCCCTTGAACGCGATCATCGGCTTCTCCGAGATCATCAAGCTGGAGATGCTGGGGCCGCTCGGCACCGGCCGCTACCGTCACTACGCCCAGGACATCTTCGACAGCGGCAACCACCTGCTGGCGGTGATCGGCGATATCCTGGACATCTCCAAGGTCGAAGCCGGCGAGTTCGAGCTCCACGCCGAACCGACCGATCTGGAACAGATCGTCGAGCAGTCCCTGCGCCTGGTGCGCGAGCGCGCCGAGGCGGCCGGGATCCGGATCGAGGTGGCGATCGGCCGGGATCTGCCGCGACTGCTGCTCGACCAGCGCCTGATCAAGCAGAGCCTGATCAACCTGCTGTCCAACGCCATCAAGTTCTCGCCCGAGGGCGGCAGCGTCGCCGTGCGGGCGGCGCGCGGTCCGGAGGGCTCGGTGCTGCTCTCGGTCGCCGACAGCGGAATCGGCATCGCCGAGGACGACATCCCCAGCGTGTTGAAGCCCTTCAGTCAGGTGGAGAGCGCTTTCTCGCGCAGCCACGAAGGCACCGGCCTGGGCCTGCCGCTGGCCAAGTCGTTCATCGAGGCCCACGGCGGCCGGCTGGAAATCGACAGCACGGTCGGGCGCGGCACCCGGGTCACGCTGCACATCCCGGCCCAGCGGGCGATCGCGGCGCCGTGGCCCGACCTCGCCGCGCAACCCGCGGAGTAATACCAAAGGTCCTTAGTACTGACCCATAGAGACGGCTTCCCAAGGTTTTCGGCCAGGAGCGCGTGGCGCGGCGATGCGGGGCATCGCGAGCCACGCGGGACGCTGTCCGAAAGCCTTGGGAAGCCGCCTCCGGTCGCGCGGGCGAACCGCCGGGGGCGTCGGGAAGCCTTGACGATGCCCCACATCGCCCGCGGCCCCCCTCCTGCCCGGCGGATCGCCCGCGCGATCTCTATGGGTCAGTACTAAGGACCTTTGGTATAAACCCAAGGATCAGCGGCGCCGGGTGGCCTCTTCGCCGCCGTGACGGCGCTGCCGGTCCTGCCAGGTTTTCATGAGAGCCCGGGTCGTCGGGTATAGAACCAGCACGACCATGAGAAAAACAATGATTGCGGTAAGTATATCGGAGATCATCGCGACGGTCTCCTCTTCAAGTCTTGCCGCCAGAGGAGGAAATTATCCGGGATTCCCTTCGCCAAGGCAAGATGAAAACAATCCCTTTTTCCATAGCATTGTGGGATAATATTATTTCTATTTGACAGGCCCTTAGATACTTATCCACAACTTTATCCACGGTTGCCGCAATTTGCGGGAACGGCGGGACGGCTCTCGGGCCGGGGCCGCGTGGAAGCCGGCGCGAAGCCGAAATATCTCTGCCATTCCAATACGTTAAGATCGTTCCCCGGTTAACGGCGATGAAATCATCTTAGGTTATCCTGAACCCGGGTATGAGGATGGGGATCCTTGGGGTTGGCCATGCAAGCTACTTGATTGGGCACCCATGAAGATCGAGCGACGCAAGGACGGCCCCGGGCGCGCGCGCCAACTCCGAGAGGACCTGACTCGGATCCTGCGCAGTGACTCCGACGGCACGCCGGTCTGCGCGCCCGATTGTCCCAGCGCGGGCCCGGAACGGTGCTCGCGCCGCTGTCCCGACATCCCGGTGATCATGTCCAGCGACCCGGTGAATCATCCGCTGGAAGGCCGCATCGCGCCGCTCGCCTACGAGCTGAAGCGGCTCGAGGCCTTCCACCCCTGCTGGTCGTGCGAGGGTCATAACGGTCCCGACGGCAAGCTATGGAAGATTCCGCGGGTCTGGTTCTACTGCGAATCGGTGATCCACCTGCGCGTCCTGGCCGACGCCATAAAGGAGCTTCATCTGACCGCGACGCTGAGCGTTCCCTGGCGGGTGGTCCTCACCTTCTCCGACGAAAACAATTCGGACACCACCTTCTCCCTGGAACCCGACCTGGACCACAAACGCCCCCTGCTCTTCGCCCTGCAGCGCGACATCGACGTGATCGCCGAGCACCTGCGCGAAATGGCCTTCACGGAGGCCCGCAAACTCTCGCGCATGGGCCGCTAGATGGCGATCGGTCTCGACCCCGGCATCCTGGCCGGACTGCATCGCGACCCGGACGCGGCCGTCGAGGGACGCCTGAACGGCGCCGGTTATTGCGCGCGGATCGCGATCCCGGACTATGGCGCGCGCGTCGAGAAGCACTACGGACGGAAGCTCGGCACGCTGGGCATCGACTTCCCATTCCGCCACTTCGGCCTGTCCATCGACTTCGACAAGCCGGTCGAGCTCGCGGTCCACGAGGACGCGCGGCGCCTGGACGGCGGCCTGCGCGCGTTGCTTCGCCGCTTCGGGTCGCTCCGGTTTCGAAACGCCTACCTGCCGGAAGCTCTGCGCGCCGGCGCTCAGCGCAACGTGTTCCAGTCGCTCAGCTTCCACATCGACCGCGGCCGCAAACAGGACGACAACATCTCGATGTTCTGGCGCGACCCCTTCGATCCGGTGCAGCGCGCGCCGCGCAGTTCCTCGACCCTGGTGCTCGCCAACGCCGCCGCCTATCTGCAGGCGGTCGAGGAGGGGCAGGACGCGCACCCCTTCAGGCTGCTCTATCAACTGTTCGAGAACCAGGAGATCACGCCCTTGATCGGCGAGGTCATGGTCGAGCTGGATTGGCGCGCGCCCGAGGGCGTGGGCGAGATCGCGCTGGTCGACAACCTCACGGTGCTGCACGCCAGCTACTACGCGCGCCCCAAGTTCAAGGGCTACCCGATCGCGGTCAGGTATTTGTACTAGCGCCGTCCTTCTCGATCCGTGCCGTCGCGCCCGGATTTCCCTTTGGCGCCTGGTTCGAAACTCGGTTAGCGTCGCCCGCGGAGGATCGGGGGGACGGGCTTCCGCTCGCCTCGGAATCGAACCACACCGGGATCAAAAGGACGCGCGCGATGCCCTTGCGGCCGCTGGACGTGCTCATGGGACTGGTGGTGCCCCTGGTCTGGGGCATGGGCGTGGTCTTCGCCAAGGCGGCGATCGAGCACTTTCCGCCGATCCTGCTGATGGCGCTCCGCTTCACGCTGACCGCGCTGGTCCTGGTGTGGTTCGTCAAGCCGCCCTGGCGGGTCATGGGCCGGTTGGTGGCGATCGCCTTCGTCTCCGCCGCGATCCAGTACAGCCTGACCTTCAACGGCCTGCGCGGGGTCGACGCTTCGACCGCGGTGTTGGTGCTCCAGATCGAGGTGCCGTTCCTGGTGCTGCTGGGCGCCACGCTGCTGCACGAGCGGGTCGACGCGCGCAAGTGGCTGGGCATCGCCATTGCCTTGGCCGGCGTCGGCTTGATCGCCGGTGATCCGCGCCTGGGCCCGGCCTGGGGCTCGCTGGCGCTGTTGGTCGGCGGCGCCTTCTTCTGGGCGCTGGGCCAGATCATGGTGCGCCGCCTGGGCGAGGTCGGCGGGCTGACCATGATCGCCTGGGTCTCGGTCTTCGCCGCACCGCAGCTCTTGGTATTCTCCTTGGTTTTCGAGCGCGACCACCTGGCCGCCATCGCCTCGGCGGACTGGGTGGTGTGGAGCACGGTGGCTTATCTGGGCGTGGTCATGACCGCGCTCGGCTATTCGCTGTGGTACAGCCTGATCGGGCGCTATCCGGTCAGCCGGGTCGGGCCGTTCCTGCTGCTGATGCCGGTGTTCTCGGTCCTCGGCGGGGTGTTCCTGCTGGACGAAACCCTGACCCCGCTGATCGCGCTGGGCGGCGTCATCGTGATCGCCGGGGTCGCGGTCATCATGGTCCGGCGTGGCGCGGGGGCGGAGGCACCGGCGGGGGCAGGGACGCCGGCCGAAGCCGGCGACCGCCGCGACGATACCGAAGCCTGACCGCCACGCGCGGCTTGCAACGGAAATGTCGTGGTACCCCTGGCCGGACTCGAACCAGCACGTCCTTGCGGACAACAGATTTTGAGTCTGTCGCGTCTACCAATTCCGCCACAGGGGCCCTCG
>JACZVL010000177.1 GCA_022572685.1 Pseudomonadota bacterium
ACTCGGGTAGCGATTGCGGGAATGGGAGATCGGCGCGGTCGAGAACATCCATGGCGCGCTCCCCTATATCCGGGTTGCGCCCATACTAGCCCTAGTGGGTGTGGGTGTAAACCGGATAGGCAAGGTCTCAACCATCGGCCTGCCCTCCCGTTCCCTGCCGGGCGAACCACAACCTATTCGTCTCCGAAATACTGATATTGCGGTCGGGGTGGCCGCTCTTTTCTGACTCACCCATGGTCACATTATACCGCTTCTACTCTTAATCAGCGGGTCGCAGGTTCGAGTCCTGCTGCGCCCACCAAGGAAACCGCCGGCAGGTCAACGGCCTGCCGGGGGTTTTTCAGAAAAACATGAGGGGAACGAAGGCGACTGTCCAACGGAATTCCAACGGACTGTCCAACAAGGGCCTATTTCGGTTGCCCCCGCCGCTCGCGGGCGAGGCGGCTCTCGCGGATGGCGATGTAGGTGGCGGAGGCGAAGACGATGGCGCCGCCGAGCCAGAGGAACAGGCCCGGCGTCTCGCCGAAGAACAGGTAGCCCATGATCGCGACCCAGATCAGCTTGAGGAAGTCGAAGGGCATGACCACGCCGGTGTCGGCCTCCTTGAGCGACTGGGTGATCGCGACCTGGCCGAGGGTGCCGATCACCCCGATCGCCAGCAGCCAGAACCACTGCGCCCCCTCCGGGGTGCGCCAGACCAGCAGCGCGGGGCCCAGCGAGAGCAGGGTTAGCAGGATGTTCATGTAGCTGGTGATGGTGATCGCCGAGTCGGTCCGGGTCAGCACCTTGATCACGATCAGGGTGCAGGCCCAGAGCAGCGCCGAGACCAGGGTCAGGAGCGAGCCCAGGTCGATCTCCGCGAACCCGGGGCGCAGGATCACCAGGGTGCCGAGGAAGCCGCAGAGGGTGGCGGTCCAGCGGCGCAGCCGGAACACCTCGCCCAGCACGAAGACGGAGAGCAGTGCGGCGAACAGCGGCGCGGTGAAGCCGAGCGCGGTCACCCGGGCGAGGGGCGTCATGCCGAGCGCGCTGAAGTAGGCGAACATGGCGCAGACGTTGAGCCCGGCGCGCAGCGCGTGCAGCTTGAACTGGTGGGTGCGCAGCGGCGCCAGGCCGTGGCGCAGGAACCAGGGCAGGAACACGACGAGTCCGAAGAAGTTCCGGAAGAAGGCGATCTGGATCGGGTCCAGCGCGCCCGAAAGATGGCGGATCATCACGTGCATGGTCGAGAAGCCCAGGGTCGAGAGCAGCATCAGGACGATGCCCCGGGTGACCCCGGTCTGCGCCGCCCAGAAGGCGCCCAGGCGCGCGGTCACGCGACGTTCCGGGCTGGGTCTTCGGGCCCCCGGCTATTCGTCATGGCCGGCGATCAGGGCGACGAAGGGCTCCGCGAACTTGGCCAGCTTGGCGGCGCCGACGCCGTGGACCTGGGCGAAGGCGTCGTGCGTGCCGGGCCGGCGCCGCGCCATGTCCTGCAGGCTGCGGTCGTGGAACACCACGTAGGCCGGCACCCCGCGCTCCCGGGCGATGCTCAGGCGCAGCTCCTTGAGCCGCTCCAGCAGCCGGGCGTCGGCCTCTGACAACGCCTCTTGGGACAGTGCTTCGTCGGGCGGCATTTCCGCCGCCGATGCCGGCGGTTGGCGCCGCGCTGCCCGGCCGGCCCGGCGCAGGGTGTCCTTGCGGTAGTGGAACGACTGCTCGCCCTGGAGCAGCGCGAAGCCCTGGGCGGTCACGCTCAAGCCGCCGAAGCCCTGGATGTCGAGGTCGAGCAGCCCGCCCGCGAGCATCTGGCGCAGGATCGACTGCCACTCCTCCTTGCGCAACTCGGCGCCGCGGCCGTAGGCGGGCAGCCCCTGGTGCCGGAACTTCCGGACCTTCTCGTTGTCGGCGCCGCGCAGCACGTCGATCACGTGGGTGGCGCCGAAGCGCTGCCCGGTGCCCTGGATCGCGGTCAGCGCCAGGCGCGCCTCCTCGGTGCCGTCGCTGACCTCGGCCGGTTCCAGGCAGGTGTCGCAGTTGCCGCAAGGCCCGGCCTCCTCGCCGAAGTAGGCCAGCAGGGTGCGGCGGCGGCAGTCGGGCGCCTCGCAGTAGGCGAGCAGGGCGTCGAGCCGCTTGTGATCGCGCCGCTTGCGGTCGTCCCCGGCGTCCTGCTGCTCGATGAACAAACGCCGCATGCGGATGTCGTCGAGGCCGTACAGCAGATAGGCCCGGGCCGGCTGGCCATCGCGTCCGGCGCGGCCGAATTCCTGGTAGTAGGCCTCGATGTTGCCGGGCAGGTCGGTGTGCGCCACGTAGCGCACGTCGGGCTTGTCGATGCCCATGCCGAAGGCGATGGTGGCGACCATCACCACCCCGTCCCGGGTCATGAAGGCGTCCTGATTGACCTCGCGCTCGGCCTTGTCCATGCCGGCGTGGTAGGGCAGCGCCGCGATGCCGTGTTGCGCGAGCAGGACCGCCGTCGCCTCGGTCTTCTTGCGCGACAGGCAGTAGACGATGCCGCTCTCGCCCCGATGCTCGGCCGCGATCGCCAAAAGTTGCTTTTTCCAGTCGCGCTTGAGCGCCACCGCGAGCCGGATGTTCGGGCGGTCGAAGCCGTGGATGAAGATTTCCGCATGGCCGCCGAACAGCTTTTCCACGATCTCGGTCCGGGTCGCGGCATCCGCGGTGGCGGTGAAGGCGGCCAGCGGCACCCCCGGGAACAGCGCGCGCAGCCGCGCCAGTTCCGCGTAATCGGGGCGGAACGCCGGGCCCCACTGGGAGATGCAGTGCGCCTCGTCGACCACGAACAGCGTCACCGGCAGGCGGCCGAGCGCGGCGATCATGCGCTCGGTCATGAGCCGCTCGGGCGAGAGGTAGAGCAGCTCCGCCTCGCCGCCCGCGACCCGGTGCCAGGCGGCGACGTTGTCGGCGCGATCGCGCCCGGAATGGATGGTCTCGGCACGGACCCCGGCGAGCCGGAGGGCGGCGACCTGGTCCTGCATCAGGGCGACCAGGGGCGAGACCACCACGGTGAGCCCGCCGAGCACCAGGGCCGAGACCTGGAAGCACAGCGACTTGCCCGAGCCGGTGGGCATGATCGCGAGCGCGTTGCGGCGCGCCAGAATCGTGTCCACCACCGCTTCCTGGCCGGGCCGGAAGGCCTCGAAGCCGAAGACGTCGTTCAGGACCCGGTGCTTTTCGGCGGTGAAATCATTGGCGATGGACATGATCCCAATGTGGCACGGGCGAGCCGGGCCGGCCATGCAAAACTCCGCCGCCGGCGTTTCCAATCAATCCCGAACTGCTTTAGTATCGCCTTCGAGCTCGCGACCCATTGGCGCCCCAGGAGGTCCGGCATGGCACTCGCCCAAGACACGCGACGCAATCTCGATCTCGACACCGCGCTGGCCGAGGCCGAGCACCGCTACCTCGACGCCAACCCGCGCTCGCTCGCCCGCCACGAGGCCGCCAAGGCCAGCCTGCCCGGCGGAAATACACGATCCATCCTGCACTACGCGCCCTGTCCGCTGACCGTGATCCGGGGCGCGGGCTGCCGCATCTGGAGCCTGGACGGCGCCGAGTACCTGGATTTCCTGGGCGAGTATTCGGCCGGGCTCTACGGCCATTCCAACCCGGCCATCGTGGCCGCCATGACGGCCGCGCTCGAGGCCGGCGTGGTCTTCGGCGCGCCCAACCTGCACGAGGCCCGCTTCGCCGCCGAGCTCTGCGCGCGCTTCCCCTCGTTGGAGCGGGTGCGGTTCTGCAACTCCGGCTCCGAGGCCGACCTGATGGCGCTGTCCCTGGCCCGCGCGGTCACCAAGCGCGACAAGATCCTGGCCTTCGAGGGGGCCTATCACGGCGGTTTCCTGATCTTCGGCCACGGCGGCTCACCGCTGAACGTGCCGTTTCCCATGGTCATGGGGCGCTACAACGACATCGCGGCGACGCGGGACCAGATCGCCACCCATGGCCAGGACCTGGCGGCGGTCATTCTCGAACCCATGCTGGGGGCCGGCGGCTGCATCCCGGCCGCGCCCGGGTTCCTGGAGATGCTGCGCGAGGAGACCACGCGCCACGGCATCTTGTTGGTGTTCGACGAGGTCATCACCTCGCGGCTCTCGCCGGGCGGCCTGCAGGCGGCGCGGGGCGTGATCCCGGACCTGACCACACTGGGCAAGTACCTGGGCGGCGGCGGCTCCTTCGGGGCCTTCGGCGGGCGCGCCGATCTCATGGACCGCTTCGATCCGGCGCAGCCCGATTGCCTGTTCCACGCCGGCACCTTCAACAACGACGTGCTCACCATGGCGGCCGGCCACGCGGGCCTGACCGAGGTGTTGAGCCCCGAGGTGCTGGAAGCGCTGAATGCCCGCGGCGAGGTCTTGCGCGCGGCGCTCAACGGCCTGTTCCAGGCAGAGAAGCTGGCTATTTGCGCGAGCGGCCTGGGCTCGATCCTGAGCGTCCACTTCCGGCCCGGCCCGATCCTTGCGCCCGAAGACCTCGAGGGCGAGGACCCGCGGCTCAAGCAGTTGTTCCACCTGGCCATGCTCGAGCGCGGCATCTACCTCTCGCCGCGCGGCATGATGGCCTTGTCCCTGCCCATGGGCGACAGCGAGACCGACGCCCTGCTCGAAGCCGTCGCCGGCTTCATCGAGGACACCCGCCCGCTGCTGCCGCGGGCGTGAGAGCCTAGTCTTCGGGCGGCGGCGGGGCGCGGTCGGTGAACAGCTTGTCGCCGCGCTCGTCGATGATCTGCTTGGCCTTGATGACCGCGAAGTCGCTGGCCTGCTCCGGGCCGGCGTGGGTCTCGGCGCGCACGAAGTGCTGCGATTTGGGTCCTTCGGGGAAGTCCTTGGAGATCACGCCCGCGGTCAGCCACTGGCCGCGCTCGCGCCGCGGCGCCGGCTGGATGGTGTAGCCGTTGTATTCGAGCGCCGGCCCGGCCGCCGCGCCCGTATCGTCGCCCTCGCCGCCGCCACCGGTCAGCCGACGTAAGAATCCCCCGAGTATCGAGGCCATGGCGTGCGTCCTCCCTCGCGTCTACAGTGTCAAGTATACAATTGGCCCTATAAAACCATAATAGTTTTCTCGACGGCCGACAACGACAGGGGGAATTTTGTCGCAAACCGTTACCCTTTCCGTCGCGGCCGCAACCCGTTTGTCCATCGATCTGTTCGTTTCGCTGGGCATGAGCGAGGCCGATGCCGCGGCGTCGGTGTGGCCGTTGATCGATGCCGAAACGATGGGGATCGCGACCCACGGGCTGATTCGGGTTCCGGCCTATGCCAGGCGTCTCGGTCTGGGCGGCATCGATGCCGCGGGGAAGATCGTAAAGGACGGAGAGCGGAGCGGTGCCCTGCTGAAAATTGCCGCCGTGCAAAGCAAAATGAACCAGCAGGCCGCCGCAATGGTCTCATTTGATCGGGCCCGACAAATTGCCCAGGGAATCGACACGCTGAACCAGAAAGCGAACCTGCTGATCGATCTGGCCCTGGCCCTCTCGGCAGCCGGCGAGCAGGCGCAGGCCAGGCAGGCACTCGACGAGGCCGAAAGCGTCGCCAAGAAGATTCTGGATCGGGCGTTTAAGAAAGAGGTGCTGAAGCGGATTAGAGAGACGAAGGGGAAGATTCACGCGTAACTGTCGGTGACCCTCCTTGAAAGAGCTTAACGGGTCAACGGGGTCCTGCTGAGTGTGTGGGCGCGTTTTTTTCGGATACGATTTCTGACAACTTTCCCTCTGCACATTTTTCGCTGTGACAATAAACGGTTCCTGACACCTTTTACACCACAGTACGAGCGCCAGCGACAAGAATGCGCTTGTAGCGACACGGAGTCGACGACGCGACATACCGCGCACCTTGAGATGGAATCTAAGGAGTCTTTTCATGTCGAGTTACGTCGGCTTACGACGCATCCTCCGCTGGCGACAGCGTGCGAAGGGTGACAGGCTGAGGAGCGCAACGATTGCCAAGAGCAGAGAGGAGGGTTCGGGGATGGAAACAAACAGGTAGGCCGAGCCGGAGCTCGTGCCGGCGTCCCCGTCGAGGTATGCGCCGACGATCGACACGCTGCCGCTGATCCCCACGGAGCCGAACAAGTCGCCCGCGGCGGCGTCCGAGGCGGTGAGCTTGGCGAGTTCCTCGCCGGTGATCACGTCGAACAGGTAGGCCGCGCCGGATAAGCTGCCGCCGTCGTCGTCGCCGCGGGCTCCGACAAGGGCCGTGTTGCCATCGATCGCCACGGACCAGCCAAATTCGTCCGACTGCGCGGCGTCGGAGGCAGTGAGCTTGAAGAGTTGCTCCCCGGTTGTCACGTCAAACAGGTAGGCCGCGCCGGCCGCCCCACTGTGGAGCGCAGCCCCGACAATGGCCGTGTTGCCGCTGATGGCCACGGCTTCGCCAAAAACGTCGTTCGCCCTACCGTCCGAGGGGGTGAGTTTGAAGAGTTGGCGGCCGGTGTTCACGTCAAACAGGAAGGCCGACCCGCTGCGGCTGACATCGCCACCGCGTGCCCCCACAATGGCCGTGTTGCCGCTAATGGCCACCGCATAACTGAACTCGGACAACGGTACGTCGCCGTCCGGCGTCAGCCTAAACCGTTCCTGGCCGGTCGTCACGTCGAACAAGTACGCTACGCCGAAGCCGTTGTTATCTGCGGCGTCGGGGTGTGTACCGACAATGGCCGTGTTCCCACTGATGCCCACGGAGCCGCCGAACTCACGGACCAGCAGTCCGTCGGAAGGCGTCAGCTTGAAGCGTTCCTGGCCGGTAGTCACGTCGAACAGGTAGGCGGAACC
>JACZVL010000178.1 GCA_022572685.1 Pseudomonadota bacterium
AGAGGTGGTCCCCGAGAATCGGACAGCTGTGATAGGTGGGATCCGACCTATTTGAGGAGGATCTCAGAGCATGGCGAAGCGACGGAATTTCTCGGCGGCCTTCAAGGCGAAAGTTGCGCTTGAGGCCTTGGCCGGCGATCAGACGCTGGCGGAGCTGGCGGGGCGGCACAAGGTTCATCCGAACCTGATCACGAAATGGAAGCGCCAGGCGAGCGCGGGGATGGTCGAGGTCTTCTCGGGCAAGAAGGGGGCCCGGGACAGCTCGCACGAGGTGGAGATCAAGGATCTTCACGCCAAGATCGGGGAGCTGACGGTGGAGAAGGATTTTTTGTCCAAGGCCTTCGGTCGTTGAGCCACGGCCGGAGGGTATCCATGATCGATCCCGGTCATGGCAGGCTCGGCATTGCGCGGCAATGCGGCTTGGTCTCGATCAGCCGCTCGTCGTTCTACTACCAGGGCAAGGGAGAGAGCCCCTTGAACCTGAACCTCATGCGCCTGATCGACGCGCAGTTCCTGGAGACGCCGTGGTACGGCTCGCGCCAAATGGCCCGGCACCTGCGGCGTCTGGGCACTTGCGTGGGACGCAAGCGGGTGCGCCGGCTGATGCGGCTGATGGGCCTTCAGGCGATCTACCAGGCGCCGCGGACCAGCGATCCGCATCCTGCGCACCGGGTCTATCCCTACCTGCTGCGCGGGCTCGAGATCGATCGGGCAAACCAGGTCTGGTGCACGGACATCACCTACATTCCCATGCGCCGGGGCTTTTTGTACCTGGTCGCCACCTGCCTGCGCGAAGCCGGGGCTTCGCTTCGGCGAAGGCAGGTCATGGACTGGTGGAGCCGCAAGGTTCTCGCTTGGCGGCTCTCCAACACCATGGACGTCGATTTCTGTGTCGAGGCCCTGGAGGCGGCTCTGGCCCGCCATGGCAAGCCGGAGATATTCAACACCGATCAAGGCAGCCAGTTCACCAGCGTGGCCTTCACGCAGGTCCTGAAGGACGCCGGCGTGAAGATCTCCATGGACGGCAAGGGACGTTGGATGGACAATGTTTTCATCGAGCGGCTGTGGCGTTCGCTGAAATACGAATGCGTCTATCTGCAAGCCTTCGAGACCGGCTCCGAGGCGCGGGCTGGGATCGGCCGGTGGATCGACTATTACAACACCTCAAGGCCTCATTCGGCGTTCGGTGGACGCACCCCCGAGGAGGTCTATACTGGGCGCGACGCGCCATCTCCGGGGCATGCCCCGGAGATGGCGCCAGAAGCGCTGGCGGCGTGAAAACCATCATGGGATCCCACCTAACAAATGCCGCCAAGCTGTCCAACGATTGGGGTCCACCTCTTCGCTCTTCGCCATAAGTCTGGCGCAAGGGGACGGGCTCGGCAGTGTCCTCTTGTGAGAATCGCCCCCCCATACTACGTTCCGCCACTCGCCGGCGCCGCAAGTACTCATTCGATTGGAAGTGGACCAGGGCCGGCTCGGCGCGGGAGGGCGGTGGTGGTGCGGACGACGGCAGATGGGTGAGTCGGTGGTGCGACTCCTGACCGAAGCGTCGGCCCATCGGGCGCCGGGCGATAGAGGACCGCCTCCTTGACGCGCCGTCTCGGGGGGGCACCGCTATGGACCGGGCTGTGGCTGATCCTCTTGGCCGCGACGCTGACCACCCGCCCGCTGCTCCCGATCGACGAAACCCGATACCTAAGCGTCGCCTGGGAGATGTGGCTCGAGGGCGAAATCCTGGTGCCGCAGCTCAACGGCCAGGCCTACAGCCACAAGCCCCCGCTGTTGTTCTGGCTGATCCAGCTCGGATGGTGGGCCTTCGGCGTCGACCACTGGTGGCCCCGACTGGTGGCCCCGCTGTTCGGCTTGGCGTGCCTCTTCACCACCGCGGCCCTGGCCCGGCGCCTTTGGCCGGGAGGTTCGGATATCGCCTCCCTGGCGCCCCTGATCCTGCTGGGCAGCCTGCTGTGGACGATTTTCACCACCTTGACCATGTTCGACACCCTGGTCGCGTTTTTCACCCTGCTCGGACTCCTGGGCATGGTCATGGCCTGGCGCGGCAGCCCGGCGCGAGGCTGGGCGCTGCTCGGGCTGGCGATCGGGCTCGGCGTCCTGGCAAAGGGGCCGGTGATCCTGGTCTACGCCCTGCCGCCGGCGCTCCTGGCGCCCTGGTGGGCGCGCGACCCGCGTCCCGTGAGCTGGCCGGCGTGGTACGGCGGACTGGCCGCGGCGCTGCTGCTGGGGACGGCGATTGCGCTGGCCTGGGCGATCCCCGCGGCGGCCGCCGGGGGCGCCGCGTACGGCGAGTCGATCTTGTGGGGTCAGACCACAGGCCGCCTCGTCGGGTCCTTCGCCCATGGCCGGCCCCTGTGGTGGTATGTGCCGCTCCTGCCGGTGCTGCTGTATCCCTGGCTGCTCTGGCCGCCCTTGTGGCGCAGCGCCTTTCGACGCAGCGCTTTTCGACAGCGTCGCCCGGCCGACACGGGCCTGCGGTTTTGCCTGGCCTGGATCCTGCCGGCCTTCGTCCTCCTGTCGCTTTTCAGCGGCAAGCAGGTCCATTATTTCTTGCCGATCCTCCCGGGCATCGCCTTGGCCTTGGCGTCCCTGACGGCGTTGAAGCCCGAGACCGGGGAGTCCGGGACCGGGGAGTCCGGGACCGGGCGGGGCTGGGATCGACTCCCCGTCGCGCTGGTGTGCGTACTCCTGGGCATCACCTTCCTCGCCGGCCTACCGCTGGCCGAGATGGTGCCCCGTCTGGCCCGCAATTTGCCCCCGTGGAGCCACGACATCGGGCCGGGTCTCGGGCTCTCGCTGCTGGCTTGCGGGGTGGTGGTCGGGGCCATGACCCGGCGCCGCTTAGCGACTCCGTGGAGCCCGCGGACCTCGGCAACCACGCTCGCGCTTCTCAGCGTGACCATGGTCGTACTGGGTCACCTCCTGGGAATGAAGGCGCCGGCCGGCGCCTACGACCTCGAACCCTTGGCGGCCCGCTTGGCCGACTTCGAGCGCAGCGGCCGGGCGGTCGCCCACCTGGGGCAATACCACGGGCAATATCAGTTCCTGGGGCGGCTCGAACGCCCGCTCCAGGTCATCTCCAAGGCCCAGGTGCGCGCCTGGTTTGCCGATTACCCCGAGGGCCGGCTGGTCGCCTATCATCGCCTGCCGCTCGATTGGGAGAAACAGGGTCCGCTGTACCGGCAAGGCTACCGCGAGAAGGCGGTGGCCATCTGGGACCGGCAAGCGGTGCTCGCCAACCCGGGCCTCTTTCCCTGATCGGCGCCGGGGCAAGTGTCGGGGCCAGTGTCGGGGCCAGTGTCCCTGAGTGCCGGAAAAATAGGTCTTAAATGGTCGATTTTACACTGATACTTGGAAACAAGGCCTACTCGTCCTGGTCGCTGCGCGGCTGGCTCATGGTGAAGCTGACCGGCGCGGCCTTCGACGAGGTGGTCGTTCCCCTGGACCGTCCCGAAACCAAGACGGCGATCCGCGCGCACAGCCCGAGCGGCCGGGTTCCGGCGCTAAAGGCCGAGGGGCTCGCGGTCTGGGACACCCTGGCGATCGCCGAGTACCTGCACGAGCGGTTTCCCGAAGCCGGCCTCTGGCCCGAGGACCCGGCGGCGCGCGCCCACGCCCGCTCGATCGCGGCCGAGATGCACGCCGGCTTTCCGGCCCTGCGCGCGCGCCTGCCCATGGACTTGAAGCGCGCACCGCCCGGGCCGGGCGCGGGGTTCGCGGTGGATGGAACCTTGGCCGGCGAGATCGCCCGCATCGTGGCGATCTGGAGCGATTGCCGCGCCCGCGCCGAAGCCGGCGATTTCCTGTTCGGGCGCTTCGGCGCGGCCGACGCCTTCTATGCGCCGGTGGCGACGCGTTTCGTCACCTACGGCATCGCGCTCGAGGGCGCGGCCGCGGACTACCGGGACGCGCTCCTGGCCCGGCCGGACCTGCGCGAATGGACCGCAGCCGCCAAGGCGGAGCCCTGGATCATCGAGAACCCCTGAGGGCCGGCCGCGGTACGGCCCTTATTCGGTCTTGTCGCGGATCGGGCCCGGGAAGGGGGTATCGGCCTCGCCGTAGTAGCGCCGGGCGCCGGCGTGCAGGGGCACGACCAGGCCGTCGAGCGCCGAGACCTTGCGGATCAGTTTGCCCTTGGGGTGTCCGTTGTCGAGCAGGCGCCGCGTGTTCTCGTGCCACAGCGCCCGGGTGATCTCGTAGACCAGGTCCTCGGGCAGGTCCGCCGAAACCAGCCACTGGGCGGCCACCGAAAGGGTCTCGGTCGAGGGAATGTTGAAGTAGGTGCCCGAGTCGATCCGGTCCTTGGCGAAGAAGGGGTACTTCTCGTGCAGCTTGTCGGCCGCCTCGCCGGCGATCGGGATCAGGGTAATGAGCGAGTCCTCGGCCAGGTTGGCCACCGCGGTCGCCGGCGTGCCGACCACCATGATGAAGGCGTCGAGCTCGCCGGCGCGCAGGCGATCGGCCGCGTCGCCGGCGCCGAGCGCCCGTTCGTCCAAGTCGTCGAGGCCGATTCCGTAAGCTTCGAGGATGAGCAGCGCGTCGACCCGGGTGCCCGAACCCTCCCGGTCGAGCGACACCCGCTTGCCGCGCAGGTCGGCGATCTTGGTGATCCCGGAATTCCGGCGCACCACCACGTGAATCGCCTCGGGGAAGAAGTTGGCGATCGTGCGCAGGTTCCGGATCGGCCCGCGGTCCGCGAAGATGCCCTGCCCGTTGTACGCCCAGTAGGAGATGTCGGCCTGGCTCAAGCCCGACTCGAGCGTGCCATCGGCGATGCCGATGACGTTGGCGACCGAGCCCTCGGTCGACTGCGCGACCGCGATCAGGCCGGGCACGCCGCAGCTTCCCCCCGCCGCGCAGTCGCGGCTGCCGGGCGGCTTGCTGATGGCGCTGGCGATGATGCCGCCGATGGGGAAGTAGGTCCCGGCGGTCGAGCCGGTCCCGATGCGGAAGTAGCGGACCTCCTGCGCCAAAGACGATAGCGATACCAGAAGGGCGAGCGCACAGACCAGCGCCGCCAGCGGCGCGCGCAACGCCGGACGGATGGCGGGGAGATGCCGTCCGGCCGTCTCGGCGCGCTGCATCTCGTCGGTCCTTTCAGGCTGTCCCGCCGATCGCGAAAAACGGCGGGGACCGTCTTGTTGATATAACAGCGCGGCCGGCGCCGCGCCAGCCCGGGCCGCGGGGAATTGACCGCGGCGCCCGAAACTGAAACAAAAAGCGGATGCCAAGGCCGATTCCGGGTGCGACCATGAACCTCGCCACTCTCCTGCAGCGAAGCGCGGCCGGCGGCCGGGACCGGCCGGCGCTCGCCCTGGGCACGGCGCCCTGGTGCTCCTACGGCGAGCTCGCCCGCCGGAGCGCGGCCCTGGCCGGGGCCTTGCGCGGGCGCTTCGGCCTCGGCCCCGGCGAGCGGGTCGCGCTGGCCATGGTCAACGGCCCGGCGTTCATCGAGGTGCTCTACGCCTGCTGGCACGCCGGGCTCGCGGCGGTCCCGATCAACGCCAAGCTGCACCCGGCCGAGTTCCGCTACATCCTGGAGCACAGCGGCGCGCGCCTGTGCTTCGCCACCGACAAGTTGGCCGAGGCCATCGCGCCCGGGACCGCGGACCTGGCCACGCTCGACGCGCTCATCGACATCGGCAAGACGGGCCGGCCGTCGCCCGAGTACCGGGCGCTGCTCGACGGTGACGGCGTCGACATGGTCGAACGCGGCCCGGACGATCTGGCCTGGCTGTTCTACACCAGCGGCACCACCGGGCGGCCCAAGGGCGCCATGCTCTCGCACCGCAACCTGCTCGCCATGACGCTCAGCTACTTCGCCGACGTGGACCGCGTCGCGCCCGGCGACTGCATCGTGCACGCGGCCCCCATGTCTCACGGCTCGGGCCTCTACAACCTGCCCCACGTCGCCATGGGCGCGCTCCAGGTCGTGCCCGAGAGCGGGCAGTTCGACCCGCCGGAGGTCTTCGCGCTGATCGCGCACTACCCGGGCACCGCCATGTTCGCCGCGCCGACCATGGTCAAGCGATTGGTGGCGCACCCGCAGGCGGCGGGCGCCCGGATCAAGACCGGCAACCTCAAGACCGTGATTTACGGCGGCGGCCCGATGTACGTGGAGGACCTGAAGCAGGCCATGGCGCGCCTGGGGAACCGCTTCGTGCAGATCTACGGCCAGGGCGAGAGCCCCATGACCATCACGGCGCTCTCGCGCGCCGAGCACATGAACCGGGACCACCCGCGCTACGAGGCCAGGCTCGCCTCGGTCGGGCGCGCCCAGACCGTGGTCGAGGTCCGGGTCGCGGACCGCGCGGACCGCTCCCTGCCGCCCGGCGAGCTGGGCGAGGTGCTGCTGCGCGGCGATTCGGTCATGCTCGGTTACTGGGACGACCCGGAGGCGACGGCGGCCACGCTTCACGGCGGCTGGCTGCACAGCGGCGACCTGGGGGTCATGGACGAAGACGGCTTCCTGACCCTCAAGGACCGCTCCAAGGACGTGATCATCAGCGGTGGCGCCAACATCTACCCGCGCGAGGTCGAGGAGATCCTGCAGCGCCATCGCGCGGTCCTGGAGTGCGCGGTCGTGGGCCGGCCGCACGCCGAGTGGGGCGAGGAGGTGGTCGCCTTCGTCGTCGCGCGCCCGGGCGCGGCACTCGAGACGGCGGCGCTGGACGCGCTGTGCCTGGCCCGGATCGCCCGCTTCAAGCGGCCGCGGGTCTATCGCTTCGTGGACGCCCTGCCC
>JACZVL010000016.1 GCA_022572685.1 Pseudomonadota bacterium
GTCCCAGATCGTCCGCCCCGGCAGGCTAGACGAGCCACCGCCCCGCGCCAAGTCGCGGCGGGAGCGGACGGCAAGGTGGATGGCGGAACGGGTTTCAGGACAGCACGAACTCGGACTTGCGGAACCCCTGGATATACAAAAGCGCCGTCAAGTCGCCATGATCGATGCAGGCGCTGGCCCGTTCCTTCAGGCTGTCGGAACCGTGGAAGGCGACGCCGAGTCCGGCCGCCTCGATCATTTTGATATCGTTGGCCCCGTCGCCGACCGCGAGCACGTCGGAAGGCTCCAGGCCTTTTTCATCGCACAACCTGGTCAAGGTATCCAGTTTCGCGGAGCGCCCGAGGATCGGCTCCAGGACCTCTCCCGTCAGTTTTCCGTCCTCGAACGCCAACTGGTTTCCCTGATGGTCGTGAAAGCCGATGCGTTCGGCGATGCGGCGGGTGAAAAAGCTGAAACCGCCGGACACCAGGATGCAGAACGCGCCGTGAGCGCGCATGGTTCGAACGAAGGTCCGCGCTCCCGCTTTCAGCGAGATGCGCTCCTCATAAACGCTTTCAAGCAGACTGCGTTGCATTCCTTTCATCAACGCCATGCGTTTGCGCAGGGCATCGGAAAAGCTAATCTCGCCGTTGACGACGGCCGCCGTGATCTCCCTGATCCGCGATCCGACGCCGAAGGCATCGCCCAATTCGTCGATGCACTCCTGGTCGATGACCGTGGAGTCCATATCGGAGACAAGAAGCTTCTTTCGCCGCCCCTCGACGGCGGTACACACCGCGTCAATCGCCGTCCCGGGCGCCGTCCCGGGCGCCGTCCCGGGCGCCGTCCCGGACAGGGCCTCGCGCGCCCGCGCGGCCACATCGACGGCGGAAAGAGGGGATTCGATGAACAGATCGCAAGCCTCCCTTTCCGCCAGCCAGTCGACCTCGCCGGTGGTCGCCAGACGCCGGAAAACCCGTTCGATATGAACGGGTTCCAGGGGCGCTGATGCCATATTGCCGATCAGTGTGAGTACCTGGGACGTCATTCAGCCGGTCACCGGTGGGATCGTCGTCGCGTTCTTCGAATCCATGGGCCGTGCCGTCAGCCGCCTTGGCACCCCGCCTTGGCACCCCGCCTTGGCGCATTGACATGCGTGGCGGCACATTGACACGCGCGACCGCAAAACATAGAGTTCGGCCATGAACAGGGCGTGGAATATACCACAAACCATCCATTGGTCTATACCGGAAGAAACGCGAAAATCATGGGACCGCAGGGTTCCATACTACCTGCGCGTCCGGGACCATTTCGCGGCCATGATCGAGGCGGGGACGCTGGCTCCGGGCACCAAACTGCCGCCGGAACGGGCGTTGGCGGAGAAATTTTCCATCACCCGGGTTACGGTGCGCCAGGCCCTGATGCGGATGGAGGCCGAAGGCCTGATGTTTCGCGAGGAACGGCGCGGATGGTTCGTCTCCCCGCCCCGGGTCCGCTACGATCCGACCGCCAACACCAGCTTTACCGAAAGTATTGCGGAGCAGGGCCGAGAGGCCGGCACGACGATCCTGTCCAAACAGCAGGTTGGCGCTTCCCAGTGGGAAAGCGACCAACTGGGTTGTGCCGTCGGCGAACCCATCTTCATCATCAACCGCCTGCGGACGGTCGACGGGCGGGCGGTCCTGGTCGAACAGATTCATATCAGGGCGGAGCGTTGTCCCGGTCTTCTGGATTACCCGCTGGATCAATCGATGACCGGTCTGATGGCGGAGAAATTCGGCATCATCGAGCATCGGACACAGATCAATATGCGTCCGGCGGCGCTGACGGAATTCGCGGCCAAAGCGCTCGGGGTCGCTGTCGGAACGCCAAGCCTCTACCTGTCGCGGACCATTCTCGATCAGTTCGACGAGGTGGTCGAGCTCGATCAGGAATTCTGGCGTCACGACGCGATCGAAATCTGCGTCTCGGCGGCGGGAAGGGTTGAGGAAAAGGCACCCGCATAGCGCCATAATACCAAGGACGGCGACCGGAAAATGCAGCGCGAAACGCCCATCGTCGTGGTCAACGATATCAGCAAGACCTTCGAAATCCGGGGGCGCCCGCCCATCCATGCGCTGCGACACGTCACCAACCACGTGGACAAGGGCGAGGTCCTGGTCGTGATCGGGCCGAGCGGCTCCGGCAAGAGCACGTTTCTGCGGGCGCTCAACGGATTGGAACCAATCGACAGCGGCTCCATCGTCATCGACGGCGTCGAGCTGACCGATCCCAAGACCGACCTCAACCGGTTGCGCCGGGGGGTCGGCATGGTCTTCCAGCACTTCAACCTGTTCCAGCACAAGACCGCGCTGGAGAACATCACCATGCCGCAAATGGTGGTCCTCAAGCGCTCGCAAAAGGAGGCCGAAGAGATCGGCCATGGGCTGCTCGACCGGGTCGGCATCGGCGACCGGGGCGACAACTACCCGAGCGAGCTTTCCGGCGGACAGCAGCAACGTGTCGCCATCGCCCGCTCGCTGGCCATGACGCCCAAGGTCATGCTGTTCGACGAGGTGACATCGGCGCTCGACCCGGAAACGGTCGGCGGCGTTCTCGACCTGATGAAGGAACTCGCCGCCGACGGAACGACCATGGTCGTCGTGACTCACGAGATGGGTTTCGCCCGCGAGGCCGGCGACCGGGTCACCTTCATGGACGAAGGCAAGATCATCGAGGAAGGCACCCCCGAGGAGGTCTTCGACAATCCGCGGCAAGACCGCACGCAATTGTTCTTGAGCCAGATCATTTGAGGGGCAACCCTATATTGGTATAGACCATAACTTTGAGCTGATATATACCAACGGGGCTGAAATCTCGGGCAGCCCCACGCCAAGGCGGTCGAAGCACCGCCGACCACGGGAGCACACGATCGAAGGGAGTGTAGAAATGAGGAAAATCACCAAATTGTTCGCGCTCGGCCTGTTCGCGCTCGGGCTGGGCGCGTTTGGCCAGTCGGCCTCGGCCGATGTCGTGAAAGAAATCGTCAAGCGTGGCGAAATGCGGGTCGCCGTTCAGACCCAGGGACCGCCGGTAAGTTACGTCGACACGAACGGCAACCGCACCGGCTTTGCGGTCGAACTCGTCCAGATGATGGCTGACGACATCGGCGTGAAGCTCAAGCTTCTCGATTACGACTGGAAGGGACTGATCCCGGCCGTCACCTCGGGCAAGGCCGACTTCCTGGCCGCCGACATGACGCCGAAGGCCACGCGTGCGTTGGTTCTGAATTTCACCCGACCGTACATGTACAGCCGGAACGTCATTTACTCGAAGAAGACTGCGTCGTTCGTGAACTGGCAGGACGCCTGCGTCGAGGGTGTCTCGATCGCCGTGGTCCAGGGCAGCAGCAACGTTGGCGTGCTCAAGGCAAAGTGCCCGCTGGCGACGATCAAGGAATTCGCCGGCGGCGGTCCCGCCGTCGCTCAGGCGGTTGCGGCCGACCGGGCCGATGCCGGGATCAATGACGAGGCCTCTGCCAAAGGCTATATGGTCGAGTATCCGGAATTCAAGATTCTCGAAGGCGCACCCGATAGAGGTCCCCTCAGCTTCGCCACCCGGCCCGAAGAAACGCACCTGCTCACCTGGATGAACAACTACATCATGTTGATCGAGGCCGACGGGCGCTTGGACAAGCTCAAGGACTACTGGATGTTCAGCACCGACTGGAAGAAAGAACAGACGCCAGTGCCAAAAAATTAGACGCCGATTGGGCGTTTTCGATTAAATGCCGGGGCTCCATCGATAGGGTGGAGCCCCCTTTTTGTCGTCACGGTTCGGATTTGAAATAGCCGCTGGACATGGACTGGATTCTCGATTTCTACAACTATCGCGTCGCCGTCCAGTATGTCCCGGAGTTCGCGCGGGGCATGACGGCGACCATCTGGATTTCTCTGTTGTCTCTGGTTTTGGCCCTGACCATCGGCACGGTTTCCGCCATCATGCGGATGTCCAAAAACCCGGTGTTGTGGCGCATCTCCGCCGGCTACGTGCAGGCTATCCGTTCGACGCCGCTGCTCATCCAGATTTATGTGATCTATTTCAGCCTGCCGGCGCTGCCCCTGCTCGGCCGCCGCCTGGACGAACTCGAAGGCGGCATCATCGCGCTCGGCCTCAACGCCGGCGCCTACATGAGCGAAATCATCCGCGCCGGCATCGAGTCCATCTCGAAGGGTCAGATCGAGGGCGCCCAGTCCGTCGGCATGACCTATATTCAACGCATGCGGCACGTGGTTCTGCCGCAGGCCTTCGCCAACGTCCTGCCACCGCTGCTCGGCCAGACGGCGGTTCTCATCAAGGATTCATCCCTGGTCAGTTTCATCGGCGTGTTCGAGCTTTTCGGTGCTGGCTTGACGGTTCTCAGCGAGCGGCTGATGCCGAACGAGGCGTTCCTGACGGTCGCCGCCGGCTACCTGGCGATTTACGGGGTCATGCTGCTTCTCTCCAATTACGCTCAGCGCAAACTGGGGGGGGCGCGAACATGATCGATGTCATCGTGCTCACCATGCCCTTCCTTCTGGCGGGATTGTGGATGACCGTGCAAATTTCGCTCGTCACGATCATCTGCGGAAGTATCCTGGGATTCGTCGTCGGGATGCTGCGAACGGTGGGCGGCTGGGCCGTTTCCGCGACGCTGGGGCTTTACATTCATGCGCTGCGGGGGACGCCGTTCCTGGTCCACCTCTATGTCATTTACTTCGTGCTGCCATCGACGGGAATTTCGTGGCTGATGTTGGAAGCCTTTCCGGCGGCCGTCATCGCGCTCAGTCTGTATACGTCGACCTATGTCGCGGAAATCGTCCGCAGCGCGATCCAGGCGGTCCCGCGCGGCCAGGCCGAAGCGGCGCGCTCGACCGGAATGACGGCCTCGCAGAGCATGTGGCACGTGGTGTTGCCGCAAGCCGTGAAACTGATGATCCCGCCCATGGGCGGCGTCTACGTCATCATCATCAAGGGCACGTCCATCGTCTCGGTCATCGGCATCTCCGAGTTGGTCCGGGCCGGCGAGCACGCCACCCAGCGTCATCCTCGGGAACTGATGCTGATCTATGGCATGACCGCGCTTCTGTACTTCGCTTACTGCTACCCGGTCTTGCGTATCGCCCGCTGGGCCGAGACCAAATTCGGCAGCGTCCGGTTGCCGTCGTGAGTCCGTGGCATCGATGCTTCGAGACGGCGCTTCGCGCCTCCTCGGCATGAGGCGTAACGCTTTGGTAACGGTTCACCTTCATCTTCACCCCAAGGAGCCGCGCGAGAGAGCGCCGCGCCTCGAAGGACAAGAGGCCGACCGCGAGGCTTTTTCGGGATTCCGCCAAGCCTTCTGGGGCGAAGGGATTTAACGAGCGGATTCAATGAAAATCGTCACCTACAACATCCAGTTCGGGCTCGGCAAGGATGGCCGGTTCGATCTGGAAAGAGTCGCCGGCGAAGTCGACGGCGCCGATGTCATCGCCCTGCAGGAAGTCGAACGCCATTGGAAACGCAGCGGCGACATCGATCAAGTGGCGCGGCTCGGAGAAATCCTGAACCGCTACTATTGGGCCTATGGCCCTTACTTCGATGTCGATGCGAGCAAGCCTCGGCCCGACGGCACCATCGAGAACGTGCGCAGACAGTTCGGCAATATGATCTTGTCGAAAACACCGATCCTGTCGACCCGGCTTTTCCCGCTGCCGAAATCGGCCTTGCGCCAGCGTCATAACATGGTCGTCGGGGTTTTCGAGGGGGTCGTCCAATTGCAGCAAGATGGCGCCTTGCGCATCTATAACACCCATTTGGGCGCGCGCTCGCAGCACGATCGCGTGGCCCAGATCATCTCCATACGCGACACCATCCGCCGGGCGCCGGCCGAGGGCGGCGCGTGGACCGGCGAGCTCGCGCACACCTTATGGGAAGATCATGGGCATACCTTGTGGGAAGAGGATGCCACCCCGCCCCCGATGCCCGAATCATTCGTCTTGCTGGGGGATTTCAACCTGGAAGCCAAGGACCCCGAGTACGATTATCTGGTCGGTCCCAAGGACGGTGATTTCGGCCGACTTTCCTCCAAGGAGGAATTTATCGATACCTGGGTCGCCACCGGACATGATGAAGGTGATGGGGTGACCTATTCAGGCGGCCAGTCCGCGAGCGACGCGCGGGACGTGCGCATCGATTATGCCTTCGTCGATCAGACGATGGAAAAGCGGATTCTCGGGGCATGGATCGACGAGGCGGCTCAAGGGTCGGACCATCAACCCTATTGGCTCGAACTCGATTATGCGCCGCATGATTAGGCGCGATCCGGGCCGCCGTCCGCGGGAGCGCCGGTCATAAATCTCGGCCAGGGCCGCCAGGGCCGAAAGCCGCCGCGGCCGACCGGCATCGCGGATGCGCGCCGCCGCCACTGGTAGACGGTTCCGGCGCTAACGCCCATGGCCGTGCCCACGCCCAACCGATGCTCCCCACGTTGCAGGCGCGAGATCGATATCCCTCGACCTCGGGGCGTCGGGCGGGCATTCTCATGGACGTTCATCCGGTCCTCCTCCATAAGCTTCTGTTCTTCCAAACACCGGCTTTTCGGGGTTGGGTCGAATGAACGGCCTATATGAACAGTCTATCGAGACATCACAGCCAGGGATGGAGACTTCGCAATGGCGGTACGGGTGGGCATCAACGGCTTCGGGCGCATCGGGCGCCTGGTGCTGCGCGCGGCGATGGAGGCCAAGCGCAAGGATATCGTCTTCGTGGCGATCAACGATCTGGGCTCGGCCGAGGCCAACGCCCATCTGTTCGCCTACGATTCGGTACACGGCCGCTTCCCCGGCAAGGTCTCCGCGACCCGGAACGCGATCAAGATCGGCGGCAAGAAGATTCAGGTGCTGGCCGAGCGCGATCCGGCCCAGCTGCCCTGGGGCAAGCTCGGCGTCGATATCGTGCTCGAATGCACCGGCCTGTTCACCCAACGCGAGGCGGCGGCCAGACACCTGGAAGCGGGCGCCAGGAAGGTGCTGCTCTCCGCGCCCAGCGGCGATGCCGACATCATGGTGGTCTACGGGATCAACGACGACAAGCTGCGCAAGAAGCACAAGGTGATCTCCAACGCCTCCTGCACCACCAACTGCCTGGTGCCGGTCGCCCGAGTCCTCGACCGGTTGGTCGGCATCAAGCATGGCTTCATGACCACGATCCATTCCTTCACCGGCGATCAGCGCACCGTCGACACCCTGCATGGCGACCCGCGCCGGGCGCGGGCGGCCTCGGTGTCCATGATCCCGACCACGACCGGGGCGGCGCGCGCGGTCGGCCAGGTGTTGCCGGAGCTCAAGGGCAAGCTCGACGGCACCTCGATCCGGGTGCCGACGCCCAACGTCAGCCTGATCGACCTGACCATCGAGGCCAAGAAGAAGACCACCGCCGCGGCGGTCAACGCGGCCATGGTCCGGGCCGCCAAGAGCAGCCGGCTCAAGGGCGTGCTCGCGGTCAACGACCGGCCCCTGGTCTCGGCCGACTTCAACCACCACCCGGCGAGCTCGATCTTCGATTTGACCCAGACCCAGGTGCTCGACGGCAGCTTCGTGCGGGTCCTGTCCTGGTACGACAACGAATGGGGCTTCTCCAACCGCATGAGCGACGTCGCCGTGGTGCTCGGCAAGCTGCTCTGAGGCCCCAAGGGAGGCAGCACGCACGGCGCGAGATCGTCACGGCGGCCGATTTCATGATCCAGGGATTCTAGACGCCCGGTCCCGCTTTGCCCTATCATGGCGCCATGAAGGGGCGTCCGATCATCGTGCATTCGCTCGCCGAGGCCCGGGCCGCGGTCGCGGCGGCGGCCGGGCTCGGGGTGCCGGTGACGCTCGCCTCGGCGCCGGAGGCGGCCGGCTACCTGGGCGCCCTGTGGTTCCGCGAGCTGGTCCGGATGGCCAGCGAGGAGCGGCCCGAGGCGCGAGTCAGCGCGCTGATCGACTGCGGCGACCAGCCGGGCCACGTCATGGCGGCGCTACGCCAGGGCCTCAAGCGGGTCCGCTTCACCGGGCCGAAAACCACCGCCAAGACCCTCGGCGAGCTGGCCCGCCAGTACGACGCCGAGATCGTCACCGGCGCGCTCCGGGCCCACGACCTGGCCCATGACCCGATGGATCAGGCGCAGCCCGAGACCGCCTGCCGGCGCTGGCTGTCCGAGACCTGAGACACCCGCCGGCCCCGCCACGGCGCGAGCCTGTGTCGGGCCCCAGGGTTTCGTTGCCTCCCGGCGGCCAACCTGCTAGCTTCCGCGCGCTTTTCCAGCCCGCATTCGAGCAACCCGGACCCGAACCATGAAAATCAATGGCAACGCCGTGCGTCCCGGCTACGTCATCGAGCACAAGGGCCGCCTGTGGCGCGCCGCCAAGATCCAGCACACCCAGCCGGGCAAGGGCGGCGCCTACCTGCAGGTCGAGCTCCGGGACGTTCGCGACGGCACCAAGCTGAACGAGCGCTTCCGCTCGAGCGAAACCGTCGAGCGCGTGCGCCTCGATCAGCGCGCCTACCAGTACCTGTTCAACGAGGACGAGATGTACACCTTCATGGACAACGAGACCTACGAGCAGATCTCGATCCACAAGGACCTGATCGGCGAACCGGTCGACTTTCTGCAGGAAGGCATGACCGTCAACATCGAGTCCTACGAGGGCTCGCCGATCAGCCTGACCCTGCCCGACAGCGTGGTCATGACCGTGGTCGAGGCCGACCCGGTGGTCAAGGGGCAGACCGCCTCCTCGTCCTACAAACCCGGCGTGCTCGACAACGGCCGCCGGGTCATGGTGCCGCCGCACATCGAGGCCGGCACGCGGATCGTGGTCAACACCGCCGACAGCAGCTACGTCGAACGCGCCAAAAACTAGGCGCCGGTTCATTCACCAGCCGCGGGCACCAGCCGCGGGCAACAATCTTGGAGCCGACCAGATGGCCAAGCGCTCGGCCCTGATTACCGTCATGGCACGGGCCGCCGACAAGGCGGCCCGGCGCCTGAGACGCGATTTCGGCGAGGTCGAAAACCTGCAGGTCTCGAAGAAGGGGCCAGCCGACTTCGTGTCGACGGCGGACTTGCGCGCCGAGAAGATTCTGCGCGAGGAGCTGTCCCGCGCCCGGCCCGACTACGGATTCCTGATGGAGGAATCGGGCGCCACCGCGGCGAGCGACGGCTGCGAGCGGCGCTGGATCGTCGATCCGCTCGACGGCACCTCGAATTTCCTGCACGGTCTGCCGCATTTCTGCATCTCGATCGGGCTCGAGGACAAGGGCGAACTGGTGGCCGGGGTGATCTACGACCCGCTCAGGGACGAGACCTTCGCCGCCGAGAAGGGCATCGGCGCCTATCTCAACGACCGGCGCATCCGGGTCTCGTCCCGCGGCCGCCTGAACGAGGCCCTGATCGGCACCGGAACGCCGTTCAAGGGGCACGGCGACGCCGCCACCTTCCTGGCCGAGGCGAACGCGATCATGGGCGCGACCGCGGGCATCCGGCGCTGGGGCGCGGCGGCGCTCGATCTCGCCTACGTCGCGGCCGGACGCCTCGACGGCTATTGGGAGCGCGACCTGTCGCCCTGGGACACCGCCGCCGGCATCGTCATCGTGCGCGAGGCCGGCGGTTTCGTCACCCAGATCGACGGACGCCAGATTCGCGGCCACAGCCCGGACATTCTGGCCGCCAACGGCGCGCTGCACGAGGACCTGGTCCGGCTGCTGCGTAATACCAAAGGTCCTTAGTAATGACCCATAGAGACGGCCTCCCAAGGTTTTCGGCAAGGAGCGCGTGGCGTGGCGATGCGGGGCATCGCGAGCCACGCGGGACGCTGCCCGAAAGCCCCCGTCCACAAGCATTGGGGAAGCCGCCGTTCCGGTCGCGCGGGCGAACCGCCGGAGGGCGTCGGGAAGCCTTGACGATGCCCCGCATCGCCCGCGGCTCCCCTCCTGCCCGGCGGATCGCCCGCGCGATCTCTATGGGTCATTATCAGCGCTCCTTGGTATTACCCCTTGCGCGCCGCGGCAAACGCCGCCGCCGGCCCTGGGTCTTCATCGCAGCGGGTCGGCGGCAAATTATCGTCAAAGTGGGCCGGCGATAGCTGGTTTCTGCTCGGCTCAAGCCAGGGCAACGCACTCAATCTCCACGCGCCCTCCCAATCCCAATTCTTTGACGGCTACCGTAGCCCTGGTTGGCTTGTGCGAACCGAAGACCTTGCCATAGACCTCGTTAAATTCGCCGAATTCAGCCATATCCACCAGGTAAATGTTGCACTTGACCACCCGATCCATCGAGCTGCCCGCGGCTTCCAAGGCATCGCGCATATGCTGGAGCGCTTGCTCGGTTTCGGCTGCGATGCCGCCCTCCACCAACTCGAACTCGCCATGGACGTTACCGATGCTGCCGCCAACAAATACCAAATCTCCTGCCTTGACGGCATTGGATATGGGTATCTCCGGTCCTAGAACTCCCGTGTTAAAAAACTCCATTTCTTTTCCAGCCATGACACACTCCCGTTCCTACGTATTCGCAAAGGACACTGTTCCGCACAAATTTGGTCATTTCCGAAAACCTGCACAGCTTTAACGCACAGCGTAATCTACCAGAACTACAAAGTTGTTAGCCGGAGAAACTCCCTCAGAGTTCCCAAATCTTTCGCAGGGTCTCGGCGTATCGGCCGCCGACGATGCCCCTGACCTCTCGCAATGAGATTTTCGGCCGGATGCGCCGCGCCTCGGCCAGTGCGGCCACGGCTTCTTCAAGGCGGTCGGCATTTATCAGCAAGGCCGCCATAACGACCCGCGGATTGTGCAGCTTGTCATCGCGGCGGCAGGCGATGCGGGCCTGCTCGATGGCGTCGTCGAGGCGCCCGACGAAGCCGAGGGCGAGCGCAAGGATTCCGCCCCAGACAGCCAGACGATTGTCGCGTGGGCTTATTCGAAGCCCGTGTTCGAGTTTTTCGATCGCGAGTTCCGGCCGGCGGGCGGTGAGCAGCGCGGCGCCGAGGGCGACCCAAGCCTGGGCATTGCTCGGATCCCGATCGATGGCCTTTTCCAAGAGTTCGATTCCCCGGGTGGTGTGGCCGAGGTCGGACAGCGCGCAACCGGCGAAGCCCAGCACTTCGGAAGAGTCGCTATCGAGCGCCAGCGCCCGGTCCGCCTCGGCCAGGGCTTCGTCGGGCTCGGTCACGTGACCGATCATGTGACCTAACGACAATAGCAACGACAGGGCCGCGTGCGCGGGCGCAAATTCGGGGTCAAGCGCGATCGCCTTGCGATAGAGCTCGGCGCCCTCGGCGAAGGTGCGCTGGTGCCAACCCTTCAGCGAGAGGACGCCACTGGCCTGCCGGTAGTAATCCCAGGCGTCCATGTCGGCGGGCGGCCGTCGTCGAATCAGCGCGAACTCGGCGCGCGTCAGCTCGGGCTCGAGCCGGGCGACGATGGCGTTGGTGATCTCGTCCTGAACGTCGAAGAGATCGGCGGCCGCGCGATCGAAGCGCTCGGCCCAGATGTGATTGCCGGTCTCGGCTTCGATCAACTGGATGGTCACGCGCACCCGATCTCCGATCGGACGCAGGCTGCCTTCGATGACATATCGCACCCCGAGCTCGCGGCCGACCTGGCGGATGTCGCGCCGCTGTCCCTTGTACGAAAACGAGGAATTGCGAGAGATCACAAAGAAACTCGGGATCCGCGCGAGCAGCGTGATGATGTCCTCGGTCATGCCGTCGGCGAGGTACTCGTATTCCCGACTGTCCGACATGTTGTCGAGCGGCAGAACCGCGATCGAAGCCTTGTCGGGGGGCGGAATCGGCGCGTTCGTCTTTATCGACACCGCCGGGCTATCCGCGATCCACTGCCATACCCGCAGCGGCCGGTTTATGTTCTTGACCTCTTGCTCGCCCAGGTCCTCGAACCGCAGGTCGGTGCGATCGCGCACCTCCTCGTAGACGTTGCCGGAGACGCAGATGCCGCCGGGCTTGGCGAGGCCTTCGAGCCGCGCCGCGACGTTGACGCCATCGCCGTGGATATCGTCGCCCTCGATGACCACGTCGCCCATGTTGATGCCGACGCGGAACTCGATCCGCTTTTCCTCGGGCACGGTTCCGTTGCGTTCGGCCACCGCCTGCTGGGTTTCCACGGCGGCACGGACCGCATCGACGACGCTGGCGAACTCCGCCAGCATGCCGTCGCCCATGAGCTTGACGATCCGCCCGCCATGCGTGGCGATCAGGGGATCGATGACGTCGGTTCGGACCGCCTTGAGCGCCGCGAGCGTGCCTTCCTCGTCGGACCGGATCAGTCGCGAGTAACCCACAACGTCCGCGGCAAGGATCGCTGCGAGGCGGCGCTCCATCTTGGTTTTCCTCCTGGCGGGAAATTATCAAACCACGAAACAGAAATCCCCGCGGTGGTCAAGCCCGGGAGATTCTCGGCAATGGCTTTTCCAACGGCGGGGTAATTTGGGTACTATCGCCATGAATTTGCACGTTATCTGGAAAATATTGGTATTAGTCCATGACCTTGGGCAGCGGCGATTTTCAGACCGATCGGCATGGCTGGGCGGAACTGCTGCCGGAACGGCGGGCGAGCCGGCCGTTAAGGGGCGCTTGCCGGGTCGCCTGGGCGGTGATCGGGGCCGGGGTGACCGGGCTCGCCTGCGCCCGCCGGCTGGCCGAGCTGCATCCCGATCGGGAAATCGTGCTGCTGGAGGCGCGTTTGGTGGGCCAGGGCGCCTCGGGGCGCAATTCCGGATTTGTCGTCGCCGTCAGTCATTTCGACGGCGGCCTCGAGGCCGACGAGATGGCGAACTATCGCCGGGTCAATCGCATCAATCAGGCCGGTCTGGATCTGTTGCGGGCGCAAGTAGCCACGTCCGCGATTGACTGTCAATGGCGGGAAGACGGCTTTCACCATACCGCCGCCGATCGGCTGGCAATGAGCAAATGCAGCGATTACCTGCGCTATCTCGAGGCGTTGGAGATCGCGCATACACCGCTCGACGCAGCGGCCTTGAACGCGCGTCTGGGCACCGCGCTGTACCGAGTCGGCGTTCACGTCCACCAGGGGGCGCTTCTGCAACCGGCGGCCTTGGTGCGCGGACTGGCGGACCACTTGCCCGCCAATGTCCGGCTCCATGAACGAAGCCCGGTGCTCGGGATCGAGAACGGCGCGCCGCTGACCCTCAGCCTGCCAAATGGCGAGGTGCGGGCCGATAAACTTGTGTTGGCGACCAACTACGAGGCGGCGAAACTCGGCTATCTCAGCCGCCATCTGATCGGCATCACCCTGTCGGGCAGTTTCACACGGGTCTTGGGCGATGACGAGCTCGCCAGCCTCGGCAGCCAGGGAGAATGGGGGGTTCTCTCGCTGCACGGCGGCGGCGCGACCCTGCGGTTGACCGCGGATCGGCGAATATGCCTGCGCAACGCGGCGGAATATAACGGCGCCGCTTTGCTGTCCGAGGCGCAATTGGCGGCGCGGCAAGCCGTCCATCGGGCCGGGTTCGAGAAGCGCTTTCCGAAATTGGCGCATGTTCCGTTCGAATACGCCTGGTCCGGTGTCGAAGGGATCAGCCGCAACGGCACCAATTTTTTCGGCCGTCAAGGGGACAATATTTACCTCGCGGGCGGCTATAACGGTTCCGGCGTCAGCCGCGGTACGGCCTTCGGCATGGCGCTCGCGGACTATGCCAGCGGCGGTCAGTCACCGCTGATCGACGATTGTCTGGCCTCGGCGCCGGGCGCCTGGATTCCGCCTCGGCCGTTCCTCGACATCGGCGCCCTGCTGACCGTCCGGTCGCGTTTCCGGGGCGTGGGTTTGGATCGATAACACGAACAATTGAACGCTGGGCGCGGCGCGCGGGTCGAACCGGCCCGCCACCAGTGCTAAAGTCTCCCGCCGGACGGGGACACGCGAGCAACCGGAGGACGCATCATGGAACGCCAGAAGGCAAGCGACTTCGATCAGGAACTGCTGGACCTCTACGACAGCTACGCTCATGGGATGATCGAACGAAGGGAGTTTCTCAACAAGGCCTCGAAGTTCGCCGTCGGCGGGATCACGGCCGCCGCGCTGCTCGAGACCCTGTCGCCCAATTATGCCCTCGCCAAGCAGGTCGAGGAAAACGACTCGCGGATCGAGGGAGAGTCGATCGCCTACCCATCACCCGATGGCCATGGGACCATTCGCGGATACCTGGTTCGACCGGCTGGCGGCGGCCCGCGTGGCGGCGTCGTCGTGGTTCACGAGAACCGCGGCCTCAACCCCTACATCGAGGATGTCGCCCGCCGGGTGGCGATCGCCGGGTTCACGGCGTTGGCGCCGGACGGCCTGACGCCGCTGGGCGGATATCCCGGCACCGACGACGAAGGCAAGGTCCTGCAGCGCAGGCTCGACAAGGGCAAGCTGTTGGAAGATTTCATCGCCGCGTTCGGGCACCTGAAATCGGACCCCGACTCGAACGGCAAGGTCGGGGTGGTCGGGTTCTGCTATGGCGGCGGGGTCGCCAACGCGATGGCCGTTCGCCTGCCCGATCTCGCGGCCTCCGTGCCGTTTTACGGCCGCCAGGCGAGCGCCGAGGACGTCGCCAAGATCGAGGCGCCTTTGCTGCTGCATTACGCGGGCCTCGACCGACGGATCAACCAGGGCTGGCCGGAATACGAGGCGGCGCTGAAAGCGCAGGGCAAGGAATACACCGCGCACATCTATCCGGGCGTCAACCACGGCTTTCACAACGATACCACGCCCCGCTACGACGCGGCCGCGGCGGAGCTCGCCTGGGCGCGGACGATAGACTTCTTCAACGCGAAGCTTACCTGAGAGAGCGGGCCCCGCCGTGGCGGCGGGGCCCGTCGTATCGCGAGGGGGTGCGGTTACTTGCTCAACGTGTAGGTCTTGCCGATCTCGGGCGAGAGCACCTCGAGGTCGAGGCCCAGGTTCTTGATCTCGGCCGCGAACTGCTCGGGCGTTCCCATCCAATCCGGGCGGCCCTTGACCCGGAAATGCTGCGGCACGACGGTCTTCAGGTTGGGATTGTCGGTCATCAGCAGCTTGGCGGCGTAGGCCGCGTCGTCGGGATGCATCATGTAGCGCCCGGCGATCGGAATCAGCGCCACGTGCGGCTGGTAGCGCATGCCGAACAGCTGTAGGTCGAGCGTCAGCCCCGTGCTGCCCGCCATCAGGACCTTGAGCCCGTCCTCGAAGGTGATCAGGTAACCGGTTGCGATCCCGCCGTACCGACGGTTCTCGGCGCTAATACCGGAACTGTGCACCGCTTGCAGCATCTGCACGGTGACGTCGCCCAGCTTATAGCGCCCGCCGGGTCCGCCGCCGTAAGCCTGCTTCTTGGACCCGCCCTTCTTTTCGATCTGGCCTGCCAGCCATGCAGCGAGCTCGCCGGACGCGAAGACCGTGGCGCCGGTGTTCGCGGCGATATCCGCCGACTGGCCCACATCGTCGCCATGCCCGGCGGTCGCGAGAATCAGGTCGACCTCGCCCTTCTTGAAGTGATCGATGCCGAAGGGCGCGTCCTTGTTGCCCTTGATCCAGGGGTTGATGAGGATGACCTTGCCTTGGTCGGACACCAGGCGAAAGAACTGGTTGCCGTAGAAGGTCATTTCGACCGCCTTGGCCGTCGACCCCCAAGTCAGGGCGGCGACGACAAGGGCCGCGACAAAAACGGCTCTGCGAGTGGTCGGGTTTTCTTCGCGCATTCTGGGTTCCTCCCCATTCGATCGTTGATTGTTTTCACATCGGCTGCGGCGCTCAAGGGTTACTGTCAACGGTCCTTGTTATGAGTCCGGCCGCAGGTTTCAGGACATCATACCGGAGTTATGTCATTCCGAGAAACCGCAAGTTGTGCGCACCGATGCAGGCTCACGATCATTGGTTTCGCGCGAGTGGCGGCGGTCGTCGCGGCGGACAGTTTCGTTTTGGCCGAGACTGGCCCGCGCGAAGGCATTGAAAACGAACCTCGTTCTGTGATCCTCTTGGGGCGAGGCCAAGTTTTGCGGTGTCTCGAGGGAGGAATTGTCCATGGCGCGCGCACCCGCGGGATCACCGCAGGAATTGTTTGCCTACAGATATGGGGCCGCGCCGGCGGCGCCCGAACCCCCGGCCGGCGGCGACACCCTGGCCTATCTGGCGGGGCGGCGCTCGTGCCGCAGTTACCTGGACCGACCGGTCGATCCGGCCCTGGTCGAGACCCTGGCGGCGGCGGCTTTCTGCGCGCCGAGCAAGAGCGACCTGCAGCAGCGCGATATCGTGATCCTGCGCGCGCCCGCCTTGCGGGGCGAGATCGACGCCCTGTTCCCCGACGATCCCTGGATCGCGGCGGCGCCCGCGTTCCTGGTGTTCTGCGGCAACAACCGGCGCCAGCGCCAGCTTCACGAATGGCGCGGCCGGGCCTTCGTCAACGACCACCTGGACGCCTTCTTCAACGCCGCGGTGGACGCGGCCATCCTCTTGGCGACCTTCGTCATCGCCGCCGAGCGGGCCGGGCTCGGCTGCTGCCCGATCAGCGCCCTGCGCAACCATGGCGGCCGGGTCAGCGATCTGCTCGGCCTGCCGGACCACGTCTTCCCGGTGGCCGGGTTGACCCTCGGCTGGCCGGCCGAGGAGGGCGAGATCAGCCTGCGCCTGCCGCTGGGCGTTACCTTGCATGAGGACCGTTTCGACGAGGCCGGGCTACGGCAGGCGGTCGAAGCCTACGACGCGCGCCGCGCCGAATCGCAGCCCTACGCGAAGCAACGCGACACGGCCGACTACGGCACCGCGGCACCCTACACCTGGAGCGAGGACAAGGCGCGCCAGTACGCCAAGCCCCAACGCGCCGACTTCGGCGCCTTCATCCGCGCCAAGGGCTTCCGGTTGGATTAGGAGCCGGGCGTTCCGCGCGCTCCTTGGTATCAGCCGGCGCCGAACACGCGCCGCAGGATTTCCGTCGTGCGCTTGGCCGGGTTGTTGCGGATCGCCGCCTCTTCCTGGGCGACGTAGTGGAACAGGCCGTCCATGGCCTTCTCGACCACGTATTCGGTGAGGTTCGCCTTGACGTCGGGCACGAAGGGCACCGCGGCGTACTGCCCCATCATCTCGTCGTAGGAGCGGATCGCCCCGACCTGGGCCAGGCTTCGGTTCACCACCGGGGCCATGCGCTCGGCGAGCGGCGGGGTCATCTTGCCCTGGAAGTAGCGCGTCGCCGCGTCGTCGGGGCCGTTATAGATTCCCTCCACGTCCTCCAGGGTCATGCCGCCGATCGCCTGCCAGAACAGCTCCTTTGCGGCCGGCGCCGCGGCCTCGGCGGCGCGGTTGAGCCGCAGCTCCAGATCGTCCGCCAGGCCCGCCATGCCGAACCGCCGCAGAACCGATTGCACGTCCTTGAGGACGCCGGGCAGCGGGATGTGGATGGTCGGATCGGCGTTGTAGCCGTCGCGCGCGCCGACCTGGCCGACGACCCGCTCGGTGCCGACCCGCAGAGCCTCGCGCAGGCCGTCGGCGATCTCGGCGTTGCTCAGGATACCGCCGCCCGGCGCCGCGCCGGTCAAGCCGCCGAGCGCCTTCTTGGCCTGATCGAAGAAGCTGCCTTGGGCCGCGGCCGGTCCCGGCGCAACCGCGAGCAGCAGGGCGAGGGCGACGCAAAAATTGCCGATGGGTTTCAGGTGCATGGTCATGACAGCCGCCTCCTGTTGGTTCCGGCGCGCCCCCGCACCGCCGCGCCACGTCATGGCCGGGCGATAAGTCTGCACTCTAGCGCATTGGAGTCTATGCGGAAACCTACGGACCGGCGGCGCCCCGGCTAGGTCTTCGGCGCCTTGGGCTCGCGCTTTTCGATGGCGCCGCCGGCCTCGCGCCAGGCGGTGAAGCCGCCTTCCAGATGGCAGACGGGCGCCAGGCCCATGTCCTGCACCGCCTTGGTGGCCAAGGCCGAGCGCCAGTCCTTGGCGCAGAAGAACACGAAGCGCTTGCCCGACTGAAAGATCTCGCGGGCGTAGGGGCTTTCGGGATCGACCCAGAACTCGATCATGCCGCGCGGCGCATGCAGGGCGCCGGGGATGGTGCCCTCGCGCCACAGCTCGCGCACGTCGCGCACGTCGACGAAGACCACCGCCTCGTCGTCGCCTAAGTGAGCCTTGGCCTTCTCGATCGACCAGGTCTCGATCTGGCTTTGCGCCTCGGCGTAGAGCGCCGCCACGCCCTTGGTGATCTTGCTCATGCGACCACCGCTACGTCGTATTCGGCCCCCGCGTCCTCGAGCCAGGCCCAGAGGTACTCGGCGAAGCTGCGCGCCACGTAGACGTCGAAGACCGGGCCCTCGGCGCCAGCCTGGGCCGCGCTCTCGTCGGCGAACAGGTGGAACGTCACCGCCGCCTTGGCCAGGATCGACTGAGCGCAGGCGCCGGCCACGAAGGCGCGCGGGTGAAAGTCGAGCGGGCAGCCCTTCTGCAACAGCGCGCGCGCGCGCGGACCGGCGACCCGGATGCAGGTCCGGCTCTCGCCGACCTCGGTGACGGCGGCGAAGTGACCGCTCAGCGCCGCGCGCAATTTCTCCGCGAGCGCCGGGCCGGCCTCGGGCTCGGGGCCGGGCACCACCAGCCACCACTCGTCGGGACCGAGCCAGAGCGCGATGGTGTCGGTATTGCCGGCGCTGGTGTTGGCGGCGGCCGGCAGCGCGAAGCCGAACGCGGCTTTGAGGGCGGCCATGGCCTCGGCGTTGCCGGGGTCGAGACGCAAGTTCACGATGCCGCGGTGCGGCCGCTCGCTCATCGCGACCCCGGCCGCGCCGCGCGCGCCCGCGCCGCGGCCCTCGAGGCCGAGGTGGGCGAGGGCGCTCTGTCTCAGATAGGCCTCAACCACGGAGCCGCTCTCCTTCCGGATCCAGGAACACCGGGCCGGTGATGGTGCAGGCCAGGGTCTTGCCGCCTTGGAGTGGCGCGAACACCCGCTGGCCCATCTTGCCGCGCCCGCCCTTGATCATGGCGAGCGCGAAGGAGCGCTCCAGGTTCGGGCTGTGATAGCTCGAGGAGACGTGGCCGACCATCACCATCGGCGGCTTGGCGAGCACGGTCTCGACCAGTTGCGCGCCCTCGGGCAGCACCTCGGCCGGGTCCTCGGTGAGCAGGCCGACCAGCTGCTTGCGGTCGGGTTTGAGCATGTCGGGCCGGGTCAGCGAGCGCTTGCCGATGAAGTCCTTGTTCTTGGAGAGTATCCAGTCCATGCCCAGATCCAGCGGCGTCACCGAGCCGTCGGTTTCCTGGCCGACGATGATGAAGCCCTTCTCGGCGCGCAGCACGTGCATGGCCTCGGTGCCGTAGGGGGTGATGTCGTACTTCTCGCCCGCGGTCATGACCGCCTGCCACAGCGCCAGGCCGTAGCTGGCGCGCACGTTGATCTCGAAGCTCATCTCGCCGGTGAAGGAGACGCGGAACACCCGCGCCGGGATGCCGGCGACCCTGCCCCGCGCCAGGCCCATGTGCGGCAGCGCGTTGGCCGAGAGCTCGATGTCCTGGGTCAGCTCGGCCAACAGTCTGCGCGCATTCGGCCCGGCGAGGGAGACCGTGGCGAACTGCTCGGTGACGCTGGTCAGCCGGACCTCGAGTTCGGGCCATTCGGTCTGGAGAAATTCCTCCAGGTGGCCGAACACCGGGGCCGCGTTGCCGGTGGTGGTGGTCATCAGATAGTGGTGCTCGCCGAGCCGCGCGGTCACCCCGTCGTCCATGACCATGCCGTCCTCGCCCAGCATCAGGCCGTAGCGGCACTTGCCGACCTCGAGCTTGGACCAGGCGTTGGTGTACATGCGGTTGAGGAACTCGGCCGCGTCCTTGCCCTGGATGTCGATCTTGCCCAGCGTGGTGGCGTCGACCACACCGAGGGAGCTGCGCACCGCCTTGACCTCGCGGTTGACGGCGTCGTGCATCGACTCGCTGGCTTTCGGGTAGTACCAGGGCCGCTTCCACTGGCCGACGTCCTCGAACACCGCGCCGTTGCGCTGGTGCCAGGCGTGGATCGGCGTGCGCCGCGTGGCGTCGAGCAGATCCTCGATGTCGCGGCCGGCGAAGGCGCCGAAGGTGACCGCGGTATAGGGCGGTCGGAAGGTGGTGACCCCGACCTCGGGAATCGGCCGCCCTTGGGTTTCGGCGATGATGGCGATGGCGTTGACGTTGCCGGTCTTGCCCTGGTCGGTGCCCATGCCGGTGGTGGTGTAGCGCTTGACGTGCTCGACCGAGCGGTAGCCCTCGCGCAGCGCCAGCTTGAGATCGGCGGCGGTGACGTCGTTCTGCAGGTCGACGAAGTGCTTGCCGCCCTGGCCGAGCGGCCTGTCCGAGGGCACCAGCCAGGTCCAGCGCGCCGGCAGGAAGCCGTCGTCCGACGCCTCCGGGGCCTTCTGGATCTTGCGCCTGCGTTTGCCGGGTTTCAGCCCGGCCGCCTTGGCGGCTTGCGCGCCAGCCTCAAAACCGGTTTGCAGGCAGCTTGCCAGCCCGAAGGCGCCGTTGCAGGCGCCGGCCAGATGGGTCGCCTGGGCCGCGTCCCCGGGCAGAAAACAGCCGAGCTCGGCGTCGAAACGGATCTTGCCGCGCGACTGGCTGAACAGGTGCACCGTCGGGCTCCAGCCGCCCGAGACCGCGACCAGGTCGCAGTCGATGGTTTGCGCCGCGCCCTCGCCGGCCCCGCCCACAATACTCGCGCCGTCGGCGCTGATCCGGGCGATGCGGACCTGGTCGACCCGCTGGTCGCCGCGGGTGCCGATGATGGCGTGGCCGGCCAGCACCGGCAGGCCGGCGGCCTCGGCGCGCTCCGTGGCCGGGCCTTCCGGGTCGGGGCGCAGGTCGACGATCGCCGCGATCTCGATGCCGGCGGCGGCGAGGTCGAGCGCCGCGCCGTAGGCGCCGTCGTTGTTGGTGAACACCACCGCCTTCGACCCCGGCTTGACCGCGTAGCGGTTGACGTAAGCTTGGCAGGCGCCGGCCAGCATGATCCCCGGCCGGTCGTTGTCGCTGAACACCAGGGGGCGTTCGATGGCGCCGGTGGCCAGCACCACCTGCTTGGCGCGCAGCTTCCACAGCCGGTGGCGCGGCAGGCGCGCGGGCTTTTCGGCCAGATGGTCGGTGACCCGCTCCAGGAGGCCGAGGAAGTTGTGGTCGAAGTAGCCGTAGACCGTGGTCCGGGTCAGGATCGTGACCGATTCGCGTGCTTCCAGCTCGGCCCGCGCCGCCGCCACCCAGTCGCGCGCCGGCGCGCCGTCGATGGTCTCGTCCAGGCCGAGCAGCGCGCCGCCCAGCTCGCCGTCCTGCTCGGCCAGAATCACGCGCGCGCCGGTCTCGGAGGCGGCGAGGGCGGCGGCGAGCCCGGCCGGCCCGGCGCCGGCCACCAGCACGTCGCAATGCGCATAGGTCTTGTCGTAGTGGTCCGGATCGCGGGCGTCAGGCACCTTGCCCATGCCGGCGGCGTGGCGGATCACCCACTCGTAGCGCATCCACAGCGCCGCCGGCCACATGAAGGTCTTGTAATAGAAACCGGCCGGCAGGAAGCGCGACAGCTGGTTGTTGATCGCGCCCAGGTCGAAGCCGAGACTCGGCCAGCAGTTCTGGGAGGCCGCGGTCAGGCCGTCGACCAGGTCGACCTGGGTCGCCCGCATGTTGGCGTCGCTGCGCGCGCCCGCGCCCAGTTGCACCAGCGCGTTCGGTTCCTCGGCGCCGGCCGAGAAGATGCCGCGCGGGCGGTGGTACTTGAAGCTGCGCCCGACCAGATGCACACCGTTGGCCAGCAGCGCCGAAGCCAGGCTGTCGCCGGCGTAGCCCTGGTAGCGGGTGCCGTCGAAGCGGAATCCGAGCGGCTTGGCGCGGTCGATCAGGCCCCCTTCGGGCAGGCGGAAGCGCTGGGTCATTATCAACGCTCCTTGGTATTACACGTCCCGGCGCAACTCGAGCTCGGGCCGCGGGGCGCCGATCTCGTAGACCGCCAGGATTTCGTAGGACACCGTGTCCCGCGCCACGTTGAACCAGCGCCGGCAGCCCTGCGCGTGCATCCAGCGCTCCAGGAACACGCCCTTGGTGTTGCTGCGCATGAACACGTACTCGGCCCATTCCGCGTCGTCCAGCTTGTCCGGCTGCTTGGGGCGCGGGATGTGGGCCTCGTTGCCGTAGGAGAACTCCTCCTCGCTGCGCGGGCCGCAATAGGGGCAGGGGATCAGCAGCATGGTCCGGCTCTCAGTGCGCCACCGCCGCCGCGCCGTGCTCGTCGACCAGATAGCCGGTGCGGAAGCGGTCGAGCGAGAACGGCGCGTTGAGCTCGTGGGGCTCGTCCTTGGCGATGGTGTAGGCGTAGACCCAGCCGGCGCCGGGCGTCGACTTGAAGCCGCCGGTGCCCCAGCCGCAGTTGATGTAGAGACCGTCGATCGGGGTCTTGCCGAGGATCGGGCTGGCGTCGGGGCAGGTGTCCACGATGCCGCCCCACTGGCGCATCATGCGCATGCGCCGCAGGCTCGGGAACAGCTCGCAGACCGCGGCGAGCGTCTCCTCGGTGACCGGCAGGCTGCCGCGCTGGCCGTAGCCGACGTACTTGTCGGCGCCGGCGCCGATCACGAACTCGCCCTTGTCGGACTGGCTGATGTAGGCGTGGATCGCGTTCGACATGACCACGGTGTCGAGCGCCGGCTTGACCGGCTCGGAGACCAGCGCCTGCAGCGGCACCGAGGTGACCGGCATGCGGAAGCCGGCGAGGGTCGCCATGACGCTGGAATGCCCGGCGACGGCGATGGCGACCTTGGCGGCGCCGATGAAGCCCTTGGCGGTCTCCACGCCCAGCACCCGGCCGTTCTCGATGCGGAAGCCCTCGACCGGGCATTCCTGGATGATGTCGACGCCGCGGGCGTCGGCGGCGCGCGCGTAGCCCCAGGCGAGCGCGTCGTGGCGCGCGGTGCCGCCGCGCCGCTGCAGCGAGGCGCCGAGCACCGGATAGCGCCCGCCCGCGCGCACGTCGATGATCGGGATCATGCGCTTGATCTCGGCCGGGGTCAGGAACTCGGAATCGACGCCGTTCAGGCGGTTGGCGTTGATCCGCCGCGACAGCTCGCGCAGGTCGTGCTGGTTGTGCGCCAGGTTGACCACCCCGCGCTGGCTGAACATGACGTTGAAGTTGAGTTCCTGGGACAGGCCCTCCCAGATCTTGAGCGCGAAATCGTAGAGCGCCGCGCTCTCGTCCCAGAGGTAGTTGGAGCGCACCACCGTGGTGTTGCGGCCGGTGTTGCCGCCGCCCAGCCAGCCACGCTCGATCACCGCGACATCGGTGATGCCGTGCTCCTTGGCCAGATAGTAGGCGGTCGCCAGGCCGTGGCCGCCGCCGCCGATGATGACCACCTGGTAGGACGGTTTCGGCGCCGGGTCGCGCCAGGCCGCGGGCCAGTCCTGGTGGTAGCTGAGCGCGTTGCGGGCCAGGCTGAAGATCGAGTAGCGCGCCATCATGTCACGCGGAAACCTCCCTCGGGCGACGACCTTGAGCCTATCGCCAAGCCGCTCGTTTGCAAGGCGGATTCCGTGAACGCCGTGGACGATCCAAGGCCGCGGACCCGGCGATGGAGGAGGCGAAGCCGAGTCCGGCGGCTAGCGCATCCACGGCGGAAAATTTTCTGTTCGCGACATCGGGGATTTATGCCAATCTCCCCCGCCGAGCCGGGAACAAAAGGTTAACGAACGCCCGCGAGGAGAGGACGGATAAGGCAATGCTGGGTGGCGCACCGCGCGAGCTGCCGCAACGGATCGGGCTGATCCTGGTCCCCAACTTTTCCATGATCGCCTTCACCGCGGCGGTCGAGACCCTGCGCCTGGCCAATCGCACCAGCGGCCGGGCGCTCTACCAATGGAGCCTGCACTCGGTCGACGGCCGGGCGGTCAAGGCGTCCAACGGCATCGAGCTCCACCCCGAAGGCGATCTCGAGGCCGCCAACCGCCTGGATACCGTGGCGGTGTGCAGCGGCACCGACGTCCAGCGGGTCCAGGACAAGGCCCTGACGTCCTGGCTGCGCCGCATGGCCCGCCGGGGCGCCGACATCGGCGCGCTGTGCACCGGCAGCTACATACTCGCCCGCGCCGGGCTGCTGGACGGCTACCGCTGCACCATCCACTGGGAGAACCTGGCCGGCTTCGTCGAGGACTTTCCGGACATCGAGGTCAGCAACGAGTTGTTCGAGATCGACCGCAACCGCTTCACCTGCTCGGGCGGCACGGCGGCGATCGACCTGATGCTCAACGTGATCGCGCGCCAGCACGGCTACGAGCTGGCGGTCGGCGTGGCGGACCAGTTCCTGCACGAGCGCATCCGCGACCATCACGACCACCAGCGCATGTCCCTACCCGCCCGGCTCGGCGTGCAGCACCCCAAGCTGCTCAAGGTCATCGAGCTGATGGAGGAAAACCTCGAGGAGCCATTGAGCCGGAACGGCCTGGCGGGGACCGCCGGGCTGTCGACCCGCCAGCTCGAGCGCCTGTTCCGCAAGTACCTGAACCGCTCGCCGGCGCGCCACTATCTGGAACTGCGCCTCAACAAGGCGCGGCTGCTGCTGTTGCAGACCAACATGTCGATCATCGATGTCGCGCTCGCCTGCGGCTTCGTCTCCGCCTCGCACTTCTCCAAGTGCTACCGCGACTTCTTCGGCCGCACCCCGCGCAAGGAGCGTGGCCTGCCCGCCGACTTCGCGCTCGCCGGGACGGGTTCGCTGGCGGCCGCCACTTCCTAGGTATCAGCTCAGGTATCAGCCCAGGTGCTCGGCGAACTGCGCCAGCGTGCGTTCCAGCGCCAGCGCCGCGGCCTCGGCGTGGTACTGCGCGCGCAACTCGCAGTTGAAGCCGTGGCCCGCGCCCTGGTAGAGGTGGATCGTCACCTCCGGATGGGCCTTGCCGATTTGCTCCGCGTCCGATAGCGGGACCGAGGCGTCCTCGGTGCCGAAGTGCAGCATCAGGGGAATTGCCGGCGCCTCGCCCAGGAAGGGGACGATGCCGCCGCCGTAGTAGCCCGAGCCGCAGGTCAGCTTGCCGCCCAGCCGGCAGGCCGCGAGGTAGACGATCTGGCCGCCCCAGCAATAGCCCACGATCCCGACCTTGCCGCCCCCGGGGCCGCCCCGGCCGCCCCCGGGCCGCCCCCGGGGCCGCCCTCCGCCGCGCTCTCGGCGGCGGCGGCCACGTCGGCGATCACGTTCGCCATATCGCACTTGGCACGGATCTCGCGGCCGCGCGTGACGTCGTCGGAGGTGTAGCCGAGCTGCGCGTCGGGCTCGATCCGGTCATAGAGGGCCGGCGCCACGGCCAGATAGCCCGCCTCGGCGTAGCCGTCGCAGACCGATCGGATGTGCAGGTTGACGCCGAAGATCTCCTGAACCACGACCACGCCGCCGCGCGGCGCCGCTTCCGGCCGCGCCCGGTAGGCGCCGAGTTCGAAGCCGTCGGCCGCCGTCAAACGGATGTTCTCGCCCATGACTTCGATGCTCCCCCTTGGATATCGTCGATTGCGGTTCCGATCCCACAGTATGCCACGGTCCGTGCCCAGCACGACACCAGGTTTTACCGAGCCTCGAGATCGTCCTCATTCCCCGGCTTGGATTCCGGATCGAGAAGGATTCCCTGGCGCGGCGGGGGATTTTCGATTCTAAGAGTCCGGCCCGAAATGAATTGTTTGTTTTCAGTCACTTATAGAATGCCGCCCCACCTCATGTCATTCCCGCGAAAGAGCTTGTGAAGGAATTCGTTTTTTGGGTTGGGATGGGTACGACAACAGGTTTTTGGTCTGCCTCCATGGACACGATTTCGGTAGCGGCGGGTCGGCCGGGCGCGGGTTCATGGCGCTTGGCCGGCCATCCTCAACCTGTGAGCTTGCATCAGATTGTTCGCCAGGGCCTGGAGGAGAACACTGCTCCGGACTTTCTCCAACCCTCTGACCATCATTTTCCTCATGCCCCGGTTCTTCAGAATGCCGTTGATCGTCTCGATGTGTTTTCGCCGTTTCATCGCTGCTTGGCCGTCGTCCGTTTCCATTCGGGCCCACCAAGCCTTGATGGCCTCGGGTTCCTTCCGGCGGCGCCATGCCCTCTTGCGCCGGCTTTCCGTCGTAATGTTCTCGCGTTCCTCGGGAACCGGGGCATAGACCTCGACCCGGCCTTTCGGGTGATCGCTCAGGGCTATGATCTCGTCCTTCGTCGCGATTTTACTGTCCACGACCAGTCGAGACGGCACCCGATCATAACGGTCCGCCAGTTGCTCGACCATGGGCGCCGCAAGCCCCATGTCGTTCCGGCGGTCCGTCGCCTTCATGCCGACGATGAACCACCCGGCGGCGGCGATCTGGATGTTGTACCCGGGAGCCACGCCGCGGTCGGGGAAGACCATCAGCCGGGCTTCCGGGTCCGTCGTCGAAACCTTCCGTTCGGACTTGTCAGCCTCCGCCTGCTTGTGGGTCCCGGCCGCCCGGTCCTTCTCCCGGCGCAGCCTTTCCAGCGTCTCCCGGGCGCGGCGCGCGCGCGCGCTAACCTCCGACGCCGCACGCTCCCGCGCCGCGCGACAGCGCCGGTCACTCGCCGCCGGGTCCGCCGCCAGTTCCTCGCGCAGGCGATACACCCGCGCCCGGGCCGCCTTCTCGTAGCGCGAAAGTCCGTCCTCGCCGACGAACGAGCCGCGCCCGGCCGCCGCCCGCACCTTGGTCCCGTCCTGAACCACCTCCTCCAGGGATACCAGTCCCTCCGCCATCAGGACGCAGACGCTCTCCGTCAACAGCCGATCCAATTGGTCCCCGTGGGCGCTCCGGAAATCCGAAAGACCGTGGTAGTTCATCGGAACCCCGCCGCACAGCCAGCGGAATGCCGTGTCCATCCCGCAGGCCCGGTCCACCGCCCGCGCCGAACCCATGTTCTCCAGGGACGCGTAAAGCCAGACCGCGAGAAAAATCTTCGGATCCGGCGGCGGCCGGCCCGCCCCGTCCTCCCGCGAGCCAATCCGGTCGTAAAACGGGCCAAACTCCAAGGTATCGACAAAGGCCCAGACAATCCGAGCCCGATGATCCCGGGGCAATTGGCTCTCCAGGTCAACCATATCCCAACGAAGTTGCGTGCCTATCCGGTTAACGCAGAAACCCACTACATGTAGGGTGCCTCCAAACGCCGGAATAAAGCTCGGCGTAGGTCGGTGCCTCAACCCGGCCCGCAATGCCAAGCAGCGAGCGGAAGGCGTTGAACGGGTAAAACCGCCTGTTGAAGCGGAACGTGAACTCATTGAGGTAGGCTTGTAGATGCTTTGCACTCACGCCGTGATGGATGCCGTTGAGCCAGGTCTTCAAATTAGAGAAAACGAGGTGGATCATCGGCATGAACTGTTCGGCGACTTCGGGGTCGCCGCATTCGGCAATCGCATGGTGGTCGTAGCCCCGCTTGCGTAAGCCGGCATAGCCGCTCCAATCGTCGGTGACGATCAGCGAGCCCGGCATGGTGGCGCTCTCGACAAAGTCACACAACGAGCCAGCACTGCGGTCGGCAGCGATGGCCAACCGCACTCGACCGGCATAGCGGCCGTCCTTCCGCTTGTCCTGCGCAGTGCCAGGTTCCCGGTGGCGGACTTCGACAGCAGCGGCGACCAGCGTTTTGTGATGGATGCCACGGCCTTCGCCACGCGTCCTCCCGCCGACCCACGTCTCATCGACCTCGACATGCTCTTTCGGACGGCCGCCGATCCGGTCCTGATCTGGCCGCACCATGCCAGCGCGCAGCTTGTGCAGGATGCCGAAGGCGGTTTCGTATCGCGTCAACCCAAGCTGCCGTTGAAACTGCACCGCTGACATACCCGGCGTCTGGCTGGCGACGAGGTAGGCGGCCCAGAACCAGACGCTGAGCGGCGTATGGCTGCGCTCCATGACAGTGCCGACCAGGAGACCGGTTTGGCGGCGGCACGCGCGGCACTCCAGAACACCGGGTCGGGTGACAATGCGGTAGGGTTCGGCGATCACGCCGCAACGTAAGCAGATAAAGCCGTCCGGCCAGCGGGCGCGCTTAAGATAGGCGGCACACGCCGCGTCGTCGGGAAACTGCCGCTGAAACTCAGGGAGCGATTGGGGAAAAGCCAGATCGTCGCGCTGGTGAATGTCCATGGCGGTCATGATGAGAAAATACTAGCCCTGGTAGGTGTCTGCGTCAACCGGATAGGCACGGAACAGACATCCAGCCGCCCGAAATCGACTTCCGCTTTACCCCCGATAGCCGACATTCTCATGGCCATCACTGACTTCCGGTTGTGACCCACAGCGGAAGTCGAGGCTCACCAATTCGTAACACGCTATACCGAAGGCTTCAGCCACTTCGTTAGCTCCATGACTGCTCCATTGCTTCCGGCCGGAGCGATAATTGCCTGGTGGGGCTTGCACCCACTAAAGGACGCCGCCTTACCACGGCGCAGGCCCCGGAGATCGCGTTAACCTGGCGGCACGCGGCCCGATTGGCTAATGTGCCGCCATGTCATTCCTCC
>JACZVL010000179.1 GCA_022572685.1 Pseudomonadota bacterium
CGGTGCGCGGCTTGGTGGCGTCGCGCTTGAACGCCGCGATCAGGTCCAGGCCGTGCCGGGTGGTGACGCCGGTCTCGGCCAGGCTGGCGCGCAGGCGGTGCGCGGCCTCCAGCGCCGGGTCGCCGGTTTCGGCGCCGGTTATCGCCTCGGCGAAGCGGCTCAGGCGCGCGATCTTGTCGTCGGGCGCCAGCGCCGGATTGTCGGCGATATCGTCGATCGCCCGGGCGAAGCGGTAGAAGGCCGCGACGTGGGGCCGGAGCCGCGCCGGCAGCAGCCAGGAGCCGACCGGGAAATTCTCGTCCCCGGCGCCCTTGCCCGAGGGGGTTTCGACGGCTTGGCTCATGGCAAGAGCTTACAGGTCCGAGGGTCCGGGGTGAACCCGGTCCTTCCAAACGCCGCCCGCGCCGCGCCAGTGCCTGAGCGCCGAATCGAGCGTCATGGCGCAGTAGAAGCCGGCGGCCAGCGGCAGCAGGGCGGCGAGCCAGACCGGCTGCCGGTACAGGCGGAGGGTCGGAACGGCACTCAGCGCCATCAGCACCCAGGCGGCGGCGGCCAGGCCCGCGGCCACGCCGTCGCCATGGAGCCCGGCGCTCAGCGCGAGCAGCGGCGGCGCCAGGAAGGTGAGGCTCATGGCGATCAGGGTGCCGAGCAGCAACAGCGGCGAATGGCGCAACTGGGTGTAGGCGCTGCGTGCCACCATGCGCCAGATCTCGCCCAGGCCCCGGTAGGGCCGGAGGCTGCGCGACTCCGTGGCCAGTCCCAGCCAGACGCCCTGGGCGCCGTCTTGGCTAGGGGTCAGGGCCTTGATCGCGCGGGCCAGCGCGCAGTCGTCGATCAGCGCGCCCTTGACGCCTGCGAAGCCGCCGGCGCGATCTAATGCCTCCCGGCGCAGCAGCACGCAGCCCCCCGCCGCCGCCGCGGTCGCCCTGGCCGGATCGTTGACCCAGGGGAAGGGATGGAGCATCTGGAAAAAGTAGATGAACGGTGGGATCAACAGGCGCGCCCACGGGCCCCGGCACGACAGCGCGACCATCAGCGAGACCAGGTTCAGCCGGCCGGCCTCGGCATGGGCGACCAGGCGCCGCAGGGTCGCGGGTCCCGGCGCGATGTCAGCGTCGCTGAGCCAGAGGTAGGGCGCGCCGGGCAAGGCTCGATCGGCAGGGGCGAGACCGGACTGGAGCGCCCAGAGCTTGCCGGTCCAGCCCGCCGGCAGGTCCGGCGCCGCGATGACCTGGAGGCGCCCAGCCCGGGAGCGTTGCCCCCGGGAGCGCCCCCGGCGGCGTCACGCGCGGCGCGCGCGGCGAGGGCGGCGGTGCCGTCGGCGCTGTGATCGTCGATCAGCACCACCCGGAAGGGGCCCGGGTAGTCTTGCGCCAGGAGCGCGGCCACCGCCTCGCCGATCACCTCGGCCTCGTCGCGCGCCGGCACCAGGACGGCCACGGCGGGCCAGGAATCGGGCGCGCGCGGTTCCCCGCCCAGCCGCTGGTCCGCGCGCCAGAAACCGCCGCGCCAGGCCAGCAGGTAGCACCAGATGGCCAGCGACAGACCCGCGATGACAGTCAACATAATAGGGGACAGTCCCCTTTAATTACGTGTTTTTTAATATATTTCATATAGTTAGTGGTCATCATGTCTCGCCGATGCTGCGAACCACCGCGAGCGCGACCGGTCCAGGTGCAAAACCCGAGCGGGCCGCTCCAAGGTCGGGCCGGAGGCACGCCGGAATCTCCCGGGAACACCGTCGGAACGGCAAAGTATATCGCATGTAGGGTCATAACTAATTGATAATCATATGATAACGCCAGAATAAAGGGGACTGTCCCCTATTCTTGGGAGAGGATGGCGAAGCGCCGCAGGTAGCGCGCCTTGGCCTCGCCCGGCGGCAGCGCCTTGAGACGCAGGGGGGCGAGGCGCAGGGGGCGGCGCGGGGGGGCGAGCGCGCGCGGCTGGCCGAAGAACCGGCCCGCCTCGGCCTCGGCGAAGCCGGCCAGTTGCGTCGCCTCCAGATAGGCGGCGGCGCGGTCGGCGCGCTTGATCAGCCGTTGCGCCGTGACCGGGAAGGTGGCGGGCAGTCCGAAGCGCAGGTGGATCGCCCGCAGGAGGCGCGTCTCGAGATCCTTGTAGTCGAGCCCGACCGCGGCCTTGAACGGCGTGATCAAATCGCCGATCACGTATTCCGGGGCGTCGTGCAGCAGCGCGGCGAGGCGCAGCGGCCGGGGCGCCCCGGCCTTGAAGCGGCCGACCAGGTCCTCGACCAGCAGGCAGTGCTGGGCCACGCTGAACGACCACGCGCCGGAGGTCTGGCCGTTCCAGCGCGCGACCCGCGACAGGCCGTGGGCGATGTCCTCGATCTCGACGTCGAGCGCGGAGGGGTCGAGCAGGTCGAGCCGCCGTCCGCTCAACATGCGCTGCCAGGCCCGCGCTTCCCGCTTGGCGGTCATGATTTCCGCTCCTGCGTCGCTCATTACAGGTTCCGCTGACGCGGAACTCGCAACCGGCCCGCACCCCCGCCCGGCCACCAGGTTCGGGGTTGGCTTGGCCGGCCGAACCAACCCCAAGCCTCATAATCCCATAGGTGGCCGGGCGGGGGTGCGGGCCGGCTTGGCCGAAACGTAACGCGCGCTAACGGCGCATGCTGGGCAGCACCAGGAGGTCGATCCAGTTGCGCACCTCGGCGCGCCGGATGTCCTGGTTCATCACGTCCTCGTCGATGCCGAGCAGCCAGGCGATGTCCTTGCGGCCCGGGTCCTGGTGCAGCGCCTCGAGCCGGTCGACGTAGGCCTGGGCCGCGTCGGTATCGCGGAAGAAGCCGCGCTCGGTGAGCTTCCGCTTGCGGCAGTAGCACAGCCGCGCCAGCTCGTGCAGGTCGTATTCCGGGTGGTACTGCAGGCCCCAGAACACGCCGCCCTGGTGGGTCACCGAGACCGCCTGGACCCGGGTGTGGCCGTTGGAGGCGAGCAGCAGGCCGCCCGGCGGCAGGTGGGTGATCTCGTCGTCGTGGCTGATGAAGGCGTCGAACACGCTCTTCTTGCCGCTGTAGAGCGGATGGGCGCGGCCCTCCGGGGTCAGCGCGATCTTGCGCGCGATGCCCATCTCCCGGCCCTTGGGATTGACGGCGCAGCGGCCGCCGGCGGCGACCACCGCGATCTGCGCCGCCCAGCAAGAACCGAAGCCGGGCACCCGGGCGTCGAAGGCGGCCTTGGCGAACTCGATCTGGGTGGTGACCTTGGGGTCGTCGGCGAACACGGTCAGGCTGGAGCCGGTCCAGGCGATGCCGTCGTACTGTTCGATCGCCGCGCCCGCCGGCAGCGCCGCGCCGGGATCGGCCGGGCACAGAATGTCGACCTCGGCACCCCTGGGCGCGCAGGCCTTGAGCATGCGCGCGTAAAGCTCGCCGGCGGTGGTCGCGCCGCCGGACCGCAGGTCCTCCCGGCCCTCCTTGGAGTAGCCGTCGAGCACCAGAAAGCGAGGGTCCTTGGCCATTCGCGAGAGTCCCCTCTCCGACCGTCTCTAGCCGGCGGCCAGGCGGTCGATGATGCCGGGCAGCTCGGCGTGCCGGGCGCAGATCGCGTCGGCGCTGGTCCGGTCCTTGTCGTGGGCCCGGGTGGCGATAAACAGCACCGCCTTCATGCCGAGCTCTTGCGGCCCCTTGACGTCGTTATGGTCGCGGTCGCCGATGTGGACCATCTCCGCCATGGCAACGCCGAGCTGGCTGGCCGCGGCCTCGAACATGGCGCGGTGCGGCTTGGAATGGCCGACCTCGTCGGAAAAAGCGAAGCCCGAGAAGTGCTGCTTGAGGCCGTGCCCCTCCAGCAGGTCGCGCAAGCCGGTCCCCGGAGTCACGATGGTGTCGGAAACCACGCCGAGCTTGTAGCGCTGGGCGAGGTCCGCCAGCGCCTCGCCGATGCCGTCCACCGGGTCCGGCGGGATCTCGACCTCCATGGACTCGTGGGCCGCCACGACCTCGGCGAAGGCCGCTTCGGGCAGCTCGCGGCCGAGCCCCTGGAGCGCGACCTGGAGGCGTTCCTTGATGGTCCAGGTGACGAAGAGATCGTGCCAGACGTGGTTGAAGGCCGCATCCGCCACGTCGTAGGCGAGGTTCACCCGCTCGGCGCCGATCGGCTCGACCGCGTTCAGCGCCGCCCACAGCAGGTGGCGGCGCTCCGCCTTCTTCGACCTGAGCCCCTGGGCCTGGCGCTTGGCCTCGTCGGAATCGTCGTGGATCATGGTGTCCCAGAGATCGAAGGTCACCGCCTTGATCATGCCGCCTCCTCGAACATCGATTTTGGATCGCCCGCGCTCGAACGGCCGCAAACCTACAGCCGCGCGGGAATGCGGGCAATGAAAACCGTTGGGCCGGAAAGAGCTTGGGCGGTGGCACGGGATCGCCTGAAAAATATTCGTGCCGATCGAGAACGCGTTATAGTCGCGGCGGCGTTCGACTCGTGGAGAGGGCATATGACGCGGGGGAGGTGGACGTATGTGGGGGGGCGTGCGGGGGCTACGCCGCCCGAGAGCGAAAAGCGCGCGATCGGAGAATCCTGTCAGGCGTTCATCGAGCGGGTATTGAAGCCGAGATTCCTGCCCGAGATCCGCCCCACCCCCTTCAACTATCCGATCGATATCTTCGGCAAATGGCATGGCGGGAAATATCGTTTTATTCAGCGCTTCCGTAGCGACAGCGAGGATGTGTTGGAGTCCGAGTTCGACAGTCCCTTCGCCCGCCTCGAATATGTGAGCCGCGACCGGTTCGATCTTTCCTACTTTCGCCATACCGGGCGATGGTGGACCGTCTATCGCGGCGTTTCACTCGCCGAGGCGCTGTCCATCCTCGAAGCGGAAATCATCTTTCATCCCGTTTCCTGACTCTGGAGACCGTTCGTTGAGCGAATATCAGTACTATGAGTTTCAGACGGTCGACCGGCCTCTTACATCCGCTCAGCAGGGTGAACTTCGGGCGCTGTCGACGCGCGCGCGGATCACTGCCACGAGTTTCGTCAACCATTATGACTGGGGAGATTTCAAGGGCGATCCGGCACGTCTGATGGAGCATGTCTTCGATCTCCATCTCTATTTGGCCAATTGGGGAACGCGAGTTTTCTCCATGCGGCTGCCGCGCCGGCTGATCGACACCGCCTTGGTCGAGGCATGTCTCATCGACGATGAAATCGCGTCAATGCGCGTCATCGGCGAGAATATGGTAATCACCATTGCCCGTGACGAATTGGAATTCGAGGACTGGGACGATGGGAGCGGTTGGCTAGCGGCGCTTGCGCCTTTGCGTTCCGGTATCCTGAACGGTGATCTGCGCTTGTTCCATCTGGTCTGGCTGATGGCGGTGGATGCGGGCGTGGCGGCCGACGATGCGGTCGAGCCCGCGATCGATCTTTCTCCGTTGTCCGGCGCACTCGAGGCGTTCGCGGACTTCTTCGAGATCGACGGCGATCTGATCGACGCCGCGGTCGTGGAAGATGGCGCGCCGAAGGCCGGGCCCGAAAACGCGCAGACCCATGCGCTGATCCGGGCCTTGCCGGAGCGGGAGAAGGCCGCCCTGCTGATCGATCTTTTTGACGGGAACGACCCTCACTTCGCCGCCGGTTTTCGCCGCCGGATTCGGGAGCGATTGGGCCGGCCACGTGATGACGCCCGGCGCCGCACCGCCGGTGATCTGCGCTCGGCCGCGCGTAAAGTCTCCGAACGGCGCCGAAGGCGGGAGGCGGAACGAGCGGCGGCTGAACGCCGCCGGAAAGAGCGGGAGGACGCCAAGGAACAGCAGCGGCGGCTTGAGGCGCTCAAGCGGCGAGGAGAGGCTGCTTGGACGGATGTCGAGGCCGCGATCGCCTTGCGGAATGCGCCCGGTTACGACAGGGCGGCGGCTCTGCTCGCGGATCTCCGGATGGTGGCTCAGCAGCTGGGCGATATCGCCACCTTCAGACGTCGCTTGGAGGATATTTGCGAACGCCATGCGCGAAAACGGCGGTTTATCGAGAAACTGGCTTCCCTTGAAACATGAGAGGCTGTTGGGTGTCGGGGACAAAAGTCCCGTGAAATTCCGTGATTTCCAGTGACGTTCCGTGCGAGTAGTTCCTGGACATCCTCAGCAATTCCGGAGCGCCGCCGTGCAGCCCCAGGTGAACCGCAGACTTTCCGTCGCCCCCATGATGGACTGGACCGATCGTCACGACCGGGTGTTCCTGCGCCTGATCAGCCGGCGGGTCCTGCTCTACACCGAGATGATCCCGGTGGGCGCGATCCTGCACGGCGCGCGCGACCGGTTCCTCGGCTTCGACGCCCGCGAGCACCCGGTGGCGCTGCAGCTCGGCGGCGCCGAGCCGGACCAGTTGGCCGAGTGCGCGCGCATCGCCACGGAGTACGGCTACGACGAGATCAACCTGAACGTCGGCTGCCCCAGCGGCCGGGTCCGGAACGCGCGCTTCGGCGCCTGCCTGATGGCCGATCCGGCACGGGTCGGACTTTGCGTGGCGGCGATGGCGGCGGCGACCCGGATTCCGGTCACGGTCAAGTGCCGCATCGGCATCGATGAGCGGGACAGTTTCGAGGAGCTTTGCGAGTTCACCCGTGCCGTGATGGACAGTGGCTGCCGGACCCTGATCGTCCATGCCCGCAAGGCCTGGCTGTCCGGGCTCAGTCCCAAGCAGAACCGCGAGGTCCCGCCGCTCCGCA
>JACZVL010000180.1 GCA_022572685.1 Pseudomonadota bacterium
CGAGCAATTGCGCCTGCGGGCGCGGCGCCTGGGCCTTACGGGCGCGCAGGTGCGGCTCGCCACCGCGACCTCGGTGCGCGATATCGCCGCCAGCCTGGACCGCGCCGAGCCGCCGGCCGTGGTGATCATCGATTCGATCCAGACCATGTACGTCGACAGCCTGGATTCGGCGCCCGGCACGGTGTCCCAGGTGCGCGCCAGCGCCCAGGAGCTGATCCGCCTGGCCAAGGCGCGCGGTTTCGTCCTGCTGCTGGTCGGCCACGTCACCAAGGACGGCCAGATCGCCGGCCCCAAGGTGCTCGAGCACATGGTCGATACCGTGCTCGCCTTCGAGGGCGAGCGCGGCCACCAGTTCCGCATCCTGCGCGCCACCAAGAACCGCTTCGGCCCGACCGACGAGATCGGCGTCTTCGAGATGACCGATGCCGGCCTGACCGAGGTCGCCAACCCTTCCGCCCTGTTCCTGGCCGAGCGGCGCGGCAACGTGGCCGGCGCGGCGGTGTTCGCCGGCCTGGAGGGCAGCCGCCCGGTCCTGGTCGAGATTCAGGCCCTGGTCTCGCCCTCGCCGCTGGCGACCCCGCGCCGCGCCGTGGTCGGCTGGGACGGCGGGCGCCTGGCCATGGTGCTGGCGGTGCTCGAGGCGCGCTGCGGGTTGGTGCTGGCGGGCAAGGAGGTCTATCTGAACGTCGTCGGGGGCTTGCGCGTGAGCGAGCCGGCGGCGGACCTGGCGGTCGCCGCCGCCCTGGTCTCGGCCGCCACCGACCGGCCGGTCCCCGCCGAAACCGTGGTGTTCGGCGAGATCGGGCTGTCCGGGGAGATCCGCGCGGTCAGCCAGGCCGAGGCGCGGCTCAAGGAGGCCGCCAAGCTGGGCTTCACCGGCGCCTGGACGCCGCCGCGGCGCAAAAGCGACGGCCGAAAGGGCGGCGGGCGCAAGGGTGTGGGGAAGGCCGGCCTGGAGGTCCGGGAGATCCCACACCTGCAGGATCTGGTGCGCCGGTTCACCGAAGACCGGGCGTCCCGGCCGGCCGCGGTCCGCGAACCCGAATCGGTTTAAGTTCTCCAAGCCTGGGAACCTATAGACGACAAAACCATGGAAGCGTCTCCCGTTAACCTGACCGATGCCGCGGTCGTGCTGGTGATCCTGATATCGGGCCTGCTCGCCTTCTTCCGCGGGCTGGTCCACGAGGTGCTCGGGGTGGTCTCCTGGATCGGGGCGGCGCTGGCGACGATCACCGGCTTCCCCTATGCCCGGCCCTATGCCACCGAGCTGATCACCGTGCCCCTGATCGCCGACATGGTCGCCGGGGTCGGCATCTTCCTGATCACCCTCATCTTATTGTCGGTGCTGACCAATCTCATCTCGCGTCGTATCCGCCGAAGCGCGTTGGGGCCGCTGGACCGCTCGCTCGGCCTGGTCTTCGGGTTCCTGCGCGGCGCGGCGCTGATCGCCGTCGCCTGGCTCGGGTTCAATTTGGTGCTGCCGCGCGAGGACCATCCGGAGTGGATCACCGAGGCCAAGGTCCGGCCGCTGGTGGTGCGCGGCGCCGGGCTGCTGGTCTCGATCCTGCCCGAGCGGCTGCGCCACGAAATAGGCATAACATCCGGCGCCGCCAAGGACGGCATCGACGAGCTGCAGCGGCTGCGGGACTATCAGAATTTGCTCAGTCCGCCCTTAAAAGGCGATGCGCCGGCGGGCGAACCCGGCTATAACACCCGCGAGCGGGACGAGATGCAGCGCGCCATCGAAGGCATCGGTGGATCCGGCGAGGAATCCCAGTGATCGCGACTCACCCTTTTGACGACAAGCTCCGCGAGGAATGCGGCGTCTTCGGCATCTATCGCCACCAGGACGCCGCCGCCCACACCGCGCTTGGCCTGCACGCCCTTCAGCACCGCGGCCAGGAGGCGGCCGGCATGGTGGTCTACGACGGCAAGCAGTTCAACGCCCACCGGGAGATGGGGCTGGTCGGCGATACCTTCTCCAGCGAGCGGATCATGAGCCGGCTGGTCGGCGACTCCGCGATCGGGCACGTGCGCTACTCCACCACCGGGGAGACGGCGCTGCGCAACGTCCAGCCGCTGTTCGCCGACCTCCAGTTCGGCGGCTTCGCGCTGGCCCACAACGGCAACCTGACCAACGCGATGGCGCTGCGCCGGGAGCTGGTCGCGCGCGGCTCGCTGTTCCAGTCGACCTCCGACACCGAGGTCATCGTCCACCTCATGGCGACCTCCGAATTTCACACCGTGGTCGACCGCATGACCGACGCGCTGCGCCGCGTCGAGGGCGCCTACTCCCTGGTCGCGCTGACCGATTCCTGCGTCATCGGGGTGCGCGATCCGCTCGGCGTGCGGCCGCTGGTGATCGGGCGCCTGGGCGACACCCACATCGTGACCTCGGAGACCTGCGCGCTCGACATCATCGGGGCCGAGCTGGTGCGCGAAGTCGAGGCCGGCGAGATGGTGGTGCTGGACGACTCCGGCATCCACTCGCTGCGCCCCTTCCCGCCGTCGCGCCAGCGTTTCTGCGTCTTCGAGTACATCTACTTCGCCCGCCCCGATTCGGTGATGGAAGGATTGAGTGTCTACGAACGGCGCAAGGAGATCGGCGCCGAACTCGCCAGAGAGAGCGGCATCGACGCCGACGTGGTGATCCCGGTGCCCGATTCCGGCGTGCCGGCGGCGATCGGCTATGCCGAGGCCGCGGCGATTCCCTTCGAACTCGGCATCATCCGCAACCACTACGTCGGCCGCACCTTCATCGAGCCGGTCGAGCGCATCCGCCACCTCGGCGTCCGCCTCAAGCACAACGCCAACCGGGCCAGCCTGACCGGCAAGCGGGTCATCCTGGTCGACGATTCCATCGTCCGCGGCACCACCTCGGTCAAGATCGTCGAGATGGTGCGCGCGGCGGGCGCCACCGAGGTCCACATGCGCGTGGCCGCGCCGCCGAACGCCCACTCCTGCTTCTACGGCATCGATACGCCGGAAAAGGGCGAACTGCTGGCCTCGCACATGGACGTCGCGGAGATGACCGCGTACATCGGCGCCGACAGCCTGGCCTTCATCTCCATGGACGGGCTGTACCGGGCCATGGGCGAGCCCGGACGCGATCCCGAGGCTCCGAAGTTCTGCGACGCCTGCTTCACCGGCGAGTACCCGACCCAACTGACCGACCGCGACGGCGACGAGCCGGCGGCCCAGCTGTCCCTGCTGGCCGAACTCGCTTGAGCCAGCCCACGGGACCCGGCGCCGCGCCTTCAGGCCAGGGCCGCCTGGCCGGGCGCATCGCGCTGATCACCGGGGCCTCGCGCGGCATCGGCGCGGCGGTCGCCCGGCGCTTCGCCGCCGAGGGCGCGCAACTGGTCCTGGTCGCGCGCACCGTGGGCGGGCTGGAAGAGCTGGACGACCAGATTCGCGAAGCCGGCGGCCGGGGCGCGACCCTGGTGCCCCTCGATCTGCGCGAGTTCGACGCCATCGACCGCCTGGGCGCCTCGCTCTACGAGCGCCACGGCCGCCTCGACGTGCTGGTCGGCAACGCCGCCGTGCTGGGCACGCTGTCGCCAGTCGGCCACATCGAGCCGGCGGGTTGGGCCGAGGTCATGGACATCAACCTGACCGCCAACTGGCGGCTGATCCGCAGCCTCGACCCGCTGCTGCGGCGCTCGGAAGCCGGGCGCGCGATCTTCGTCAGCTCCGGCGCGGCGGGTGCGCCTCATGCCTACTGGGGCGCCTACGCGGTCTCCAAGGCGGGCCTCGAGATGCTGGTTAAGACCTACGCCGCCGAGCTGGCCAAGACCCAGGTCCGCGCCAATTTGATCGACCCCGGCGCGACCCGCACCGCCCTGCGCGCCACGGCCTTCCCGGGCGAGGACCCCGAGTCCCTGCGCGCGCCCGAAGCCGCCACCGAAACCTTCGTCGAACTGGCGGAAGCCGCCTGCACCAAGAACGGCGAGGTGGTGCGGGTCTATTAAGGGCGATAACTGATAAGGGAGGCTCGTGTCAGTGCCGACCCGCCGATGTCGGCTTAAGATCCAACACCGGACATGCTGGAGGGTTGGTCGAAACGGGCGATAATAGCCAGAAGCCGACATTCGCTAGTTCGCCAGTTTCACCTGGTGTACTTGGCCCGGATCGCCTTGGCGCGGGCCTCCATCTTTGCCGCCTCGGCGCTGCGTCCGGTCTCACGCAGCAGGAGGGCGTAGTTCTCCAGGCTTTGGGCCACGTCTGGGTGTTCAGGCCCGAGGGCCTTCTCGCGGATCGTCAGCGCCCGCTTGTGGAGCGGCTCCGCCTCGGCGTATTTGCCTTGGGCCTGGTAGAGCGCCGCCAGGTTGTTAAGGTCGGTGGCCAAGCCGGGATGATCCGGTCCAAGAGCTTTCTCGTCAATCACCAGCGCCCGCTGATAGAGCGGCTCGGCCTCAGCGTAGTTCCCCTGGGTGGCGTAGAGCAGGGCCAGGTTGTTGAGGCTCTGGGCCAAATCGGGGTGCGCCGCCCCCAGGGCCTTCTCCCTGATCGCCAGCGATCGCTTGTACAGCGGCTCGGCGTCGGAGTATCTGCCCTGGGCGTGGTAGAGGACGCCGAAGTTGTTGAGGCTCTGGGCCACGTCGGGATGCTCCGGCCCCAGGGCCTTCTCCCAGATCGCCAGTGATCGCTTGTAAAGGGGCTCGGCCTCGGCGTACTTCACTTGGGCTCGGTAGAGCGCCGCCAGGTTGTTGAGGCTCTGGGCTACGGCGGGATGCTCCGGCCCCAGCGCCTTCTCTCGGATCGCCAGCGAGCGCTGGTAGAGCGGCTCGGCCTCGGTGTACTTGCCCTGGGCGTTGAAGAGCGCCGCCAGGTTGTTGAGGTTCGTGGCCAAGTCGGGATGGTCCGGCCCGAGGGTCTTCTCGAAGATCGCCAGGGCGCGCTTGTAGAGCGGCTCGGCCTCGGCGTACCTGCCCTGAAGACGGTACAGCTCAGCGAGGTTGTCGAGACTTATGGCCAGGTCCGGGTGCTCCGGCCCCAGGGCCGTCTTCCGGATCGCCAACGCCTGCTGGTAGAGCGGCTCGGCCTCGGCGTACTTACCCTGGGCGTTATATAACCCCGCCAAGTTGTTGAGGGTCGTGGCCACACGGGGATGCTCCGGCCCCAGGGCTTTCTCCCGGATCGCCAGCGAGCGCTTGTAGAGCGGTTCGGCCTCGGCGTACCTGCGCTCAAGATGGTAGACCTCCGCCAGGTTGTTGAGGCTCGTGGCGAGGCCGGGATGTTCCGGCCCCAGAGCCTTCTCCAAGATCGCCAGCGCCCGCTTATAAATCGGCTCGGCCTTGGCGTTGCGCCCCGTTTCCCAGAGTAGTCTGGCGTAGTTTTCCAGGCTCCAAGCCACGTAGCGATGCTCCGGGCCCAGGGCCTTCTCTACAATCGCCAGCGAGCGCTTATAGAGCGGCTCGGCCTCGGCGTACCGGCCCTGGGCGCGGTAGACCAGCGCCAAGTTGTTGAGGCTGACGGCCACGCTGGAGTGCTCCGACCCCAGGCCCTTCTCCTTGATCGCCAGCGCCCGCTTGTAAAGCGGCTCGGCCTCGGCGTACCGGCCCTGGGCATGGTAAACCAGCCCCAGGTTGTTGAGGCTGACGGCCACGGCGGTGTGCTCCGGCCCCAGGGCCTCCTCTCGAATCGCCAACGCCCGCTGGTGAAGCGGCTCGGCCTCGGCGTACTTGCCCTGGAGACGGTAGACCTCTCCCAGGTTATTGAGGCTCGTGGCTAGGCGCGGGTCTTGCGGCCCGAACCCTTCCGCCTCCTTAACGGCAGCCGCCCACTGTTTCTCGGCCTCCGGGTAGTTGCCTTGCTGGGCCGCCTTGGCTCCAGCGGCCCTGTAGGTTTCCCAGAGGCCGCCTTGGGCAGAGGCGTGCGCCGGCCAGAGAGCCAGACACACCAGCCCCACCAACCACCACCGCGTCTTGTTCGTGATCATCGGCCCAGCCTCCCTCCATGCGGCGTGGGCGTATGTGGCTAGTGTATCACATCAGGTCGGATGGGTGTTGAAGCGGCGATGTCCGCTTAGGGTCAAAGGACTAAAACCGCTCTCGCGGTAGTTCGTGGCGGCGGGTGACGAGGCCTGCGCGGTAACGGGGCGGGTCTGTCCTGTGTTGAGATTTGGGGTTGCTAGACCTCACTCAAGACAGGAGCAGACCCATGACTGATACCAACCTGCATTGATCAGTACCCATGTGCCCATTTGCGTTGCCCGATGGACATGATTGACCATGGCTGATCGATGAGCTTGTTCCAGGCTTCGCAGCACAGGGCGACGATATCGTCGTGTGATTTGAAGACCCGGTTGGACAGCCAGTTGTCGCGCATGAACTGCCAGATGTTCTCCACGGGGTTCAACTCGGGCGACCTTGGCGGCAAGAGCAGAAGCGTGATGTTGGGCGGGATCGCGAGCTAGCCCGTGGTAATGCCATCCGGCCTGGTCGGCGAAGAGGACGGCGTGGGCGCGTGGGCGGACCTGGGACGAGATTTCATCGAGATGCCATTGCATGGCCTGGGTGTTGCAGCGGGGCAGGACGAGGGCGGCGCCAACACCGCGCGCGGGACAGATGGCGCCGAAGATATAGGCCGACTGGGTGCGTTGGTCCTTGGGGGCCCTGGGCC
>JACZVL010000181.1 GCA_022572685.1 Pseudomonadota bacterium
TCACGATCGCCATGGATGGCCGGGGCCGATACATGGACAATATCTTTATCGAACGGCTTTGGCGGTCGCTCAAATATGAGGCGGTCTATCTGCACGAGCTGAGCGACGGCTTCAAGGCGGACCGGGTTATCGCGGAGTGGATCGAGTTCTACAATACCGAGCGGCCCCATTCCGTCCACGGCGGCCGGACGCCGGCGGAGGCGTATCGCGGCGACCGGAGGCCCGTGGATATGATGGATAAGCCTGACGGCTTACCCACATCTCCACAGGCTCAACAACAGCAGCAAGACGTGATAAACAGGATTTTGGCGGCATGATCAGACAACGGAGTACACCTTAACCGCGCCGCCAAGCCGTCCAACAAAGCGGGACCACCTCAGTTCGCGGAGAATAGCTGCTGGGACCGTGCAATCGAGTGCTAACCCCCGTCCTCGGCCCAGTCGAGGATGTCCTGGCGCAGGGCGGCGAAGCGTTCCTCGCCGGGGGCGCCGAACAGCGGGTCGCCGGGGTGATCGAGACGGTCCTGGATCTCCTCCAGGTCGGCGGCACTCAGCGCGCGTCGGGCGGCCGGCAGAAACGCGCGCTCCTCCATGGTCATGTGCCGGCGGGTGGTGTCGAGGAACTCGCGCAGGGTCGCTTCGAAGCGCCGCCGCGGCACCTCCAAATCGCCGAGCACGGCCTCGACGGCCGCCTCCAGGCGGCGGGTCAGGACGGCCAGCTCCGCGTGCTCGCCCGGCAGGTCGCCGACCGCCGCCGCGGCCGCCGGATCGACGGCGCGCAGGCGCTCGAAGACCAGGTCCTCCTTGGGGTGGTGATAGAGCTCCGGGTAGCCGAGGCAGTAGTCGACCACACCCCGCACGATGTCGTAGTCCGGGGTCTCGCCGGCGTCGAACACCGCCAACTGGCGCTCGAGCGCGTCCAGCATCTTCGCCATGTTGGCGTGATCTTCGTGAATCGCGTCCAAAACGTCGGTCACCGGGAGCCTCCTGTCGCCGCCCGAATCGCCTCGCCACGGCCCCTAAACTACCAGCGCCCCGGGCCAGGGAAAATGACATGGCTCAAGCGGGCGGAAGCGCTAATCTGTCGGCCGGGGACAGCGCTTGAGGAGGCGGAACCGCCATGACCAGCACCACGACGTCCGGGACCGCCGCCGGCGACCTGCCGGAGCACCTCAGGTCCCGGCACGTCCGGGTCGACGAGCTGCCCTGGGAGAAAACCGCATTTCCGGGGGTCGCGTACAAGACCCTGCTCGTCGACCAGGCCCAGGGCCTGCTCACGGTGCTGCTCAGGATGGCCCCGGGCGCGGTCCTGCCGGACCACGAGCACGTGCGCATCGAACAGACCTACGTGCTCGAGGGGCGCCTGGTCGACAAGGCGGGCAGCGAGGTCGGCCTCGAGGTCGGGCCCGGCGAGTTCGTCTGGCGCCCGGCCGGCAGCCGCCACAGCGCCTGGACCCCGGACGGCGCGCTGATGATCGCGATGTTCCTGGTGCCCAACCGCTTCACCGACGCGGACGGCCGCAAGATCGACATGCTCGGCGACGACTGGGAGGCCAAGTGGCGCGCGGCCCTGGGGTGATTGCAGGTTCCGCTGGCGCGGAACGCGCAGCGGCGAGCCCGACGAAACGTCTTATCCGCCCTGGACCGAATAGCCGCCGTCGAGGGGGATCGCGGTGCCGGTGACGAAATCCGAGGCCCGGCTGGCCAGGAACACGGCGATGCCGGCGTGATCCGCGGGGTCGCCCCAGCGCCCGGCCGGGGTGCGCGCCTCGACCCGCTGGTGCAGGCCCTCGATCTGGGCGCGCGCGTTCCGGGTCAGTTCGGTGTCGATCCAGCCCGGCAGCACCGCGTTGACCTGGATGCGGTCCTTGCCCCAGGCCGTCGCGAGCGCTTTTGTGAGCTGCACCACGCCGCCCTTGCTGGCCGCGTAGGCCGCCACGAAGGAGGCGCCGAAGATCGACATCATGGAGCCGATGTTGATGATCTTGCCGCCGCCGGCCCGGCACAGCTCCGGATAGGCGGCCTGGGAGCACAGGAAAGTGCCGGTCAGGTTGGTGTCGATGACCGCGCGCCAGTCCTCGAGCGTGATGTCCTCGGGCTGCTTGCGGATGTTGATCCCGGCGTTGTTGACCAGGATGTCGAGGCGCCCGAAACGCGCCACGGTCGCCGCCACCATGGCCTGGCAGGACGCCGCCTCGGTGACCTCGAGGACCACCGAATCGGCCTCGGCGCCCAGGCCCGCAAGCTCCGCCACCGCGGCTGCGTTCTTGTCCCGGTCGCGGCCCGCGACCATCACCGCCGCGCCCGCCTGGGACAGGCCGCGGGCCATGCCCAGGCCGATGCCGCCGTTGCCGCCGGTGACCACGGCGACCCGGCCGCCGAGATCGAATATATCGGTCACGTTGAACCCCTCCCTCTGGACCATAATATTTACAGTGGCCTAGCCATTTTGGCCCGGGAAGGCAACAGCGCTGGGCCAGGGCGGCGGGAGCCGCTAAAATCAGAAAATCCAGGCCATTTTTGGCGAAACTTTTTAAGGCCAAGATAGGTGTTGTTAACCTTTCCTTGCGAGGGTACATAATATCAAGGTTTTCCGGGGTTCTGGCCAGTCGAGGGCCGGCCGGAACCAGCCCACTGACGCGAACCCTGCTGACGTAAAAATGTCGAGTGTAACCGAGCGCCGCAGCACCCCGACCGAGACCGCCGTTCCGACGGCGCGGGATTTGTTGCGCGCCCGGCCGCTGGCCCTCTGCCTTTCTTTCCTTGGTGGTGACGAGGCTCTCCTCCTTAGCAGCCCCTGAACGCGACAGCCGCCCATCGGCGGCACGCGGTCAGGGGTCATGAGGGATTGGAGAACAACCGGTTACCGGACCAAGGAAGGAACTGAGACCATGAGTGCCGTGAACAACCAGGCCAACATGCAGGACGCGGACCGCGTCAAGATCTTCGACACGACCTTGCGGGACGGCGAGCAGTCTCCGGGCTGTTCCATGAATCTGGAGGAGAAACTCCAGGTCGCCGCCGTGCTCGAAGAGATGGGCGTCGATATCATCGAAGCCGGCTTCCCGATCGCCTCCAACGGCGATTTCGAGGCGGTTCAGGGAGTCGCGCGCCAGGTCAAGGACTCCATCGTTGCCGGGCTGGCCCGCGCCGCGATCAAGGATATCGACCGCGCCGCCGAGGCGCTCAAGCCGGCCGCGCGCCCGCGCATCCACACCTTCATCGCCACCAGCCCGCTGCACATGAAGTACAAGCTGCAGATGGAGCCCGACGCGGTGCTGCAGGCGGTCGCCGACAGCGTCGGCCACGCCCGCGACCTCTGCGACGACGTCGAGTGGTCCTGCGAGGACGGCACCCGCAGCGACCACGACTTCCTGTGCCGCTGCGTCGAGACCGCGATCAAGGCGGGCGCCGGCACGATCAACGTTCCCGACACCGTGGGCTACACCGTGCCCGCCGAGTTCCACGCGCTGATCGCCATGCTGTTCGAGCGGGTCCCGAACATCGACCAGGCCACGGTCTCGGTCCATTGCCACAACGATCTCGGCCTGGCGGTCGCCAACTCGCTGGCCGCGATCGGGGCCGGGGCCCGGCAGATCGAATGCACCATCAACGGCATCGGCGAACGGGCCGGCAACGCGGCCATGGAAGAGGTCGTCATGGCCCTGCGCACGCGCCGCGACATCATGCCCTATGACACCGGCGTGAAGACCGAGCTGATCACCAGGGCCTCGCGCGTGATTTCGGCGATCACCGGCTTTTCGGTCCAGCCCAACAAGGCGATCGTCGGGGCCAACGCCTTCGCCCACGAGGCGGGCATCCACCAGGACGGCATGCTCAAGCACAGCGGGACCTACGAGATCATGACCCCGGAGTCGATCGGCCTGATCCGCTCGACCCTGGTCATGGGCAAGCACTCGGGGCGCCATGCCTTCAAGGCCAAGCTGGCGGAGCTGGGCTACGCCCATCTCTCGGACAACGCCATCCAGGACGCCTTCGTGCGCTTCAAGGACCTGGCGGACCACAAGAAGGACATCTACGACGAGGACATCATGGCGCTGGTCGACGACGCGGTGGTGCGTCGCAACGACCGGATCCGCTTCGTCTCGCTACAGGTCGTCTGCGGCTCCAGGGGACCGCAGACCGCGGAGCTGGAGCTCGAGGTCGAGGGCGAGTTGATGACCGCCAAGGCCTCGGGCAACGGTCCGGTGGACGCATTGTTCGCGGCGATCCGGGAGATCTATCCGCACCAGACCAAGCTGCAGCTCTATCAGGTGCACGCGGTGACCGAGGGCACCGACGCGCAGGCCGAGGTCACGGTGCGGCTCGAAGAGAACGGCCGCACGGTCAACGGCCAGGGCGCCGACCACGACACCCTGGTCGCCTCCGCCCGCGCCTACGTCAACGCGCTCAACAAGCTGTTGGTCAAGCGCGAGAAATCGGCTCCCGCCGCGATGACGGCGTGAGTCGGAAAGGATTGTTTTGAACTTGCCGCGGCTGGCGGCCGAGACCCATCGACGCCAGCCGCGGTATCGGATGAAGCCTTACAGTACCTACTAAGGGGTTTTCCATGTTTTCAGGTTTGCTTGGCTTGCTGTCCGCCGATATGGCGATCGATCTCGGGACCGCGAACACGCTCGTCTACGTGAAGGGCCGCGGCATCGTACTGAACGAGCCCTCCGTGGTGGCGATCGCCGAGGTCAAGGGCAAGAAACAGGTCTTGGCGGTCGGCGACGAAGCCAAGCTCATGCTGGGCCGCACGCCCGGCAACATCCAGGCGATCCGGCCGCTGCGCGACGGCGTCATCGCCGACTTCGACGTCGCCGAGGAGATGATCAAGCACTTCATCCGCAAGGTGCACAACCGGCGCAGCTTCGCGACCCCTCAGGTCATCATCTGCGTGCCCTCGGGCTCGACCGCGGTCGAACGCCGCGCGATTCAGGAATCGGCCGAGAGCGCCGGCGCCCGGCGGGTATTCCTGATCGAGGAGCCGATGGCGGCGGCGATCGGCGCCGGCCTGCCGGTCACCGAGCCGACCGGCTCGATGGTGGTCGACGTCGGCGGCGGCACCACCGAGGTCGCGGTGCTCTCGCTCGGCGGCATCGTCTACTCGCGCTCGGTGCGCGTCGGCGGCGACAAGATGGACGAGGCGATCATCGGCTACATCCGGCGCAACCACAACCTGCTGGTCGGCGAGGGCAGCGCCGAGCGCATCAAGGAGCAGATCGGCTTGGCCTGTCCGCCCGAGGACGGCGACGGCGAGGTCATGGTGATCAGGGGCCGCGATCTGATGAACGGCGTGCCCAAGGAGCTCGTCATCAGCCAGCGCCAAATCGCCGAGAGCCTGGCCGAGCCGGTCGGCGCCATCATCGAGGCGGTCAAGGTGGCGCTCGAGCAGACGCCGCCCGAGCTCGCCGCCGACATCGTCGACAAGGGCATCGTCTTGACCGGCGGCGGCGCGCTGTTGGGCAACCTCGACTTCGTGCTGCGCCACGCCACCGGCCTGCCGGTCTCGATCGCCGACGAGCCGCTGTCATGCGTGGTGCTCGGCACCGGCCGCTGTCTGGAGGAAATGAAAACCCTCAAGCACGTGCTCTATAACCCGTTCGATTAGAGGGGCCCCGCGAGCGCGGGCATGACGACGAAGGAACGCGGGCGAAATGGCGCGATACCAGAGCGGATCGATGAGGCGGCTGGCCCTTCCCGTCAAAGGTTGGGTGCAGCGCTTCGCCTTCGTCCTGTTCATCGGCGCCGCGCTCGGGCTGATGATACTCGGCAAGACCGAAACGCGCCTCATCGAGCGGTTGCGCGTCACCATCACCGACCTCGCGGCGCCGGTGCTCGAAGTCCTGTCCCATCCCGCCGCGGCCTTTACCTCGGCCGCCGAGGAGATGCGCCAGCTCATCGACCTGCACGGCGAGAACCAGCGGCTGCGGGCCGAGAACACGCGGCTTCGCCGGTGGCACGCGGTGGCCCAGACGCTCGAACAGGAGAACATTGCCTACAAGGAGCTGCTCAATTTCGTCGACGATCCGCACCCGGCCTTCATCACCGCCCGGGTGATTGGCGACGCGGGCGGCGCCTTCGTGCGCACCGTGCTGCTCAACGCCGGCTCTGGCGACGGGGTGCGCGACGGCCAGGCCGTGATCAACGCCGACGGCTTGGTCGGACGGGTCGTCGAGACCGGCCAGCGCACGGCGCGCATCCTGCTGCTCACCGACCTCAACTCGCGGATTCCGGTGGTCGTCGAGCAGACCCGCGTGTCGGCGATCCTGGCGGGCGACAATTCGGACGAGCCTCGCCTCGCCTATCTGCCGGTGAACGCCGTGATCAAGCCGGGCGAGCGAATCGTCACCTCGGGCCACGGGGGCATGCTGCCGCCCGGCCTGCCGGTCGGCGTGGTCACCGCCATGGTCGACGGCGTCGCGCGGGTGCGGCCTTTCGTCGACTGGCACACCCTGGAATACATGCGGGTGCTCGACTTCACCCTGCCCGGCGTGCTGCCGGCGACGCGCATCGCCGAGCCCGCTGGAGCGCTGCCGTGATCGTCGGGTTCTGGTATCGTTTCGAGATGGCGATGCGCGGGCTGACGCCGGTCGTGACGATCCTGATGCCGGCCCTGC
>JACZVL010000182.1 GCA_022572685.1 Pseudomonadota bacterium
CGCATCGTCGAGCGTTTCCGACGCACCGAGGGAGCGGGAAACGCGACCCTCCGGGCGGCGTGGCGAGGCCCCCGGACATCGTTGCCCGCCACTTGCGATGCATAAGCATCGCGGCGCGGCGCGCGCCTCGCCGGATGACCCCGGCAGGTCGTCCTACGTATCACGGATTCGTCATAGGGAGGACTGGAACAAGCTACGGCAAATCGCCCAGAAATCGTCCGGATCGAGGCTGGCGCCGCCGACCAATGCACCATCGACGTTGTCGAGCGCGAGGATTTCGGCGGCGTTCGACGGCTTGACCGAACCGCCGTAGAGCAGCCGTGTCCCCTCGCCCGCCGCGCCGAGGCGGCGGCGCAGGTGGGCATGGACCTCGGCGACCTGCTGGATGGTCGGGGTGCGGCCGGTGCCGATCGCCCAGATCGGCGCGTAGGCGACGACGGTATTGGCGGCGTCCGCCCCCGGCGGCAGCGACCCGGCAAGCTGGCGCTCGACCACCGCCAGGGTCTCGCCCGAGTCGCGCTCGGCCTCGCTCTCGCCGAGGCAGACAATGGCGATGAGCCCGGCGCGCCGGGCGGCGGCCGCCTTGGCCCGGACCTGGGCGTCGGATTCGCCATGGTTGGCGCGCCGTTCGGAATGGCCGACGATGACGTAGCGGCAGCCGGCGTCGGCCAGCATTTCGGCGCTCACATCGCCGGTGTGGGCCCCGGACTGGGCCGGGTGGCAGTCCTGGCCGCCGAGGGCGACCGCGCTGCCTTGCAGCGCCGCGCCCACGGCCCCCAGCAAGGTTGCCGGTGGGCAGACCAGCGGGTCCCAGCCGAGCGGCCCGGCAGCCCGCGCCCGCTCGGCCAGCGCCCCGGCCAGGGCGGCGGCGCCGTGGCGCGGCTCGTTCATCTTCCAGTTTCCCGCGATCAGCTTGCGCGCCATGACCCGCCGGTTCCTCCTCGCCGCGCCTGAATTCATTGGGGGCGCCTACCTAACACGGCGCCGCGGGGCAGGCCAAGCGCCGGAAACCGGCGGTTTCAGGGTGGAATTGCATGTTGCCGGGGCGCAACCGGCTTTCTAAGATGCGCGCGCGCCGGACCCGGGCGCCCGGTTGCCGCACGCGCGGCGGCCCGATGAGCTATTTCGAGGACCACCGACCACCATGGCCGTCAAAACCAAGAACCCCGTCGTCAGGATCGTGACCTTCGCGCTGTTCGGCCTGCTGATCGCCAGCTTCGCGGTCTGGGGCATCGGCGACATCTTCCGCGGCGCGACCCCGGTGCGCGCGGTCGCGGAGATCGGCGGCGACCCGATCCTCGAGCGGGACTATACCCAGGCGCTGTCGCGCGAGATCAACCGGATCTCCCGGAACCTCGGCGGCCAGCTCGAAATGGACCAGGCGCGCGCCTTCGGAATCCCGGATCAGGTGCTCAGCCAGATGATCGGCCGCGCCCTGTTCGACCGCAAGGCGGCTGAACTCGGCATTTTCGTGACCGACGACCAGATCCGTCGCCTGATCGCCCAGGAGGACGCCTTCAAGAACGATCTCGGCGGCTTCGACCGCGCCCGCTTCGAGCAGCAGCTCCGCCTTCTCGGCATGGGCGAGGGCGAATACGTGGCGACGCTTCGGCGCGATATCATCCGCCAACAGCTGGCCGGCGCGGTCAGCGAGGCGGTCACGGTGCCGCGCCAGCTGGTCGAGGCGCTGTACGGCTACCGCAACGAGCGGCGGGTCGCGCAGTACCTGCTGGTCCGCAACGACAGCATCACCGTGCTGGCCGCCCCGGACGGGCCGGCGCTGGAGGCCTTCCACAAGGAGTTCTCCGGGCGCTTCATGGCTCCGGCGCGGCGCGCGGTGACCTTGGTTCAGGTGCGCGCCGCCGACCTGGCCGCCGAATCCGCGGTCTCCCAGGCGCGGCTGCGCGAGGAGTTCGAGGCCCGCTTCGAGGACTTGGTGACCCCGGAGAAGCGGAAGCTCGAGCAGATCGTGTTCCAGGACGAGGCCCCGGCCCGCGAGGCCAGGACCCGGCTCGACGGCGGCGCCACCTTCGCCACCGTGGCCGAGGAGATGACCGGGGAACCACCGATCGACCTGGGCGTCATGGCAAAGGACGCCCTGCCCTCGAATCTGGCCGAGCCCGCCTTCGCGCTTTCCGAGGGCACCGCGAGCGCGCCCGTTGAAAGCGTGCTGGGGTGGCACATCCTGCGGGTGATCAAGATCGAGCCGCGCCAGGAGCCGACCTTCGAGGCGGTGCGCGAGGAGCTGGCCACGGACATCGCGATGCAGATCGCGACCGACAGCATGGTCTCGATCGCCAACCAGTTCGACGACGAACTCGGCGCCGGCGCCTCCCTGGAAGAGGCCGCCCGGGCGCTCGCCCTGACGCCGCGCCGGATCGAATCCATCGACCGCCAGGGCAGGGACCCGGCGGGCGAGCCCGTCACCGGGTTGCCCACCGACCGCTTCCTGGCGCTGACCTTCCAGACCGACACCGGCCGCGAGAGCCTGCTCACCGAGACCGCGAACGGCGACTTTTTCATCCTTCGGGTCGATAGCGTGACGCCGGCCCAGATTCGGCCGCTCGACGAGGTCCGCGCCGAGGTGACCGAGCTGTGGCGCGACGCCCAGCGCGCCAAGCTGGCGCGGGAGAAGGCCGAGGCGCTGGCCGAGCGGATCAGGTCCGGCAACGAGTTCGAGGTCGTCGCCGCCGAGGCCGGCCTGACCGTCGCCCAGACCAAGCCGGTGACGCGTTTCGAGACCGCCGTCGCAAGCACCCCCTCCCCGACCCTCGCCTCCAAGCTGTTCCGGGTCAGCGTCGGCGAGGTGACCACGGCGACCGCCGCCGAGGGCCACCTGGTCGCCAAGCTGATCGAGGTGGTGGCGGCCGATCCCTATACCGATCCCGACGCCGTGGCGGCGGTGCGGGAGAGCCTGGTCGGCGCCCTGCAAGGCGACCTTCTGGAACAGTTCCTGGCCACCATGCGCGGCGAGTACGGCGTCGAAATCAAAGAACAAGCGCTCGACGACCTGCTCGCCACTTTTTAAGACCATGCAACCGACGCCCGCCTACCAGGACTTCGCGGCCGTCTACGACGCGAAGCGGCCGCAGGTGGTCTGGACCATCCTGGTGGCCGACTTGGATACCCCGGTCTCGGCGTTCATAAAGCTGAGCGCCGGCGGTCCCGACGCCTGTGTCTTCGAGTCGGTCGAGGGCGGTACGGCGATCGGCCGCTACTCGTTCCTCGGCATCAAGCCGGATCTGGTCTGGCGCTGCTTCGGCGACCGGGCCGAGATCGACCGGCGCACGCTCGAGTCCGGTGGCTTCGAGTCCGGCGGCTTCGAGCCCGACGGCGACGGCGCGCTCGCCAGCCTGCGGGCGCTGATCGCGGAATCGCGCATCGAATTGCCGGCCGAGCTGCCGCCCATGGCCTCGGCGCTGATCGGCTACATGGGCTACGACACGGTGCGCCTGATGGAACGCCTGCCGGACGCCAACCCGGACGTGCTCCAGGTGCCCGACGGCATGTTCATGCGCCCGACCGTGATCGCGGTGTTCGACCGGCTCGAGGACATGATGACCCTGGTGACCCCGGTCTGGCCCAACCCGGCACTGGACTCCCGCGCCGCCTACGACGCCGCGTCCGCGCGCCTCGCCGCGGCGGTCGCCGACTTCGAGCGCCCGCTGCCGTTCCTGCGCGATTCGACCGTGCCCGAGGCGGCCGCGATCGCCCAGGAGCCGGAGTCCAACGTCACCCACGCCCAGTACCTGGCCATGGTCGAAAAGGCGAAGGACTACATCCGCGCCGGCGACGCCTTCCAGATCGTGCCCAGCCAGCGCTTCCGGGTGCCGTTCCGCCTGCCGCCGTTCTCGCTCTATCGGGCGCTGCGCCGGCTCAACCCCTCGCCGTTCCTGTTCTTCCTCGATATCGGCGGGTTCTCGATCGTCGGCTCGAGCCCGGAGATCCTGGTGCGGGTGCGCGGGTCAACCGTGACCATCCGCCCCATCGCCGGGACCCGGCCGCGCGGCAAGACTCCGGCCGAGGACGACGCCTTGGCCGAGGAGCTGCTGGCCGATCCCAAGGAGCGCGCCGAACACCTGATGCTGCTCGATCTCGGGCGCAACGACGTCGGCCGGGTCGCCAAGGTCGGCTCGGTGCGGGTCACCGAGGAGTTCCTCATCGAGCGCTACAGCCACGTCATGCACATCGTCTCCAACGTCGAGGGCGAACTCGACCCCAGCCACGACGCACTCAGCGCGCTGATCGCCGGCTTTCCCGCCGGCACGGTCTCGGGCGCGCCCAAGGTCCGGGCCATGGAGATCATCGACGAGCTGGAGCCGGAGCGGCGCGGCATCTACGCCGGCGCGGTCGGCTACTTCGGCGCCAACGGCGACATGGACACCTGCATCGCGCTCAGGACCGCGGTGGTCAAGGACGGCACCATGTACGTCCAGGCCGGCGGCGGCGTGGTCGCCGACAGCGATCCCGAGGCCGAATACCAGGAGACCCGCAACAAGGCCCAGGCGCTGATCCGCGCCGCCGAGGAAGCGATCCGCTTCGCCGGCCAGAACGGGTAATCGCCCCCCCACCCCGGCCCTCTCCCCGAGGGGAGAGGAAGAACCAAGAAGACGATGCCGAGACCTTTTCCCCTCGCCCGCTTGCGGGAGAGGGAGGGGCCCCGCGTTAGCGGGAGGGTGAGGGCTGGCCCGCCGCCCCCGGCACGAAATTCCGCTTGCGCGAAACCGGTCCCTGCCCGCAGCTTAGCGGCCGGGCATTTTCAAACCGTTTCCAGGGGGGAACATGCGGGCCGCCATCCGGTCGAGCGCAAAGGTCCAGGGTGTGCTTTGCCTCGTCCTCGGCGTGGTCGCGCTGTCGTTCCAGGATTCGCTGATCAAGAAGATGAGCGGCGACTACCCGCTGCACGAGATCATCCTCGGCCGCGCCTGCGTCGCCATCCTGCTGACCGTCTTGTTCGCCCATCTGGAGGGCGGCCTCGCGCTCCTGCGGACCCGGCGCCTGCCGCTGCACCTGGTGCGCGGCATGCTGCTGGTCATCGCCAACGTCTGCTATTTCCTGGCCCTCGCCGCCCTGCCGCTGGCCGAGGCGGCGGCGATCTTCTTCGTCGCGCCCCTATTCATCACCATGCTCTCGGTCCCGTTCCTGGGCGAGCGGGTCGGGCCGTGGCGTTGGGCCGCCGTGTTCACCGGTTTGGGCGGGGTCGCGATCATGCTGCGGCCCGGCGACGGCCTGCTCGAGATCGCCGCGCTGCTGCCCATCGGCGCGGCACTGGCCTACGCCATCATGCAGATCCTGACCCGGCGCCTGGGAGTCACCGAACGGGCCTCGACGCTGGCCTTCTACGTCCAGCTCTGCTTCATCGTGGTGAGCGCGACCTTCGGGCTCATCGCCGGCGACGGCCGCTTCGCCGGGAGCGGCCATCCGAGCGCGGAGTTCCTGCTGCGCGCCTGGACCTGGCCCAGTGGCGTCGACGCCCTGCTGATCGTGACCTGCGGCTTGCTGATCGGCACCGCCGCCTACCTGCTGTCCCAGGCCTACCGCATCGCCGAGGCCAACCTGCTGGCGCCCTTCGAATACACGGCGCTGCCGCTGGCGGTGCTTTGGGGCGTGCTGTGGTGGGGCGAATGGCCGGACGCCACGGCGTTCCTCGGCATCGCGCTGATCCTCGGCAGCGGGCTGTTGGTGTTCTACCGCGAGACCCTGCACGGCCGCCTGTTCGCCGCCCGCCCCCTGCCGCGCGACCGTTAACCCGAGACCGGATCAGGATTGATCGAACCCACTTGTGGGTTCGATCAATCCTGTGAATCCGGTCTATATCCATGGTGTAGAGCAGATTCACGCGGTTGATCGGATCGCCGTCGGCGATTCGAATCAACCCCGATCTGCTCTAGGTCCCGGTTCCGGCCGTCGAGGTGTTTCGCGCGACCAGGAAGATCGAGCGGCAACCGGAGGTGAAGTCCTGGTTGACGATGTCATAGCCGGCCCCGGTTACCATGTCTCTCCACCGCCGCACGCTGTAACCCTTGTAGCCGATCTCCCATTTGTGGGGCTCCCAGTCGTCCTCGGGACGGCGCGGGAACTCGGAGAGGAAACGAAGCTTCTTGAGGAAGGTCCGTTTGCGCCAGAGAAAGCGGTTCACATAGAGCGAAAAGCCGAACTGAAAACCCTCATAGGGCACCGAGACGATCAGCCAGGGCACGCCGGAGGCGGAAAATCGCGACAGCGTCTCGCCGACGTCGCGCCAGGGAATGTGTTCCAGGGTCTCGCAACAAAGAATGACATCGTGGCCGGCCAGGAGTTCCGGGCGCACCTCGCGGACGTCCGCCTGGATATGCCTTGCGACTCCCGGTCCCGGGGGCCTGGTCGTGATGTCCAGCGTGGTTACCTGGTAGCCCGCGTTGTCGATCATGGCACTCGCCAGACCGAGAAACGGCCCGACCTCCAGCACCCGTTCGACGTCCAGATCCTTCAGGAGATGGACCTGAAACCACTGATGCACGATGCGCTTCTCGGTGTAGTAGGCGTGCCAGCGCCGCCGGTCATCCTCTATCGACATGGCTCTTCCAATTCCGGAATCG
>JACZVL010000183.1 GCA_022572685.1 Pseudomonadota bacterium
GCAAAACCCCGGGCACGCAGGTGCAGCATGCGGAGCCAAGCGTCCGCAAAACCGAGTCTTTCGGCGGGTATTCCATTCCAGCCATCCCGCTTGCTCCCGGTTCTGCCCGGGGTTTTGCCCCTGTTACAATATTACGCCATAACCAATTGATAATTATGATAAATCGTCCGAATAAAGGGGACTGTCCCCTTTTCTATCCGTTCTCGGCGAGCACCTGGCCGGCTAGGTAGAGAGAGCCGCAGATCAGCACGCGCCCCGCTGCGCGGTCTGTCGCGATCGCGCGCAGGGCGGCGGCGACGCTCGCGCTGGCCTGGGCCCGGAAGCCGGCCTCGCGCGCCTCGCGCGCCGCTTCCTCGGCCGAGAGCGAGGCCGGCGCGCCGGGAATCGCCACGGCGTGCAGGGTCTCGGCGCACGGCGCCAGCGGGCGCAGGAAGCCCTGGGCGCCCTTGGTGTTGAGCATCCCGTAGACCAGGTGTAGCGGTCGCTCCCGCCATTCGGCCCCATCGGCGAGGTCGCGCGCCAGCGCCGCGCCGGCGGCGGCGTTGTGGCCGCCGTCGAGCCACAGCTCCCAGCCTTCGGGCAGGAGTTCGAGGAGCGGCCCGCGGGTCAGGCGCTGCAGGCGCCCCGGCCATTCGGCGCGCGCGAGGCCGGTCGCGCAGGCCGCCGCGTCGAGCCCGAAACCTTCGAGCAGCGCCGCGCAGGCGAGCGCGAGGCCCGCGTTCTCGATCTGATGGGCGCCGCGGAGGACCGGCGCGGGGTAGCGCCGCCGCGCGCCGCCGAATTCGAAGAAAAAGCCCCCACCCCCGCCACTGCCCTGGGCGCCGACGCGCCACTCCATGCCATGGCGGTGCAACGGCACGCCCAATTCGGCGGCGCGGCGCGCGATGACGGCGCGCGCTTCCGGCGCTTGCGGTCCGATCACCGCGGGCACGCCGGGCTTCAGGATGCCGGCCTTCTCGAAGGCGATCTCCTCGATGGTTTCGCCCAGGAACTGGACGTGGTCGACCGAGATCGGCGAGATCGCGGTGAGGCGCGGGCGCGCGATCAGGTTGGTCGCGTCGAGCCGGCCGCCGAGCCCGGTTTCGAGCAGCAGGATATCGGCCGGCTCGCGGGCGAAGGCGAGGAAGGCGGCCGCGGTGGTGATCTCGAAGAAGGTGATCGGCGCCGCGCCGTTGGCCGCCTCGCAAGTCTCCAGCAGCGCGGCCAGGTCGGGCTCCGCGATCGGGCCGCCGGTCAGGCGGATGCGCTCGTGAAAGCGCACCAGGTGCGGCGAGGTGTAGAGCTGGACCCGCTGGCCCGCCGCCTCCAGCATGGCGCGCAGGAAGGCCAGCACCGAGCCCTTGCCGTTGGTGCCGGCGATGTGGACCACCGGCGCCAGCTTCTCCTCGGGGTGGCCGAGGGCTGCCAGCAGGCGCTCGATCCGGCCGAGGGAGAGATCGATGAGTTTGGGGTGCAGCCGGGTGAGGCGGTCGAGGACCGCGTCACTTCGCGCCATCACCGGGGGTCTCGGGGACTTCCACCGGTTTGGGCCCGGCCTCGGCGCCCGGCGGCGTCACCGGCAGCGTCACCACTTCGGCGGACGGTGTTTTCCGGCGCAGCAGATCGAGCAGCCGGATGATGGTCTCGCGCAGGTCGCGCCGGTGCACCACCATGTCGATCATGCCGTGATCGAGCAGGTACTCGGCGCGCTGGAAGCCCTCGGGCAGGGTCTCGCGGATGGTCTCCTCGATGACCCGCTTGCCGGCGAAGCCGATGATCGCGCCGGGCTCGGCCAGCGCCACGTCGCCGAGCATGGCGAAGGAGGCGGTGACTCCGCCGGTGGTCGGATCGCTGAGCAGGACGATGTAGGGCAGGCCGGCCTCCTTGACCCGCTCGACCGCGATCACCGAGCGCGGCATCTGCATCAGCGAGAGGATGCCCTCCTGCATGCGCGCGCCGCCCGAAGCCGGGATCGCGATCAGCGCCGCGTCCTGGAGCACCGCCAGCCGTGCCGCGGAGAGCAGCGCCTCGCCCACGCCGGCGCCCATGGAGCCGCCCATGAAGGAAAAATCGAAGGCCGCGATCACCACCGGCTGGCCGCCCATGGTACCGTGGGCGACCCGGATCGCCTCCTTGGCGCCGGTCTTGGCCTGGGCCTCCTTGAGGCGTTCGACGTAGCGCTTGCGGTCGCGGAACTTGAGCGGGTCGACCGGCACCTCGGTCAGCTCGATGGTTTGATATTCGCCCTCGTCGAACAGCATCTTGAGGCGTTCGGCGGCGCCGATGCGCAGGTGATGGCCGCAGTGCGGGCAGACCAGAAGATTCGCCTCGAGCTCGCGGTGAAAGATCATCTGGGCGCAGGCGGCGCACTTGCGCCACAGGTTCTCCGGCACCTCCTTCTGCACCAGTGCCCGAATCTTCGGGCGCACGAAATTGGAAATCCAGTTCATCCGCTAATCCCCGGTCCGGATCAATGCGCGCGCGCCTTGCGCACGCTCTCGGCGAGGGAGCGCACGAAGCCGAGCACGCCGTCGACCAGCCCCGGCGTGGCCCGGTCGTCGGCGTCGAGCCCGGCCTTGAGCCGCTCGATCACCGAGGAGCCGACCACGGCGGCATCGGCCACGGCGGCGATCTCGGCGGCCTGCTCCGGGGTCTTGACGCCGAAGCCGACCGCGATCGGCAGATCGGTGTGCGCCTTGAGGCGGGCGACCGCCTGGCGCACCGCCGCGCCGCTGGCCGAGCGGGTTCCGGTGATGCCCATGATCGAGACGTAATAGACGAAGCCGCTGGTGTTGGACAGCACCGTGGGCAGGCGCTTGTCGTCGGAGGTCGGCGTCGCCAGGCGAATCCAGTGCAGGCCCGCGTCGAGCGCCGGCCGGCACAGCTCCTCGTCCTCCTCCGGCGGCAGGTCGACCACGATCAGGCCGTCGACCCCGGCCGCGCGCGCGTCCTTGAGGAACTTCCGCGGCCCGTAGCTGTGGATCGGGTTGTAGTAGCCCATCAGGATGATCGGGGTCTCGTCGTCCTGGGTCCGGAAGCGCGCGGCCATCTCCAGGGTGCCGCTCAGGGTCATGCCCGCCTTCAGCGCGCGCAGGCTGGCGGCCTGGATCTCCGGGCCGTCGGCCATGGGGTCGGAGAACGGCATGCCGATCTCGATCACGTCGACGCCGGCCCCGGGCAGCCCGCTCAGGATCTCGAAGAAGGTCTCCGGGTCCGGGTCGCCGCAGGCGACGTAGACGATCAGGCCGCCGCGCCCCTCGGCTTTCAGTGCCGCGAAGCGCCGCTCGACCCGGCTCGGGCCGTTACCGTTGCCGGTCTTGCCGCTCACAGCTCGACCCCCAGGACCTCGGCGACGCTGAACACGTCCTTGTCGCCGCGGCCGCACAGGTTCATGACCATCAGATGGTCCTTGGGCAGCTCCGGCGCGATCTTGGCGACGTAGGCCAGCGCGTGGGCCGGCTCCAGCGCCGGGATGATGCCCTCCAGGCGCGAGCACAGCTGGAACGCCTCCAGGGCCTCGGCGTCGGTGGCCGAGACGTACTCGGCCCGGCCGCTCTCGTGCAGCCAGGAATGCTCCGGTCCGATGCCCGGATAATCGAGCCCGGCGGAGATCGAATGGGCGTCGATGATCTGGCCGTCGTCGGTCTGCAGCAGGTAGGTGCGGTTGCCGTGCAGCACCCCGGGCCGGCCGCCGGCCAGCGAGGCGGCGTGCTTGCCGGTCTCGAGGCCGTGGCCGGCCGCCTCGACGCCGATAAGGCGCACGCTCGGCTCGTCCAGGAACGGATGGAACAGGCCCATGGCGTTGGAGCCGCCGCCGATGCAGGCAACCAGGGTGTCGGGCAGGCGCCCCTCGGCGGCCTGCATCTGCTCGCGCACCTCGTTGCCGATCACCGACTGGAAGTCGCGCACCATCGCCGGATAGGGATGCGGGCCGGCGACCGTGCCGATGATGTAGAAGGTGTTCTCGACATTGGCGACCCAGTCGCGCAGGGCGTCGTTCATGGCGTCTTTCAGGGTCCCGGTGCCGCTGGTGACCGGCACCACCTCGGCGCCGAGCAGCTTCATGCGGAACACGTTGGGCGCCTGGCGCGCGATGTCGGTGGTGCCCATGTAGACCACGCAGGGCAGGTCGAAGCGGGCGCAGACCGTGGCCACCGCGACCCCGTGCTGGCCGGCGCCGGTCTCGGCGATGATCCGGGTCATGCCCATGCGCCGGGCCAGCAGGATCTGGCCCAGGCAGTTGTTGATCTTGTGGGAGCCGGTGTGGTTGAGCTCGTCGCGCTTGAAGTAGAGCTTGGCGCCCTTGTTTCCGTTGGCGCCCCGGCTGGCGAAGTGTTCGGTCAGGCGCTCGGCGAAGTACAGCGGGCTGGGCCGGCCGACGTAGTGCTTGGCGAAGTCGTCGATCGCGGCCTGGTAGCCGGGATCCTTCTTGGCCGCCTCGTAGGCCTCTTCGACCGCGAGGATCAGCGGCATCAGGGTCTCGGCCACGAAACGGCCGCCGAAGTGACCGAAATGGCCGCGCTCGTCGGGCCCGCCCCGGTAGGTGTTCAGTGCTTCCATCGCCAGGAATTCTCTTAGGCTTTGACGGCCGCACTCTGCCTCAGAACGGCCGCAGCCGCAATGCCGGGCCCGGATAAATTGGGGACAGTATACAATTAACAGCTGGTAATCCGGCGGCGCCGACGCGTCCGGCACCGTCGATAATTATATACTGTCCCCATTTACGCGCCCTTGGCGGCGGCCAGGAAGGCGCGGATCTTGTCCGGGTTCTTGAGCCCGGGCCGGTCCTCGACGCCCGAGGAGACGTCGACCGCCCGGGCGCCGCAAATGCGCGCGGCCTCCGCGACGTTGGCCGGATCGAGCCCGCCCGAGAGCATCCAGGGAAGTGGCCAGGTCCGGCCGGCCAGGAGCCGCCAGTCGAAGGCCAGCGCGTTGCCGCCGGGCAGGGCCTCGGTCATCGCCTTGGGCGGCTTGGCGTCGAACAGCAGGCGGTCGGCGACGCGGAGGTAGGCCTCGGCGGCGGCCACGTCCGCGGGCTCCGCGATCTTGACCGCCTTCATCACCGGCAGCCCGAAGCGTTCCTTGATCTGCGCCACCCGCGCCGGGCTCTCGCCGCCGTGGAGCTGCCAGAGGTCGAGCGGCACGGCCTCCAGGATCGCCGCGAGCGCGGCGTCGTCCAGGTCGAAGGCGACGCCGACCTTGGTCACCCGTGCCGGCGCCTGGGTGGCGAGCGCCTGGGCGGCCCGCGGCGTCACGTAGCGCGGGCTGCGCGGATAGAACACGAAACCGACGTAGTCGGCGCCGCCCTCGACCGCCGCCGCCAGCGCCGCGGGCGTGTTGATGCCGCAGATCTTGACCTCGATCGACACAGGCCCTAGCCGTCCTCGCCGTCCAGCGTCACCATTCCGCTCCCCGCCGGCACCCAGCCGGTGCAGGTGCGGAAGGCGATGGAGATGACCGAGATCACGAGCGCCATCAAGACGTAGTCGATCGCCGCGGTAACCGTCCGGATCAGCAGCAGGGCGCCCAGGTTCGCGTCGACGAAGGCCTCCATCCGGGCCACGGGCGGCAGGCCGTCCTGGCCCGGCGCGGCCTCGGCGAACAGCAGGGCGGCCAGGATTTCGTTGACCCCCCAGACCAGCGCGACCATCGGGACGGCCGCGATCACCGTGGCGCCGAGCAGGCGCAGGCCCTGGCCCTTGGTGTGGGTCCAGGCGTGGCGTAGCCGGTATCCCTCGTCCACCGAGACCGCCGGAAACACGAAGCTCAGACGGATCATGACGTAGGCCACGATGACGAAGCCGGCGAGCAGCATCAGGCCCGTGGCCGCGGGCAGGGCGTCCAGGTCCGGCTGTATCGCCATGAAGCCAAGCGAGAACACCACCGCCGTGGCGCCGGAGCCGATCAGCATGGTCGCGAGCAGATAGCCGAGGAAGCGCCAATGGCGCGGCGCCCAGGCGGGCATCAGCGGCGGCGCCCCGGCCACCGGCCCGAGCAGGGTGAGCCGGTGCCAGGCGACCCCGAAGAACGTGTAGGGCAGCAGGTTCAGGATCCCGATCAGGTAGCCCAGCGCCGAGACCACCGGTATGGTGAAGCTGAGCACGATCAACGCGAGCGACAGGCAGAACGGCGCCAGCGACGCCCGGGCCAGAAGCCGCGGGTTGTCGAACACCCGGATGTAGGCCTCCTTGGCGGTCGCCACGACCGGCAGCTTGCGCAGCGCCTCGCGCGGTGGCGTGGTGTCGCTCATGGGCCCGGTTCCGCCTTACCGGTCAGTTCTGCGCCGGTCAGTTCTGCGCCGGCCAGTTCTGCACCGGCCAGTTCCGCGGCGATGCGGCGCGCGGCGGCGCGCGGGTCGGCCTGGGCCGTGATCGGCCGGCCGATGACCAGGTAGTCGGCGCCGGCCGCGATCGCGTCGCCGGGGGTCGTGACCCGCTTCTGGTCGCCGCTCGCCGCCCAGACGGGGCGGATGCCCGGGACCAGCAGGATGAAACCGGGGCCGCGGTCGGCGCGCAGGGCCGCGATCTCGCGCGGGCTGCAGACCACGCCGTCGAGCCCGGCGTCCTGGGCCAGCCCGGCCAGGCGCCGGACC
>JACZVL010000017.1 GCA_022572685.1 Pseudomonadota bacterium
TCCGTTACCGTCCCCGTCCCCCCCCCCCCAACCGTCCCCTGTTTTGATCACGAAAAAAGAAACGTGGAGCTTGGCTTTTCGGCCGGGTCTGACCCCATGGCGGCCGCAACCCGGTTGTTTCACGTATAACAAATCGTGAGCGAGCTGGCTGCCATGCTGTCCCTGTCCTGGACGCTATGCCATTTGGGTTGATACAAGGTATTGAGGAGCACGATATGACGCTGAGCATCGTATACCTGTTCCCCGACACCAATTTGTTCGTCCAGTGCCGTCCCCTAGAGGACCTCGGCTGGTCCGCATGGGCAGAATTCGACGAGGTGCATCTGATTGTCACCCGTCCGGTGCAAAAGGAAATCGACAATCAAAAGAATCGGGGCAACCAACGCCTGAGCCGCCGCGCTCGGAAGGCATCGAGTCTGTTCCGGCAGATCATTCTAGGCGATCAGGACCACAAGCTCGTGCGAGACGTTGCCCCTTGCGTGAAACTGTTCATCAAGCCGGAATATTTACACAACCCTGCCCTCGCTGATCGCCTCGATTATCAAGAGCGTGATGATCAGTTGGTCGGCACAGTGTACGGCTTCATGCAGCAGTATTCTGAGACCGATGCGCGGCTGCTCACCCACGACACCGGCCCCATGGCGACCTCACAGATGGTGGGCGTGCCAGTCGCGGCGATACCCGATGACTGGCTCCTTTCCCCGGAAAGCTCGGAGGCAGAAAGGAAGATTAGTGCACTGGAAAGCGAACTGGCGCGGTTGAAAAAGAGCGAGCCGGATTTTCACATCAAGTGCCTGGATAGCAAAGGCAACGAAATCGAAAATCTGGAAGGAGAGTTAGTGCTCTACGAGGCGCTTAGAGATAAAGAACTTTCAGGCCTGATGACGCGCATCAAACAGCGCTTTCCCATGGCGGCGGACTTTGGAAAACGGGAACCTGCCGAACGCAAATCGAAACTTCTCGGCTTAAATATCTTCGGACCCAGAGAGACTTTTACGCCGGCCACTGATGAAGAAATCGTCGCGTACCGTGATGAGAAATATCCGGTATGGCTTGAACAGTGTGAGGATGTTCTCCGCAATCACCATGACGCTGTCCAGCAGCAGGCAGGGCCGTTGGTGTTCTATTTCGTTGTAAGCAATGAGGGGACGCGACCGGGCAAAGACACCCTGATAACGATAGAGGCGAAAGGTAATTTCGGGGTCATGCCGCCTAGCCAGGACAATGGTGAGGATGATGAAGTCGAACAACTACGACAGATTATCCAGCTACCCAGACCGCCTGAGCCACCACGCGGTCAATGGACCAACCTGCTTGGTTCATTCGCGTCCTTTAAGCACTCGATTGCGGCCGTAACGGGCCAATATTCATCGAGGGAGATGATGCCCGACATTCACATTCCTCGTTTTCATGATCTGAATCCAAGGCGAGACCCGAACGCCTTCTATTGGAAACCCAAGCGCCCCATGGAGCCGCAATCATCGTTCAGTCTGGAGTGTGAGCAGTGGCGTCACGGAACGGACGATGAGTTGTTCGATGGCGAGATTTGCTTCGCGGAGGACGAAGAGGTGGTTTCCGGCGTGCTGGAGTGCCACATCCATGCAGAAAATCTGTCGGAAACCGCCATAATGCGCGTTCCGGTTCAAATCGACGTCAAGCGCGTCGGTGTATTGGCGCGGGCGGAAAAGCTGGTTGACTGGCTAGTCAGTCCCAGCAAAGGACAAAGCTAGGCGGCATCGTGCGGATTGCACACCCTTATGTGCAGAGCGTCGTTCCCCTGCCTCTGCGGCCATGCTTGACCCTTCGGGGCGAGCGCCCGGACAGGGAAAGCGTTCAGGCTTGGCTTGAAACCGCCACCGAGCCGAACGTTCCTACGAGCAACTTCCGCGGCCGGGCGCTGTATTTTGCCGAGCGGATGATTGGCGTCCCATTCCGGCCAAACGGCTCTGCGAGGTGATCACCATCAATGCCAACTAGCGGTGAGGTGTGACATGCCATTTTTCATAGTCAGATGCTATGCGGGCGGAAAATCGGACGAGGACCCCCGCAAGGTTGAAGCGCACGACAAGCTACAAGCTGCGGAGGATGTCTGCGGCGGGCCACTTATTGAGGGGCCGACGAATCCTGGAAACCTTCGCGCTACGGTTCGGCCGCTGGATAACCCCAATGACGTTGCCACTTTCAGAAAGCGGGAGAAGTAGATTTTCGTTTCCGTCGCAACTAGGCGCCGCCAAGGCGCGATCCGGCCTCGGGAGGTACTTCCGGCGCCTCGGAGGCGGGATCGAGCAAGGCCGTGTGTTGCGCGCGCTCGTCCTATTCTCGCCGATCGGGAGGGCGCGCGGGCCAGGTGGTCAACTGGGCCTGGGCCTAGGCCATGCTGGTAGAAATGCCAGCGTCTTTGAGTGTGTCGCACTTCAACTTCCCTGTGGCGGGAAGTTGAACATTGGTCCCCTGGCCTGTCTTGTGCGCTTTCGGTAGCGTCTTACTGATTTCCCCGAGCCGCCGCACAGCACGCAACTTGATTTCGGCGGCGGCCGGGTCCAAGTCGATCCCCCCATCACCTGGCGTGCCATGTCGAGATACCGAGCTGGCGTGTACCATTCATTCTCGCCCGTGCCGCTGGCGCCGCGCTGGTCCATCGTTTCAGCCATGGCCTTGCGATAGGCGTGGCCGTAAAGCAGATCGCGGTATCGCTCATAGTCCTTGAGGCGCTGCCCCCACTTGGAAACTTGCTGTTTGGTGATGCCCGTGAGAGATTCGGCGTCTTCAACAGAAGTCGCCGGTCGCGGACTTCTGTTCGGGTCAAGGTTGTGCCGATTGGGTGTTACCGTCTCACCCCACCACCGGACAAACTCCGTCTGGTCTTCCATCTTTTTGTCGATAGCGATTTCAAGCGACGGCCAGTTCTTGATGCGCTTGGCATAGTCGATAACCGCACCCGCCTTGGCATCGCACACTACGTCAAAATCAAGACCGTTGATACCTGCTGTCCCCGGGTAGGGCTTTCTGACAAATCTGCTTACGCGCGCGTAGCAAACACGCGCCTGGGGAAAGAGAGAGAGAGAAAAAATGCTTTTCTCCCCACGCGCGTAAGCAGATTTGTCAGAAACATTGTGGCATTTTGGCCCTAAAACGTCAGAAGTGTCAGATTTGTCAGAAACCCCATTCCATTCTGGTCACATTGTCAGATTTGTCAGAAAATAGATTGCCGCAGGAAAATATCAAGAAAGGGAGATGAACGGGCATCCCATTTGTAAAATCTGGACCTGAAATTTTTCAGAAATTTGGATCAAAATTCTACAGAGAATGGACGTGTCGAGGACCTGAATAGAACGGAGCGGGAGAATCCATCACCCCGGGGTCGTTCGGGGGTCAAACTCTGCCCCACCCCTACCAGTCTGCGATCCTCAACTCGTTGGTCGCCCTGGTAGGCGGCCGGTGATACCCGCCGTGGGCCACCTTGCCCTATCGAGGTACACCTACCCGCGCCGGACCCTCGCCAGGCGAGAGGGTGCGCACGTTCGAGGCGGAACCCCTTGTCTTTGACCAGAGGGCCATGGGTTCTATACTGTTGTTTCAATTACCATTCTTCTCAAGGTAGCCATGTTAAGGTGACAGCACAGGCGACAAGGCAGGACAACGGGGCGCTGGCGTGCGAGGGTGTTGAGGCCCAAGCCGATGCCCCGTCCCCGGCCAGATCGGGCACGCGCTGCCTGTCTCATGGTCCCCCTCCCCTCTTTCGTGTTGGTCCACTGAAAGGCCTTATCGCAGGGAATGTGCGCCTTTCCCGCTATTCTACAGTTCGAGGCGGCGTTGTTTTGGTTCTGTCACGAATGGCCCTCGACGACCCTTGATGGGGGTCTGACCTGGCCGCCTTGCCCCATTGCCCGTTCGACATGGGTTTATTGAGCGTGCGGGTGGCCATTCCCGGCCCTCGTTGACCATTGGTTGCGATCAGGGGCTATCGGGGCTCCCGGTGCTGGCGAGGTCGGGGGGCTCCGGCGCTCCGGGAGAGCGAGGCGGGCCTACCCCTGCGGCCGGTCGAGAGCTGCGGGCGGTTCTGGTGGGTGTCGGGTTGGCCGCGCCTGCGATGCCGTCGCACCGTGAAACCGTAGCTGTAGTCGATTGACCGAAGCCCGCTAGTAGTCAATCGTTGCCGTTCCGGAGGCCGTCGAAGGACGAGCGCGCAGTCTCGAAAGGTACGGGTCTGAAAATGGCCTAAGGGTCGAGGGCGCTGCCAACGGCGCTGCCAACCTGGCCTAACAGGGCATTTTGGGCGTTGCCCACGCCTTGGATCGAATTCACGACCGAAGTCCCGCCGCCTGACTTGGAACGTCTGAGCTACTCCCCGGAAATCGGGCTTGTACTGCTTGCGTTTCGTCATCGCTGATCTCCTCTCCTCGAAGACCAGCAGACACCAAATCCGTAGCTTACGTCACTGTCCTATTTCCGGGGAGTAGCTCAGATCGCCGCTTTCGCCGAGCTTCTAACCGTCTAGAATAGCGAGGGACACGAAACTTGAGGCGAGTCTGCGGCGGCAGCCCGGATGATGTATCCGCATATTTAGTTGCGAGGTTGTCACCGGTTTGGTGGAGGGGAACCGGAACACATGGTTAAAGCGTTTAAGAACAAGATCCAGCGAGGCGAAACGGTCCTGGTGATCAACCCGGACCACCCCTCGCCGAGCCTGGTCCAGTTCATGGGAGGGCTGCCCATCGACGCCGTATGGATCGACTGCGAGCAGGGCAGCGCCGATGTCGAGACCGTCGAGAACATGGCGCGCGCCGCACGCCTGGCCGGGCTGGTATCGCTGGTCCGCGTGTTCTCGCCCGAGGACTGGGTGATCGAGCGCTTCCTGTTCCGCGGCATCGACGGTCTGGTGGTGCCACGCCTGGACACCGCCGCCCAGGCGCAAGCCGTGGTCGATGCGGTGCGCTACTGCTTCCCCAAGACCCATCAGGAAAAGCTCGTCGTGGTCCAGATCGAATCGAAAAGCGCGATCCAGGATCTCGCCGGGTTCCTGCGGGTGGCCGGCATCGACGTCTACATGATCGGGCCGGTCGATCTCGCCAAGAGCTTGGGTTTCGAAGGTGATTTCCGGCAGCCCGAGGTGCAGCAGGTGATCGACGAGACCATCGGCGCCATCCGCGCGGCCGGCAAGGTGGCCGGCATCCTGGTCGACCGCGACAACGTCCGGCGCTACCTCGACCAGGGCGTCGGGTTCCTCTACGTCCATGCCAACGACTTCCTGGCCAAAGGCGCCGCCGACTTCGCGGATCTCCTAGGCCGGAGATAGGGCCCGCTCGGGGCGCGCTAGCTGAGCAGCGGCGACAAATCGGGGCGGCGCTGGTGCCACTCGGTCGCGGATTCAAAGGCGCGGCCGATGCGCAGCACCCCGGCCTCGTCGTAGCCGCGGCCGATGATCTGCAGCGAGATCGGCAGGCCGCCCGCAGTGAAGCCGCAGGGCAACGCCAGGGCGCAGCGGTCGAGATAGTTGACCGCCCGGGTAAAGCGGCTGAGCGGGGTCTTGGCCTCGTCGACCTCGTCGAGCGGCGCCGCCGGGATCGGCGTGGTCGGGGTGAGAAACGCGGCGAAGTCCCGCAGCACCACGTCGATCTCGCGCTGAACCGCGCGGCGGCGCTTGAGCGCCAGCACGTAGTCGGCGGCGCCGATGCCCTTGCCGACCAGGACCCGGGCGCGCACCTGCGGGTCGAAGGGGATGCTGTCGTCCTCGATCCAGTCCCGGTGCACCGAATAGCCCTCGGCCGCGATGATCAGCCCGGTCTGCTCCAGATAGTTGGGGAAGGAGTCGGGCAGGCGCACCTCGGCGAGCCGGGCGCCCTGGCTTTCCAGCGTCTTGCAGGCCGCGTCGTAGGCGGCCAGCACCTCGGCGTCGACGCCGTCGCGCTCGGCCGCGCCGAGGGTGCCGAGGCGCAGGCCCGCGACCCCGGCGCTCAGGTCCATCCGCGCGTCGAGCGGCGGCGGGCCGTAGGTCGCCGGATCGGCCGCGTCTGGACCGGCCATGGCGGAATACATCAGCGCCGCGTCCTCGACCGTGCGGGTCAGCGGCCCGATCGTGTCCAGGGTGTCGCTGAGCGGCAGGATGCCGTGATTGCTGATCCGGCCGACCGTGGTCTTGAGCCCGACGGTGCCGCAGACCGAGGCCGGAATGCGCACCGAGCCGCCAGTGTCGCTGCCGATGCCGAGCGGCGCGAGCCCGGCGGCGACCGCGACCCCGGTGCCGCTCGAGGAGCCGCCAGGCGCCCGGTGGGTCTCCAGGTCCCAGGGGTTCCACGGCGTGCCCATGGCGTAGTTGGTGCCCCAGCCGCCATAGGCGAACTCCACCATGTAGGTCTTCCCCAGCACCACCAGGCCGGCCGCCAGCAGGCGCTGCACGATAGTCGCGGTGGTGGGCGAGATGCGGTCCCGCCACATCAGGCTGCCGCAGGTGGTGGTGCGCCCGCGTAGCTCGCAGAGGTCCTTGAGCGCCACCGGCACGCCGTGCAGCGGGCCTAGCGTCATGCCGGCGCGGGCCTCGCGGTCGCGCGCCTCGGCCATCGCCATGGCCTCGTCCTGGTAGACCACGATGAAGGCGTGCAGCTTGCCGTTGGTGGCGCCGATGCGCGCCAGGCAGTCGGCGGTCACCTCGGCCGAGGTCAACTCACCCGCGGCGATCGCCGCCGCCAGGCGGTGCGCGGGCATTGCGATCAGGTCGTCGCGCATCTCAGCGGGCATGGCGGAGGTCCTCTATGCTTTTGACGCATGGAAGTCGTGGCCGGAAAATGGGCCGCGTGGCATGTCCCACGCGGCCCTGTTTCCGTTGGGCGTCGGAGAAACCGGGCGCCCCTAATTCCCGACTCAGCGCTCGCTGAAAACCGGTACCGGATAGATTGGCTCGGCAGTGCGGACCGCCTCCGGCCAGACCACCTCGGGGCCGTTCGCCTGGTTCTGCATGATCACAAATTCCATTTGGATCTGCTTGCCGTTGTCCAGGATCTTGTAGGGTCCGGTCATAACGGTGATCTTACCGCTCAGGTCGACGGCCGCCTGCTTGAGCTTGGCCGGCTCAAGCGAATCCGCCGTGGTCATGATCTTCTCGAGCACGGCGCCGGCCGCGTAGGCGAGCGCGGTCTGGAAGTCCGCCGGATAGGCGGCGTCGGGAAACAGCTTGCTATAGCGCGCCGCGACCTGCTCCCGGTTCAGCCCGTCGGTGACCTTCCAGTTGACCTTGGGATGCATCAGGGTCTGGCTGAAGATGAAATCGGCGTCTTTGCCGATCGCCAGGAACTGCGCTTGCGAGGCATAGACCATGTAGACCAGCGGGAAGTCGATGTTCATCTCCCTGAGCTGCCGGGCCATGGCCATCTGGTCGCCCTCGTAGCCGACCGGATAGACCGCCTCGGCACCGGTCGCCTTGGCCTTCTGGAGCATGATCGAGAAGTCCTTGGTGCCCTTGGCAAACTTCTCCATCATGGTGACTTCCATGCCCAGGTCCTTGGCCAGCTTGGCCGCACCCTTGGCCATGCCGGCCGGGAATGGCTCGTCCAGGTAGGCGAAAGCGATCTTCTTGACCCCGAGGGAGTTGATCAGCTTGACCGCCGGCGCCCCCAACAGCGAGGCCGCGATCTGGCTGCCAGAGACCACGTACTGGTAGCCCTGTTCGTAGATTTTATCCGAGGAGGCCGACCAGATGATCAAGAACTTACCGTACTTCTCGGTCACGTGGGCGGCCGCGCTGGTCAACGTCGAACCGAACGGCCCGAACAAGATGTCGACCTTTTTCTCCTTGATCAGGTTCTCGTAGACGCGCGCGACCATCTGCTTGTCGCTGCGGTCGTCGAGTTTGACCAGTTCGATCTCGTGGACCTTGCCGCCGATGGTGATACCGCCGCGACTGTTGATGTCGTCGACCCAGATCTGGGCGCCGCGCGCACCGGACTGCGCGGCCAGCGCGAAGCGACCGGACGACGAAACGGTCATGCCGATGCGGATCTTGTGCGCCTCGGCGAAATCGACGAAGGCCATCATCGCCACCGCCATCGCGGCGACGCCGATCGGCCAGAGGGACTTGCGTGTGATATTCATCTCACCTACCCCGTAATGATTAATGCCAGTTTAGAACAAACCACGGTCCCGCCAGTGCGTGGAGCGCTGAATGTGCGATCCTCCCGTGGCGGGTTGCCGGCTCAAGACTAACCGATTATGGCTGGGTACGGCAATTGATCTGCGATTGAGTTTGTTCGCGTTCCCTCATCTTCCGCAGATACGCCCGGCCGCGTCATTGCCAAAGCCCGCGGGCGTGGTCTAACGTCAGGTTTCGGCGCGTCAATCAGGAGGGGGGCCGCACCGGCAAGCGGGAACCTTCTCCAACGCAGATCGTGGGAGCTTTATATGGCGATTTCCGCCGCCTCCGAGGAGCGGGTCGCGGCCATTCGCAACGGCATGTGGTACGGGCTACTGCTCGCGCTGACGGTATGGTTCGCACTCATTCCCGCGTTTGGAGGAAACTTGCCGTTCTTCTTCTACCTGATGCTGTGGGTCACCATGGCCTCGGCGTTCAACATCATCTCCGGCTTTACCGGCTACATGCCGTTCGGCTATGTCGCCTTCTACGGCATCGGCGCCTTCACCACCGCAATTCTAACCAAAAAACTCGGCGTACCGGTCTACTTTTCCCTGCCGATTGCCGGGCTTGCGGGCGTGGCGCTCAGCCTGCTGTTCGCCAAGACCCTCAAGCTGAACGGCATCTACTTCGCCATCACCAGCCTAGCGCTGGCGATCATCGTCCGGTTGGTGATCACCAACATGCCCGAGGAGATCACCGGCGGCAGCTTCGGGATCTCGCTCGGCTCGCGCGCCGAGCCGGTGAAGAGCTTCTACGTCATGCTGGGAACCATGCTGGCGGCGCTGCTGACGGTCACCTGGCTGGCCCGCTCGCGCCTGGGCATGGCGCTCAAGGCAATCCGCGACGACAGCGAGGCGGCCGAGGCCATGGGCATCAACGTGCCCCGCGCGCGACTCAAGGCCTGGATGATGTCGGCCTTCTTCCCGTCCATGTGCGGCGGCATCGAGGCCTGGTACACCAACGTGGTCGACACCGGGACCGCTTTCGACGTGCTGATCACCGCCAAGACCATCATCTATGCCATGGCCGGAGGGCTGGGCACGGTGACCGGGCCGGTCCTGGGCGCGGTGATCATGGTCTGGCTCGACGATCTGTTCTGGCAGCGCTTTCCCCTGCTCAACCTTTTCCTGCTCGGCACGGCCATTGTGCTGCTGATCCAGTTCATGCCGCGCGGCATCGTCGGTAGCCTGATGCAGCGGTGGCCCAAGCTGCGCCGCTACATAATGTGACGGCGCGCGCATGAGCGGGTTCCTGATTCTCAACGGTCTGGTCAACGGCATTATCGTTGGCGTGCTGTACAGCCTGATCGGCTGCTCTCTCAACGTGCTTTACGGCGTCCTTCGGGTGGTCAACTTCGCCCACGGCGAGTTTCTGATCGTCGGCTGCTTCTTCGGCTACGTCCTGTTCGAGACCTTCGGGATCCACCCGCTGATCTCGGTGCCGCTGGCCGCGGTCGTTTTCTTCGCCGTTGGCTACGGGCTCAGTTATCTGCTGATGCCACGGCTGTCCAAGGCCGACGATCCGGAGACCTCGTCGTTCCTGATGATGTACGGCGTGTCGCTGATGCTGGGCGCGGGCATGCTGATGATCTTCGAGGCCGACACCCGGACGCTCGACTTCCGCTTCGAGCCCATATCGGTGAAGATCGGCGTGCTCTACGTGCCCACCGCGCGGCTGGTCGCGCTCGCCGTCAACCTGCTGGTGGTCGGGCTCCTGACCTGGTTCCTCTACTTCACGCTCTATGGCAAGGCGCTGCGGGCGGCGATCATGAATCGCGAGGCGATTCAGGTGGTCGGCGTCAACATCCATCGGCTGTCGGCGGTTGCCTTCGGCATCGCCGCCGGCCTGGCCGGCATCACCGGGGTCATGATCTCGCTGGTGTTCCCCGCCTTCGACCCCTTCGCCGGGCCGGACTACACGCTGATCGGGTTCATCGTGATCGTGATCGGCGGGCTCGGCCACCCCATCGGCGCCATCGTCGGCGGCGTGATCTTCGGCCTGACCGAGCAGATGGCGACCGTGTTCCTGCCCCAGGCCATGGCGCCGATCGTCGGCTTCAGCGTGATGATCCTGGTGATCTTCCTGCGCCCGCGCGGCCTGTTCGGCAAGGTGCAACAGAGGTAGCGGGCGATGCTGAAAGTCGAAGGCCTGAGCAAGCGGTTCGGCGGCCTGGTCGCGGTCGATGACCTGAGTTTCGAGGTGCCGCGCAAGACCGTTCTGGGCTTGATCGGCATCAACGGCTCCGGCAAGTCCACGGTGATGAATTGCATCAGCGGTCTGTACCGCAGCGACAGTGGCCGGGTGACGCTGGGCGGCAAGGACATCACCCGCAAGACGTCCCACGACATCGCCCGTCATGGCCTCGGCCGCACCTTCCAGGTGCCGCGCCTGTTCCACCGCATGACCCTGGTCGAGAATCTGCTGACCACCGTGCTCGACAGCCGCCGGAAGAACGCCGAGCTGGTCGAGCAGGCCGAGGCGATCCTGGACAGTGTCGAGCTCCACGGGCTGCGCCACGATCACGGCGAGGAACTTTCCGGCGGTCAGCAGAAACTGCTCGAGCTGGCCCGGGTGATGATGTTCGACCCGGACATGATTCTACTCGACGAGCCCTTCGCCGGGGTCAACCCGAGCCTGTGCCGGCTGCTGATCGAGCGCATCCAGGCCCTGCTGGGGGAGGGCAAGACCTTTTTGCTGATCAGCCACGATCTGACCTCGATCTACCGCCTGTCCGACCACATCGTGGTGCTCAACCAGGGTCGGAAGATCGCCGAGGGCGGGGTCGAGGACATCAAGAACGATCCACAGGTGATCGAGGCCTATCTGGGTACCGAGGCCTATGACGGGTGAGGCGACCATGACGGATACGCGCAACCAGGGGACGGCGGCGGAAGCGGTGCCGCTCATGGAGCTGCGCGAGGTCTTCGTCGCCTATCACGGCGATATCACGGTGCTCAATGGGCTCAGCCTCGGCGCCCGGGAGGGCGCTATCACCGGTATCATCGGCCCCAACGGCGCCGGCAAGTCGACGGTGCTGAAGACGCTCTACGGCTTCCTGCGGCCCAGCAAGGGCGACATCATGCTGCGCGGCGAGCGGGTCAACGGCCTGCCGCCCTACGACTTCATCAATCGCGGCGTCGCCTACGTGCCGCAGAACCGCAGCCTGTTCAACGAGCTCTCGGTCGAGGACAACCTGCGGCTCGGCTGCTGGGTGTTCCGCAACGACAAGCGGCGCATGGCTGAGGCACTGGAGATCGCCTACACCCACTTCCCGCTGCTCAAGGAGCGCCGCAACGAGCCGGCCGGCAGCATGAGCGGCGGCCAGCAGCGGTTCCTCGAACTCGGCCGCTCGCTGGCGCTCAAGCCGAGCCTGATCCTGCTCGACGAGCCGACGGCGATGATCGCGCCGCGCCTGTCGCGCGAGATCTACGACGTCATCAAGACCCTGCCCGAGGCCGGCATCACCGTGATCCTGGTCGACCAGAACGTGCGCCAGTGCGTGGCGGTCTCGGACTATATGTACGTGCTCGACCTGGGCCGGGTGCGCGCCGAGGGCAGCCGCGCCGACTTCGGCGACGACACCCAACTGCGCGACATGATCTCCGAGTGGCTCGACTACCAGATCGATTGACCGGGCCTCGGCTCGCCCGCAACGCGCCGGACAGTCGCCGGCGACCCAGCGCGTCACTATTCAGAATGGGCGTGCGCGGCGGTGTCAGAGCAAACTGACTTGAGGCGGGCAGGGGCGGTCCGTAACCTCGGCGGATGCAAAACCCCTTCCGTTGTTTCAACAGCTTCCCCGATGTGATCCGCCTCGCGGTGATGATGTACATCCGTTATCCGCTGTCACTGCGACAAGTCGAGGACCTGCTGTTCGAGCGTGGTATCGACGTTTGCCACGAGACCGTGCGGTTCTGGTGGAACCGGTTCGCTCCCATGTTCGCCGCGGAGATCAGAAAGCGGCGTGTTAATCACCGGTCATATTCACAGTGGCGCTGGCATCTGGACGAGGTGTTCGTGCGGATCAATGGCGAGATCCACTACCTCTGGCGGGCCGTGGATCATGAGGGCGAGGTGCTTGAGGTTTTCGCGACGAAACGCCGAGATCGCAAGGTTGCTCTCAAATTCTTGAAGCGCACAATGAAACGCTATGGCCCGCCCCAGTCGATCGTCACCGATCGTCTCCGGTCGTACCGCGCTGCGATGAAGGTCGTTGGTGTTTCGGATCGCCAAGAATGCGGGCGCTGGCTCAACAACCGGGCCGAAAACTCACACCAGCCGTTCCGACGACGAGAAGGAGCGATGGCGAAGTTCAGGGACACCAAAACCCTGCAGAAATTCGCCGCCGTTCACGCCTCGATCCACAACCATTTCAACCTCGACCGTCACCTCAACTGCCGCGACATCTTCAAGCAGAACCGCTCTTCCGCCCTGGCAGAGTGGCGTCAGCTTGCGACTTGAAAGCCTCAGACCGGCAACCTTCGCAGGCCGGTTCTGGTTTGTCTGACAATGCTTGCGACACGTCGTTTGGCGCGGAAGCTGCTGCTGGCAAGACAAGCCTCGGTGGCGCCGTGCCCGACATGGAATTCGTGGCGAGACCCCTTGTATTGCCCGGGTTCACTCTACTAGGCTAAGACTCAAGCTGCCAGATGATGGCGCGCGCGGGGGGATGAGGCGGAACAAGAACAAGAGCTCAATGACAAAAACCAACGCATCCACTGGTAGTCAAGGCCCCCTGGTGCAGATCAAGGGCCTGACGAAATATTTCCCGGTCACCAAAGGCGCCATCCTGCAACGCATTGTTGGGCAGGTGAAGGCGGTGGATGGCGTCAGCTTTTCCATCTCCAGGGGCGAAGCCTTGGGGCTGGTCGGCGAGTCGGGTTGCGGCAAGACCACCATCGCACGCTGCATTCTCAAGCTGCTCGAGCCGACCGACGGCGAGATCCTCTTCGACGGTCAGGACATCGAGCAACAGGACAAACAATCGACGCGCGTTTTTCGGCGGCGGGTGCAAGCTATCTTCCAGGACCCCTATTCGTCCCTCAACCCGCGCATGAAGGTGGAGGAGATCGTCGGGGAGCCGCTCATAATTCACGGCGTTGCGCAGGGGCGGGCCGATCTGGACCGGCGGGTCCGGAAACTTCTGGACCTGTGCGGATTGACCAGCGGCTTGGCCGATCGCTATCCCCACGAGATGAGTGGCGGACAGCGCCAGCGCGTCGGAATCGCGCGCGCGCTCGCGCTGCGGCCCGAGTTCATCGTCTGCGACGAAGCGGTCTCGGCCCTCGATGTCTCGATCCAGGCTCAGATCATCAACCTGCTGGCCGACCTGCGCGAGGAGTTTGGGCTGACCTATCTGTTTATCGGCCACGACCTCAGCGTGGTCAAGCACCTCTGCAACCGGGTCGCGGTCATGTATCTGGGCAAGCTGGTCGAAACCGCCTCGGTCAATGAGTTGTTCGACCATCCGCGCCATCCCTACACACGGGCGCTGCTGGCCGCGGTTCCGGTGCCCGATCCCGCGGTCGAGCGCCAGCGGAAGCACGAGATTCTACCCGGCGAGGTGCCCAGCCCGCTGAACCCGCCCTCGGGTTGCGTCTTCCACCCGCGCTGCCACCTGGCGGTGGCGGCCTGCCGCGGCGAGGTGCCCGCGTTGCGCGAGATGCGGCCCAAGCATTGGGTTGCCTGCCCGCGGGCTGGCGAGTGATACTGGTGACCGCCCGTGAGTAACGGTTGGAACACGAGGGGAGGCTTGCTCGCGAAATCGTGATTGCGTTGTGGACCGGATTCGGAGGAAGCTTTACCCCGGGCGGGCGGCGTAACAAACGCTGCGATCCCATCTGTCTGGCGTAAGAAACCAAATTAACACGAAGGGAGGATGAAAATGAGCAGGATATCGAAGGCCCTGACAGGGCAGGAAAAAGCGCGAATCGAAACGGAGCTGAAGCAGGCCTACGATTTCGATCCCAAGGACCCGCTGTTCAGTCTGACTCGGCAGCAGTTGGGCGGGCCGGAGTTGAACCGGCGCTCGGTACTCCGCCTCATGGCCGCCGCGGGAACGCTGACGGCTTGGCACCTGATGCCCGGTTCCGGCATCAAGGCGGCGAAGGCCGCCTCCGGCGGGCATCTGAAGGCCGGTTGGGCCGGGGTCGGCGAGTTCCGGACCCTGGACCCGGCGCAGATCAATCAGGTGCTGCTGTTCCAGATCGCCTCGAACGTGCTCAGCGGGCTCACCCACATCAACCCCCAGCTGGTCGCCCAGGGCGACCTGGCGGCGGATTGGTCGGTGACTGCGGATGGCAAGGAATGGATCTTCAACCTGCGTGAAGGCGTCACCTTCCACAACGGCGATCCCTTCACCGCCGACGACGTGGTCTTCACCTACAACCGCTCCAGGGACCCGAAAAACTCGATCCATTCGCGGGTCCTCTCCAACGTCACCGACGTGGTGAAGGTCAACGACCACACGGTAAAGATCTTGCTCGGCGCGCCGCAGGCCTCGTTCCTGACCAAGACGATGGAACGGGCGAGCGGCCGGGCCATGACCATCGTCAGCCGCGGCGGGTTGGAGCAACTGAGCGAGTCCCAGTACGGCTTGACGCCCGTCGGCACCGGGCCGTTCCGGGTCACCTCCCATACCCTCGGCCAGTCGATCGTTCTGGAGCGCTTCGAAAACTATTACGATCCGGAGCGCCCCAAACTCGACAAGATTACCATCATACCGGTCATCGACGCGGAGCCCCTGGCCGCCGCCATCGAGGCCGGCGACATTCACATCATCGGCGGCAACCCGGTCGCGCCCGAGCTCATCGACCGCTTCGAGGCCAACCCCGACCTGATAGTCAACATCGTCGCGGGGCCGGGCTTCCAGAGCATCTGGATGAACCCCTGGCGCGAGCCGTTCAAGGTGCCGGACTTCAACAAGCCCGTGGAAGAGCTCATGAAGGAGAAGGGCTTCAAGGTCCGTTTGGCCATCGCCAAGGCGATCGACCGGGACCGCTATATCGAGCGGGCCCAGTTCGGCCGTGCCGTACCGGCCTTTGGCACGATCAACCCGGCGATGGGCTTCTACTTCGACGAAAGTCTCGGCGAGAACAGCAACCAGAAGTACGATGTCGAGGAAGCCAGGCGTCTGCTGGCCGAGGCCGGCTATCCCAACGGCGAGGGCTTCCCGACCTTGAAGATCCTCAGCACGCCTTCGGCGCGCCGCGAGGTTCAGGTGATCAAGGACATCCTCAAGCGGAGTCTCAACATCAACGTCGAACTCGACACCAAGGACTTCCCGGTCCTGATCGACGAATTCGAAACCATGAACTACGATATGACCCGTCTCGGTAGTGGCGGCGACTATGACCCGGATGACGGTGTGGTCGACTGGATGCAGACCTCGTCCAAGTTCAACGGCCGCAACCGGGACAAGGACAAGATGCCGTTCGGCTTCTTCTCCGACGCGGAGGTCGACCGCCTGATTGACGAGCAGAGGCTGATATCCGATCCGCAGAAGCGCAAGGATATGGTCCAGAAGGTCAACAAGATCACCTCGGACAAGGTGGCCTGTGCCTTCATCTTCCACCCGATCGATGCCCAGATACGCCACAAGAGCGTCAACTTCCCGGCGGAAAGCCGGATTCCGGGACTGATGGACCTCGACCGGACCACGATCTCGTAACGATTTTGGATACCTAGGCAAGGGAGGCAGGCAGCCGCGAGTCAGCGGTTGCCTGCTTCGTCCCGGCACCATGAGGTCGACCGGCCTGCGATGAGCGGATTTATCTTCAAGCGAATCCTCTGGGCAGTGGTCGTCATGTGGGCCGTGGCGACGCTGGTCTTCTTCATGCTGCGCATCGTTCCCGGCGATCCCCTCGCAGCCATGCTGTTCGACGCCGGCGACCCGGCTGCGGCGGAGGAGTTGCGCAAGAAATTCGGTCTCGATCAGCCGGTCTACGTGCAGTACGCCAAATGGTTCGGGCGCCTGCTCATGGGTGATATGGGGAACTCGATCTACGGCAGCCGGATCGAAGTCAGCCGGGTCATCCGGGAGGCCTTGCCGCGGACCCTGTCGCTCACGGGCCTATCGTTCCTGATCGCACTCGTCATCGCGGTTCCGGCGGGGCTCATCTCCGCGCTCAAGCGGCATTCCGCCTTGGATCACGCGGTGACCCTCGTCGCCTTCCTGGGGCTCAGCATGCCCGATTTCTGGATCGCAATCCTGCTCATCATCACCTTCGCCTCCGGATTGCATTGGCTGCCGGCGATCGGCTACGTGCCCCTGTCCGAGGGATTGTGGCCTTGGTTCTCGCACCTGATTCTACCCTCGATCGCGATCGGTACGCCGTTCGCCGCGATCATGGCACGCATGATCCGCTCCTCCATGCTGGAAGTGCTGCGCACCGAGTACATGCAGGTCGCCCGCTCGAAGGGACTGTTCAAGCTGCGGCTGGTCATGGTTCACGCTTTCCCCAACGCGCTCATTCCCGTGGTGACGGTCATGGGAATCGCGCTGGCGCTGCTCATGGCGGGCACCATCGTTGTCGAGAACGTGTTCGCGATCAAGGGATTGGGGCGGGTGCTGATCCAGGGCATCCTGGATCGTGACTATCCGATCGTCCAGGGTGCGATTCTGGTGGTGTCCTTCATCTTCGTGTTCGCGAACCTCCTGGTCGACGTTCTCTACACCGTCATCGACCCGCGCATCCGATACGATTGACGGGGAGCGGGCGCGGATGGCAGTCATGGAAACGACCGAGGGCGTACCACCCGAGCAGACCCAGCGTTGGGCCTGGCTACGCTTTATCGCGCGCGACAAGAAGGCGCTGGTCGGCATGATCGTGCTGGCGGTTCTGACCCTGGCCGCGATCCTCGCGCCATTTCTGACGCCCTACGATCCCAACGCCCAGGATTTCGCGATGATCGGGGCGCCGTCCTGGGCGCATCCCCTGGGCACCGACGACCTCGGCCGGGACCTGCTCAGCCGGCTCATCCATGGCGGCCGGATTTCGCTCTTCGTCGGCACCTCGACGGTGCTGATGGCGCTCCTGGTCGGCGTCGTTCTCGGGGTGTCCGCCGGCTACTACGGGGGCTGGCTCGACACCATCATCATGCGCTACATCGACCTGCAGTGGGCCTTCCCGAATTTCATCATCGCGGTCTACCTGGTCGCGGTCTTCGGCGCCGGACTGTCCAACGTGATCGTGGCGATCTCGCTCGCCTTCGTCGACGACTTCGCGCGCATCGCCCGCGGCATGGTCCTGACCATCAAGGAAGAGCAGTACATCGCCGCGGCGCGAACCCTGGGCGCCTCGGACAACCGCATCATGTGGCGCCATATCCTGCCCAACGCGGCCGCCCCGATCATCGTCCAGGCGACGGTGAGCGTCTCCTATGCCATTTTGGCCGAGGCTGGGCTGTCGTTTCTGGGGCTTGGCGTGCGGTCGGACACCCCGACCTGGGGCCTGATCCTGGCCGACTCGCGCAGCTTCATCTCGCGGGCCTGGTGGCTCGGTTTCTTCCCCGGCCTGTTCATCATGGTCACGGTCTTGAGCATCAACTTCCTGGGCGATGCCCTGCGCGACCTGTTCGACGTCCGCGAGACCAAGGACCTAGGCGCGCATTGATTGCCAAGGGCCGCCGCAGCCTGGCGCGGTACTCGGCCCTTTCGGCTCAGAGATCACCGGCGCGGAAACAGGCCGCCTGTTGGCCGTCGCCAAGGGCGGTGAGCGGCGGCTTCGACAGGGCACAATCCTCCGTCGCCCAGCGACAACGCGGCCGGTAGGCGCAGCCCTCGTCCAGGCGCCCAAGATCCGGGGGTTGGCCCTCGATAGGCACCAGCCGGTCTTGCGCTTTTCGATCCATGCGCGGTACCGAGGTGAGCAGGCCGATCGTGTAGGGATGGCGGGGATTGGCGAATACCCGATCGGTGGAGCCGGATTCGACGATCCTGCCGGCGTACATGACGTTGACCCAGTCGGCATAGCGGGCGACCGCGCCGAGGTTGTGGGTGATGATGACCAGCGCCACCCCCAGCCGACGGGTCAGGTCCTTCATGAGCTCGAGAATCTGTGCCTGGATGGTGACGTCGAGCGCCGTGGTCGGTTCGTCGGCGATGATCAGCTTGGGATCGCAACTGAGCGCCACCGCGATCATGACCCGCTGGCGCATGCCGCCGCTGAAGTGGTGCGGGTATTGCCGCAATCGACTCTCCGCCTCGGAGATGCCGACCAACCCAAGCAGCTCCACGGCGCGCGCGGTCGCCTGCTTGCGCGTCAGGCCGAGGTGGGTCCGCATCGATTCCGTGAGCTGAACCCCGATGCTCAGCACCGGGTTGAGGGAGGTCATCGGTTCCTGGAACACCATGGATATCTGGGCGCCGCGGACCTCTCGAATCTGTTCCTCGCTCACCTCGCGCAGATCGCGCCCCTCGAACAGGATGCGGCCCCCGGTGACCCGGCCCGGCGGGCTCGGCACGAGGCGTAGAATCGACAGCGCGCTCACGGACTTGCCGCAACCGGACTCGCCGACGATGGCGACGGTCTCGCCCGCCGTGACGGAATAGGAGATGCCGTCCACGGCCTTGATCGTGCCCATCTGGGTCTGGAACTCGACCCGAAGGTCCTCGATCTCGAGCAGCTTGGACAAGGGCGAACTCCGGCACGCGTGGTGGGGGGCTTGCTTGCTTCGGACGCGACCCCGCGGCGGGCGGATACGCGGACCAACCGACGGTAGGGTGGGCCGAATGCCGAGTCAACAGACCGCCCATCACGGGTCCTTTATCGCGCCCGGCGGCCCATGACGGTGGAACCTTGCACGGTTCCCTTGCCCCGCCGCGCGGCTGCATCCTAGACTGTATCTTCGATCGAGCCGTGGCCCCGCCTTTGGTGGGTGCGGTATCGAGAGGGGGAGGCAAAAATAATGACCTGGTCGATTGTCGCACGCGATCCGGAGACCGGCTTCTACGGCATCGCGATTTCCTCTCGGTTCTTCGCCGTGGGCGCGGTCTGCCCCCGCACCGAGGCGAAGGTCGGCGCCATCTCGACCCAAGCCCTGGCCAACCCGACTCTGGGCACCTTTGGCCTGGCGCTGTTGCGCGACGGCATTCACCCAGCGGTGGCGATCGATATGATGATGGCCGCCGACGAAGGCCGGGCGGCGCGCCAGATCCACCTGATGGACGCGGCCGGGCGCACCGCCGCCTACACCGGCGCGGACTGCGTCGATTGGGCCGGGCACCTCACCCGGGAAGACGCCTCGGTGGCCGGCAACATGCTGGCCAGCGCGGCGGTGGTCGAGGACACCCTCGCCACCTATCTGGACAACATGGGCCTGCCCTTCGTCGAGCGGCTGCTCGCCGCCTTGGACGCCGGTCAGGCCGCCGGCGGCGACAAGCGGGGCAAGCAGTCGGCGGCCCTGGTGATCCAGGGGCCGGAACCCTACACCCGCCTGAACATGCGGGTCGACGACCACGCCGAGCCTTTCGTCGAACTGCGGCGGCTCTACGGGGTGGCGCAGGAACGCTTCATCCCCTTCAGCCGCGCCTTCCCCACGCCCGAGCGGCCCTACGGCATCACCGACCGCGCGGTGATCGAAAAAATCATCGAGCGCGACGCCGGCAAGCCACTGGCGCTGGACGCGCCCATCCCGGAGGCCTGATGGACCGCGACCGCGCCTTTCCGCGCCCGCCCCATTGCGACCGGGCCCGCACTCGGCACGGCCCATGAGCGCGAGTTTCACCACACGCCCCGAGATTCTCGGCACCTTCGGCGTTGTGACCAGCACCCACTGGCTGGCCTCGGCGGTCGGCATGGGCATGCTCGAGCGCGGCGGCAACGCCTTCGACGCCGCGGTCGCGACCGGATTCGTGCTGCAGATCGTCGAGCCGCACCTCAATGGCCCCGGCGGCGAGGTCCCGATCATCCTGCATCGCAGCGGCGAGGAGGCCCCGCGCGTGCTGTGTGGACAGGGCGTCGCGCCCGCCGCCGCCACGATCGCCCGTTTCGGCGACCTGGGCTTGAAGATGGTGCCGGGAACCGGGCTTCTGCCCGCCGTCGTGCCGGGCGCCTTCGACGCCTGGATGCTGTTGCTCCGGGACTATGGCAGCATGACGCTGGAGGAGGTGCTGGCTCCGGCGATCGGGTACGCCGAGCGCGGCTTTCCCGTGGTGCCGCGGGTCGCGGAGGCGGTCGCGCCGCTCACCGATTTCTTCAACACCGAATGGCCGAGCTCGGCCGAGGTCTGGCTCCCCGGCGGCCAACCGCCCAAGGCCGGAAAGATCTTCGCCACACCGGGGATGGCGCGGACCTACCGGCGCATCCTGGACGAGGCGAAGGCGGCGGGCGCGGACCGCATCGCCCAGATCGAGGCGGCGCGATCCGCCTTCTATCGGGGCTTCGTGGCCGAGGCCATCGATCGCTTCTACGCCACCTTCGAGGCCATGGACACCTCGGGGCGGCGCCATCGCGGCCTGCTGACCGGCGACGACCTCGCCGACTGGCAGGCGCGCTACGAGGACCCCATCGGCTACGACTACGCCGGCTACCGGGTCTACAAGACCGGACCCTGGGGCCAGGGCCCGGTGTTCCTCCAGCAGCTCGCCTTGCTCAAGGGCTTCGACCTCGCGGCCATGGACCCGCTGGGTCCCGAGTTCGTCCACACGGTGGTCGAATGCGGCAAGCTCGCCTTCGCCGACCGCGACCTGTTCTACGGCGATCCGGACTTTGCCGAGGTGCCGCTCGAGACCCTGCTCTCGGACGACTACAACGACGCCCGGCGCGCGCTGGTCGGCGAGCACAGCTCGGAGGATCTCCGGCCGGGTGAGCTCGAGGACCACGAGCGGCGCCTTCAGGTTTTGCTCGAGCTTTCCGGCTGCGAGGCGACGACCGGCGCCGGGGCCGGCGAGCCGACCTTCGTCGACCTGCCCGAGGTCGAGGGTGACACGGTGCATCTCGACGTGATCGACCGCCACGGCAACATGGTCTCGGCGACGCCGAGCGGCGGTTGGCTATCGAGCTCGCCGGTCGTGCCCGAGCTCGGCTTCGGCCTGACCACCCGGGGCCAGATGTTCTGGCTCACCGACGCGCTGCCGTCCGGCCTGGCTCCCGGCAAGCGCCCGCGCACCACCCTCACGCCGACCATGGCGAGCAAGGACGGCACGCCGTGCCTCGCCTTCGGGACGCCGGGCGGCGACCAGCAGGACCAGTGGACGGTGCCGGTGTTCCTGCGTCACCTGCACCACGGCATGAACCTGCAGGCCGCGATCGACGCGCCGTTGTTCCACAGCAAGCATGCCGTGTCCTCGTTCTATCCGCGCGAGCGCTATCCGGGCGTCTTGCTGATGGAAGGCCGGTTCCCGGAGGCGACGCGGCGCGCACTGGCCGCTCGCGGGCACAAGATCACGGTGGAAGATGAATGGTCGCTTGGGCGGGTCTGCGCCGTCGGTTCGGGTGACGGTCTGCTCAGGGCTGCCGCGACGCCGCGCTTCATGCAGGGCTACGCCATCGGCCGGTGATTGCCTGAGCTTCCCAGATATTCCATCCGCCGCAAAAGGCGTCGACCATTGTGGGACAATTTCCGCTTCTCCCCCAATTCGACCGCTTCGCCCTTAGGGGCAGGCCTCGCCAGTACCGGCCCATGGCTCATGTTTCAAGCGATTCGAAATGGGGGTGCAAAGAACGCTGGTTGCGTGCCCCCGCAACCAATTAAGCCTCTGATTTCATAGCGAAATCCTGGGTTTTGTTTTGCCGAAAATCCGAGATGTCCTTTCTGGCGACCGACCGGCAACCAGTCGGTGTGCTTGCGCCCGGCCCGTTGTCGTAGCAGCCCGGTGTCGTAGCAGATGGCGCCGCGAATCCGCCGGATGAGCGGTTGAGACAGGGCCTGGGGCCACCTCTGTTTTCCCAGTTGGTGGCAAACACTTTCGAGAAGTACAATCGACCCCATAAAATTCTAAGGTTCCAAACTCCAGTCAACCGTACTATAGTAACAAAATAGCTATCCGGGCTTGTCGTCCGCAGGGTTGAAGGCGGACGATGTCTTTATTTTGCGTTCTTCGGAGCGCGAAATCGAGGCCGGAAGGTCCGGGGACGGTGATCCGATCCGGACCGCCAATCGGCCACAATCGAGCCGGCACAGGCTCGAACTCTTGGGAGGTATCGTGATGAGAACAATCTGGTTCGCTTGCGCGCTCGCGCTCGCGACGGTCTTCGCCGGCCAGCCGGCGGTCGCCGCGGGCGAGAAGCTGATCATCAGCGCCTGGGGCGGCAGCTGGAAGGAGATGGTGGCCAAGAGCGCCGCCAAGAGATTCACCGAGGAGACCGGCGTCGAGGTCGAAATCATCTCCGGCGGCACCATCGACCGCCTGAACAAGGCCAAGCTGGCCAAGGGCGACCCCGAAAGCGACCTCACCCTGACCACCAGCCACGTCGGCTGGCTGTATCAGAATGACGGCCTGTTCGAGACCCTCGACTACTCGCGCATCCCGAACGCCAAGAACATCTTCCCCGAAGCCAAGATCAGCCCCGGCCACGTCGGCGTCTGGTCCTACGTCTACACCATCGGCTACAACCCGAACCTGGTGCCCGACGACGTGAAATTCGAGTCCTGGGAGGATCTGTGGAACCCGAAGCTGAAGGGCATGATCGCGCTGCCCGACTTCGATCCCAGCCACATCATCACCGTGGCGGCGATCCTTTCGGGCGGCAGCGCCGAGAACTGGGAAGTCGGCCAGGACAAGCTCATGGCGCTCAAGCCCAACATCAAGGCGTTCTACACCAACGACGCCTCGAGCCAGCAGATGATGGCCTCGGGCGAGTCCCCGGTGCAGGTGCTGCTGTCGGGCAACGCTTTCCACCAGATGGACCAGGGCGTGCCGATCAAGCTGGTGATCCCGAAAGAGGGCGCCATCGTCGGCATCGACGCCATCGGCATCATGAAGGGCACCAAGCATCTGGACTGGGCCTACCAGTTCATCAACGCGGCCTTGGATCCGGAATCCCAGGCCTTCGTCACCGAGTTCAAGAAGCTCGGGCCGATGAACCCGGCGACCAAGGTCGACCCGGCGATCGCCGCCCTGCCCGGCGTGTTCACCACCGCCCAGCAGTGGAGCGAAGACGCGCTGATCATCGATCACAAGCTCCGCGCCGAGAAGCTGGGTGAGTGGAAGCAGTGGTTCGCCGAGAACATGATCGGCCAGTAGCTGGAAAATCGTACCCGGCAGCCGCGCTAATCGGTTAGTCTTATCGGCCGCTCGTGGAGCTTACGCTCCGCGGGCGGCCCCCGTATCGCCGCGTTCGGATTGGGGCCGCGTTCGGATCGAGAATGAAACGGCAGCCGTTCTTCTATTGGTTCACGGTGCCCGCCGTAGTCCTGGCGCTCGCGTTTCTGGCGTCGATGGGCGCCATCATTCAGTACAGCTTCCGCAAGCACATCCCCGGCTCTCTCGACGTCGGGCCGGTGACGCTGGAGAATTTCGAACGCCTCGCGCATCCGCTCTATTTCAGCGTCTACCTCGATACCCTGCTGCTCAGCCTCTACACCTCGGTGTTCACGCTGGTGCTCGGCTATCCGCTGGCCTACGTGATGGTGCGGGCGCGGTCGCGCTGGATCAAGTCGACGGTGCTGATCGTCTCCATCGTGCCGCTGTTCACCGGCGAGATCGTGCGCACCTACGCCTGGCTCAACGTGCTCGGCCACAACGGCTTCATCAACTCCCTGCTGCTCGGCACCGGCCTGCTCGATCGGCCGCTGCAGATGATGTTTACGCCCTTCGGGGTCACGGTCGCGCTGGTCCATTTCTCGATGCCGATCATGGTGGTGATCCTGGCCGCCGCGATCAGCCACATCGACACCGACTACGAGAAGGCGGCGGCGAGCCTGAGCGCCAATCCGATCAAGGTGTTCTGGAAGGTCACCCTGCCGCTTTCGACGCCCGGCATCGTCTCGGGCTTCGTGACCATCTTCGCCTGGACGCTTTCGGCGTTCGCGACCCCGCAACTGATCGGCGGCGGCAAGGTCAACATGGTGTCGAACATCGTCTATCAACTGGGGTTCGCCTCGTTCAACTTCCCCTTCGCCGCGGTGCTCAGCCTGCTTGCGGTGATGCTCACCATCGTGCTGCTGCTGGTGATCTACGCCAGCACCCGGCGCCTCGAGAAGATGAGCCTGCATTGATGAGCTCCGGTATTAGATGGCGGATGGCCCGTTGGCTCGGAATCGCTTTTGTCGTGGCCATCCTGGTGTACCTCACGCTGCCGGCCGTGGTGGTCATGATCGCCGCCTTCAACGAGAAGGCGATCCTCTCGTTCCCGCCCGAGAGCTATTCGGTCAAGTGGTTCGTCAACGCGGTTACCTACCCGGATTTCCAGAAGGGCTTCGTGAACGCGGTGATCGTCATGCTCTGGGCCTCGACCATTGCGGTGGTGGTCGGCGCCACCTTCGCCTTCGCCGTCGACCGTTTCCGGTTCCGCGGCAAGGCGCTGTTGGAGGCGATCCTGATGTCGCCCCTGGTGGTCCCCAAGTTCACCATCGGCCTCGGCTTCCTGATCCTCGCCGCCCAGGTCGACATGAGCCGCGGCTTCACCGTGGTGGTCGTGACCCACGTGGTGTTGGTGCTGCCCTTCGTGATGCGCTGCGTCTACGTCAGCCTGCGCAATCTCGACCGCGACATGGAGCGCGCCGCCGAGGCGCTCGGCGCCTCGCCGCTCATGGTGCTGATCAAGATCGACCTGCCGCTGCTCTTGCCGGGGCTGTTCGGCGGCTGGATGTTCGCCGCCATCCTGTCGTTCAACGAGTTCACGGCGACCTTGTTCGTGACCGGCGCGCGCACCGAGACCCTGCCGGTCGCGATGTACAACTACGTGCGCGAGTTCGTCGACCCGACCATGGCCGCGATCTCGACCATCTTCATCGTGCTGACCGCGCTGTTGCTGATCGTCGCCGACCGCTTCCTGGGCCTGGGCAAGGTGCTGGCGATCGAGGAGGGCCGCTAGCGATGGGCGCGCGCCATGGCTGACGATATCGCGGTCCGCCTCGATCGCGTCACCAAGCGCTTTGGCTCGGTCACCGCGGTCTCCGAGGTGTCGCTTCAGGTGCGGCGCGGCGAGTTCCTGACCCTGCTCGGCCCCAGTGGCTGCGGCAAGACCACGCTGCTCAACCTGGTCGCCGGCTTCCTGGAGCCGGACCAGGGCGAGGTCTATATCGGCGAAACACGGGTCACCCAGGTGCCGCCCTTCCAACGCGACTTCGGCATGGTGTTCCAGAACTACGCCCTGTTCCCGCACATGGACGTCTTCGAGAACATCGCCTTCGGCCTCAGGATGCGCAAGGTGCCCAAGGGCGAGATCCAGAGCCGGGTCGAGGAGGCGCTCGACATCGTACGCCTGGGCGGCTACGGCGCCCGGCACGCGCGCGAGCTCTCCGGCGGCCAGCAGCAGCGGGTCGCGCTGGCCCGCGCCATCGTCATCAGGCCCCAGGTGCTGCTGCTCGACGAGCCGCTGTCCGCGCTCGACAAGAACCTGCGCGCGCGCATGCAGGTCGAGCTCAAGGAGATCCAGCGCCGGGTCGGCATTACCACGATCTTCGTCACCCATGACCAGGGCGAGGCGCTGAGCCTCTCGGACCGCATCGCGGTCATCTCCGAGGGCAAGATCCAGCAGCTTTCCAGCCCGGACGAGGCCTACCGCAACCCGGAGAACAGCTTCGTCGCCTCCTTCATCGGCGACATCAACCGGATTCCGGCGCGACTCGTGGAGGTCTCCGGGGACGAGGTCGCGATCGCGGTGGGCGAGGCCCGAATCCGGGTCCCGAAGGCGCGCTGCCACGCCTCCCGGGCGGGCGATCCGGTCTGGCTGTTCGTCCGCCCCGAGGTGCTCGAGCCGGTGCCCGAGGATACCGAGAATGCGATCCTCGGCACGATTTACGCGCACGTCTATCAAGGCGCCCATATCGAGATCCATGTCGAGGCCGGGGCGCTCGGGACGATCCATCTGCGCACCCGCGATGACGGCGTCATGGCGCGCTGGCCGGTCGGCGCGCGGGTCGGGTTGGTCGGCGATCTCGGCGGCGCCATGGTGTTTCCGCGCGACTCGCGGGACTAGTGGGCCCGGGGCCAGGGCGGGGCCAGGGCGGGAACAGGGCGGGAACAGAGCAGGAACAGGAGAATGCGGCCTTATCCATTTCAATACCTGCGCGCCGAGAGCCTGGAGCACGCCCTCGAGAGCCTCGCCGAGCACGGCGAGGACGCGCGCCTGCTGGCCGGCGGCCAGAGTCTGGTGCCGATGATGAACCTGCGTCTGGCGCGCCCGGAGGTGCTGATCGACATCGACCGCCTGGCGCTCGGCGAGGTCCGGGTCGCGGCGGATCGAATTCACATCGGCGCCCTGGCGCGCCACGCCGCGGTGCTGGACAACGCTGGGGTCGCCGCCGCGGCCCCGGTCATGTCCGAGGCCATCGCCCGGATCGGCCATCCGAGCATCCGCCGCCGCGGCACCGCCGGCGGCAGCATCGCCCACGCCGATCCGACCGCGGAGTGGTCGGCGCTGCTGCTGCTGCTCGACGGTGTGGTCGCGGCGCGGGCCAAGACCGGCGCCCGCCGGATCGCGGCCGATGATTTCTTCGACAGCGCCTTCGAGACCGCGCTTACGCCTGGGGAAATGATCCTGGGCCTGGACTTCCAACTGCCGCGCGCGCCCTGGGGTGGTGCGTTTCTGGAGTTCGCCGAGCGCGATGGCGACTTCGCCATCGCCGCGGTCGCGGTCACCCTCGGCCTCACTGGCGCGCGCATCGCCTCGGCGCGGGTGGTGCTCTCGGGTGCCGACACCCGGCCGCGGCGCGCCCGCGCCGCCGAGGACCTGCTCCTGGGCCAGGCGTTCACCGGCGAGCTCGCGCGCGCCGCCGCGGCCACCGCGGTCGAGGGTCTCGACTGCCTGGAGGACCTGCGGGCGACCGCCGCCTACCGGCGCCACCTCTTCGAGGTCCTGACCGCGGACGCCCTGGAAGCCGCCTACCGGCGCACGGGTGCCGCGCCAAGTGGTGCCGCGCCATGATCGAGATTACGCTTCACGTCAATGGCGTCGAGAAACGGCTCGAGGTCGAGCCGCGCCGGCTGCTCGCCGACGTGCTGCGCCAGGACTGCGGCCGCACCGGCGTGCACATCGGCTGCGCCCACGGCGGCTGCGGCGCCTGTACGGTGCAGGTCGAGGGGGTGCCGCGCCTGTCCTGCCTGTGCTTCGCGGTCCAATGCGATGGCCAGAAGATCACCACGGTCGAGGGCCTGGCGCAGGACGGCCGCCTGCATCCCCTGCAGCAGGCCTTCATCGACGCCCACGGCCTGCAATGCGGCTACTGCACGCCGGGCCAGATCATGGCCCTGCTCGATTTCGTCGCCACCGCCGAGGACCCCGGCGACGACGAGATTCGCCGGGCCATGTCGGGCAACCTGTGCCGCTGCACCGGCTATCAGACCATCGTGGATGCGGTGCGCCTGGCGATTGCGGCCCGGGACGCAACCGGGACGCCGAGAGCGGGGCGGGCGATGGCTGAGGCGCCGGACCGGGCCCGCCACGTCGGCGCGCGGGTGACCCGGCGCGAGGACCCGCGCATGGTCACCGGGCGCGCCCGTTACCTCGACGATTTCATGCCGCCCGGCGCCTTGCATCTGCAATTGGTGCGCGCCGAAATCGCCCACGCCAGGCTCCTGGGCGTCGAGGCTTCGGCGCTGCGCGAGGCCTTCCCGGAGGCGCTGCTGTTCACCGGCGCCGACATCGGCGATCTCGCGGTGCGCGCGGCCCAGGACTATCCGGAGTTC
>JACZVL010000018.1 GCA_022572685.1 Pseudomonadota bacterium
GGCGCATCGGGGTGGTCGACGACGACGCGGTGGATCTCTCCAACCTGCAGCGCCAGGTGGTGCACGACAGCTCGAACATCGGCATGGCCAAGGTCGACAGCGCCAAGGCGCGCCTGGCCGAGATCAACCCGGAGATCGAGGTCGAGACCCACCAGACCCGCCTGACCCGGGAGACCGCGATGGACCTGGTCTCGGGCTACGACCTGGTGGCCGACGGCTCGGACAACTTCCCGACCCGCTACCTGGTCAACGACGCCTGCTACCTGGCCGGCCGGACCCTGGTTTCGGCCGCGATCCTGCGCTTCGACGGCCAGCTCGCCACCTTCAAGGCGCATAAGCGCGAGGCGCAGGCGCCCGAGGCCCACCCCTGCTACCGCTGCCTGTTCGGCGACCAGCCGCCGGACACCAAGGAGAGCTGCGCCGACGTCGGCGTGCTCGGCGCGCTGGCCGGCGCGCTCGGCTCGCTGCAGGCCATCGAGGTGGTCAAGGAGCTGCTCGGCATCGGCGACAGCCTGTCGGGCTCGCTGCTGCTCTACGACGCGCTCGGCACGACCTTCCGCAAGATCAAGGTCAAGGCCGATCCGGCCTGCTCGCTCTGCGGCCCCCAGGCGACCATCAAGGACCTGGACGCGGTCTCCTACCGCGAGCGCGAGCCCATCTGCGCGGCGTGAAACGCGCGGTCCGGGTCAGAGCCGGACTTTCGATTCGGCGTGGAACAGCGAGATTTCAGAGAGATCCAGATGGACCCGGTGCGGCCGGCCGACCTCGACCGATTCCTTTGACGAAAACCGCCCGACCAATTCGGCGCCGCAAAACTCGAACACAATGTGTTGATCGAAGCCGTTGGTCTCCATCAGCGACGGCACCAGTTCGAAATCCACGGATACCGCGCCGTGATGGTTGGCGGCGCCGCTGGTGACATATTCCGGACGGATGCCCAGGATCAGTTCCTGGCCGTCGCGAAGATCGCCCTCGACGCCGCCCCCGAAGTCGCCCCCAAAGTCATAGTGATCGACCGGCAGGGCCAACGGCGCGCCGTCGTGGTCGGCGACGAAAACCGGTTTCGCGTCTCGGGCCTGGATCCGGCCGGAAATGAAGTTCATGGCCGGCGAGCCGATGAAATCGGCGACGAAGATGCTGTTCGGGCGGTCGTAAAGGTCCTGCGGCGCGCCCAACTGGACGATCTTTCCATCCGACATCACCGCGATCCTGGTGGCCAGGCTCATGGCCTCGGTCTGGTCGTGGGTGACGTAGACGATGGTGGCGCCCAAGCGTTTATGGAGCTGTTTGATCTCGCCGCGCATCTGAGCCCGCAGCTTGGCGTCGAGGTTCGACAGCGGCTCGTCGAACAGGAACAGCTTCGGCCGCCGGACCAGGGCCCGGCCCATGGCGACGCGCTGGCGCTGGCCCCCCGAAAGCTGGCTCGGCTTGCGCCGCAGCAGGTGCTCGATATGGAGCAGCTTGGCGACCCGTTGCAGGGCCTCCTCACGCTCCCGGCGTGGCACGTTGCGCACCCGCATGCCGAAGGTGATGTTCTTTTCCACGGTCATGGTCGGATAGAGCGCGTAGGACTGAAACACCATGGCGATGTCACGATCCTTGGGCGCTACGTCATTGACGATCTGGCCATCGATCAGGATGTCGCCGGCCGAGGCGGTTTCCAATCCGGCGACGATATTGAGCAGGGTCGACTTGCCGCAGCCCGACGGCCCGACGAGCACCAGGAACTCGCCCGCCTCGATGCTGAGGTTGATGTCCTTCAGCACCTCGACAGCTCCGAAGTCCTTGTAGAGATTCCTGGACTGCAGCACCGGCATCCGACCCTATCCCTTCACCGAACCGGCGGTGAGACCGCGGATGAAATACTTTCCGGCAACCACATAGACGAGCAGCGTCGGGAGCGCCGCGATGATCGCCGCGGCCATGTCCACGTTGTACTCCTTCACCCCGGTGGTGGAGTTGACGATGTTGTTCAGGGCCACGGTGATCGGTTGCGAGCCGCCCTGCGAAAACGACACGCCGAACAGGAAATCGTTCCAGATATTGGTGAACTGCCAGATCACCGTGACCACCATCACCGGGATCGACAAGGGCAGGAAGATCTGCGTGAAGATGGCGAGGAAGCCGGCCCCGTCGATCTTCGCCGCCTTGACCAGCTCGTCGGGCACGGCCACGTAGTAGTTGCGGAAAAACAGCGTGGTGAAGCCGATGCCATAGACCACATGGACCAGGATCAGGCCGCTGACGCTGCCCGCCATGCCGATCTTGCCGAGGGTGATCGCCATGGGCAGCAGAATCACCTGGAACGGGACGAAACATCCGAACAGCATCAGTCCGAAGATCACGTCGGAGCCGGGAAAGCGCCATTTCGACAGGGCATAGCCGTTGATCGCCCCGATCGCCGTCGAAATCACCACCGCCGGCACCACCAACAGTATCGAGTTCCAAAAATAGGGCCGGAGGCCATGACAGCTGACCCCGATGCAGGCGCTGCCCCAGGCGGTCGCCCACGAGGTCAACTCGATTTCCTGCGGCAAGCCCAGCAGCGAGCCCTGGCGGATTTCCTCGAGCGACTTGAGCGAGGTGACGATCATCACGAACAGCGGCAGCGTGAAGTACAAGACGAACAGGCCGAGAATCAGGAACAGAAGCCCGCGCAGCAAGGTTGCCGTCCACGGCCGGCCGGCCCGACGCAGCGGGGCCGAACGCAGCGGGGTCGAACGCATCAGGCCGGCGCGGGTGTCTGCCTGGCCGCTGGTCATGCCTTGCGCCGCAATTCGGAATAGAGATAGGGGACGATCACCGCCGAGACCGTGGCCAGCATGACGGTGGCGCTGGCCGCCGCCTGGCCCAACTGGCCGCGGCTGAAGGCCATCGCGTACATGAAGGTCGCGGGCATGTCCGTGGCGTAGCCGGGCCCGCCGTGGGTCAGCGCGATGATCAAATCGAAGCTCTTGATCGCCAAGTGGGTGAGCACGATGACCGCGCTGACGAACACCGGCCGCAGCGACGGGATGATGACATGGAAGTAGAGCCGGAACGGGCCGACGCCGTCGACCAGGGCGGCCCGGATGATCTCTTCGTTGATCGAGCGCAGGCCCGCCAGGAACAGGGCCATGACGAAGCCCGACGACTGCCAGACCCCGGCCATCACCACCGTGTAGATGGCCATCTCCGGATCGATCAGCCAGTCGAACTTGAAATCCGGAAACCCCCAGTCCCGAACCACCTTTTCAATGCCCAGTCCGGGATTGAGAAGCCATTTCCAGGCGGTGCCGGTGACGATGAAACTGAGCGCCATGGGGTACAGGTAGATGGTGCGGATGACACCCTCGGCGCGGATCTTCTGGTCCAGCAGGATCGCCAGCAGCAGGCCGATCATTATGGCGATGGCGACGAACAGCACCATGAAGACGAACAGGTTATCGAGCGCCACGTACCAGCGTGGCGTGGCGAACAGCTTCTCGTACTGCAGCCATCCGACCAGCTCGTATTTCGGCAGAATCCGCGACTTGGTGAAGGACACGTACACGGTCCAGCCGATGAAGCCGTAAACGAAGAACAACACGGCCGCGAACGACGGCGCGACCACGATCTTCGGCAGATGTCTATCGAGCAGGCTTTTCACCCGGCGGTCCCGGCGCGAGGATATCCGGGTCCCTTCCCCGAATTGGGGCGGGACCCGGAGAAGGTCGAGCGCTTACAGGCTGTTCTGTACCGCTTCGGCGAGAAGTCTGGCGGCGTCGGCCGAAGACAGATCGGAGTTGAAGTGCCGGGTCACCACATCGGTGATGGCGCCGGCCTGGGCATTGCGCATGGCCATGCCGTGGGCGAAGCTCGGCAGCAGGCCGCCGTTGGAGCTGGCCACGTTCATGTCATAGGCCGAGCGCCGGGCGCAGTAGTCGAACTCGCCAAGATCGACATCGATGCGGGCCGGGATCGATCCCTTGGCCAGGTTGAAGACCTTCTGGAACTTCTTGTCCAGGATCAGCTTGGCGAGCAGGTTCTGTCCGGTCACCTTGTCGTCGCCCTTGACGTCGAACATGGCGAAGCTGTCGACGTTGTAGAGATAGCCACTGCCCGGCGTCGGGGCGCAGAGGTAGTCCTTGCCCGGAACCTTGCCGGCGGCGGTGAACTCGCCCTTGGCCCAGTCGCCCATGATCTGGAACGCGGCTTCGCCGTTCATCACCATGGCGGTCGCCAGGTTCCAGTCGCGGCCCGAGAAGTTGGGGTCGACGTAGCCGCGCAGCTTGCGCATCTGATCGAACACCTTGACCATCGTGGCGCCGCCCAGGGCGTCCATATCGAGATCGACGAAAGCCTTGCGGTAGAAGTCGTTGCCGCCGATGCCCAGGGCCACCGCCTCGAACACCGTGGCGTCCTGCCACGACTGACCGCCGTGAGCCAGCGGCGTGATGCCCATCGCCTGCAGCTTGTCGGCGGCGGCGTTGAACTGGTCCCAGGTGGTCGGCATGGCGACGCCGGCCTTGGCGAGGACCGCGGGATTGGCCCAGAACCAGTCGATGCGGTGGACGTTGACCGGGGCCGCGCAATATTTGCCTTCGCACTTCATGTGGTCGGCGATCTGAGCCGGCAACACGGCGTCCCAGTTCTGCTCCTTGGCGATCGCGTCGATGCCGGTGCTCAGGGCGCCCTCTTCGTACCATTCCTGGATGCTCGGTCCCTTCATCTGAAAGGCGGTCGGCGGATTGCCCGACAGCACCCGCGCCTTGAGCGCGGTGCGCGCCGCGTCGCCACCGCCGCCGGCCACCGGCATGTCGGTCCAGGTCCCGCCGGCCGCCTTGAAGTCGTCGACCAGCACCTGGATGGCCCGGGCCTCGCCGCCCGAGGTCCACCAATGGAGCACCTCGACCTGTGGTTCGGCCTTGGCCGCGGTCGCGAACGACACGCCCACGATCACGGCAATAGCCGTCAAGCTCATGTTTCTCATGAAAATTCCTCCCGGTTGCATTATTAATTCTCGATTTGGCTTGGACCTAGCCAATTCGCAATAGAACTCTTACCTGGATTAAGCTGCTTGTGCCGTGCCGCGTCAATGCCGCCGTGTCGGCGGCCGCGCTAGAACATGGTCTCGAGCACGCGGTCGGGCGGGGTGTGGCCGTCGGCGAAGGTCTTGATGCTGATGATTACCTTCTCGCCCATGGCGATGCGGCCCTCGATGGTGGCCGAGCCCATGTGCGGCAGCAGCAGCACGTTTTCCATCTTGAGCAGCTTGGGGTTGATCGCCGGCTCGTGCTCGAAGACGTCGAGCGCGGCGCCGGCGATCTCGCCCGCTTCGATGAGCCGCGCCAGCGCGTTCTCGTCGATCACCTCGCCGCGGCTGGTGTTGACGATGTAGGCGTGGGCCGGCATCAGCTTGAGCCGGCGCGCGGACAGCAGGTGGTAGGTCGCCGGGGTATGGGGGCAGTGAACCGAGATGATGTCCATGCGGGTCAGCATCTGGTCCAGGCTCTCCCAATAGGTCGCCTCGAGCTCGGCCTCGATGTCCGGGTGGACCCGGCGCCGGTTGTGGTAGTGGACCGCGAGCCCGAAGCCGCGCGCGCGCCGCGCCACGGCCTGGCCGATCCGGCCCATGCCGATGATGCCCAGGCGCTTGCCCCAGATGCGCTGGCCGAGCATGGAAGTCGGGCCCCAGCCTCGCCACGCCCCCGAGCGCACCAGGCGCTCGCCCTCGCTCAGCCGGCGCGGCAGGGCGAGGAGCATGGCCATGGTCATGTCGGCGGTGTCCTCGGTGAGGACGCCGGGGGTGTTGGTGACCGTGATGCCGCGCTCGCGCGCGGTCTTGAGGTCGATGTGATCGACCCCGGTGCCGAAGGAGGCGATCAGCTTCAGCTCCGGCCCGGCCTGGGACAGGCCGGCGGCGTCGATGCGGTCGGTCACGGTCGGCACCAGGACGTCGCATTCCTGGCTCGCCTGGACCAGCTCGGCCTGGCTCATGGGCCGGTCGTCGTCGCGCAGGCGGCAGTCGAACAGCTCCATCATGCGCGTCTCGATGGCGTCCGGCAGGCGCCGGGTGACGATGACCTGGGGTTTCTTGTGGGGCATGCGCGCGGTTCCAAGGGGGCCCGGCGGGCCGGGTATCGCCGTCTGCCATAGCAGGACGCGGCCGCCCTTGTCCAGGGCGCCGCGGCGCCCGGGGACCGCGGCCCGCGCGGCGGTGCTTGACCCTGCCCGCAAGCGCGGCTAGTACCCGGACCTGACCTCACCGGGAGCCGCGATGACCCTGCCGTTTCGACCCGCCCGCCCGCTGGCCCGCCTGCTGGCCTGCCTGTTCGCCGGCCTGCTCGCGCTCGCGCCCGGGCGGCTCGCCCTGGCCCAGGGCGACGGCGCGGCCACGGTCGGCCTCGGGGCCGGGATCGAGGCCGGGCTCGGGCCCAGCGGCCTGCCGCTGCCGCGCTTCGTCACCCTGCGCGCGGCCGAGGTCAACCTGCGCAGCGGCCCGGGCGTGCGCTATCCCATCGAATGGGTGTTCACGCGCAAAGGCCTGCCGGTCGAGGTGATCGACGAATTCGAGACCTGGCGCCGCATCCGCGATTGGCAGGACAGCGAGGGCTGGGTCCACCAGTCCATGCTAAGCGGCCAGCGCGGCGCCATGGTGGTGGGCGCGGACCGGCTGCTGCGGCGCGCGCCCGAGCCCGGCGCCCCGGCCATCGCCGAGGTCCAGGTTCGGGTCGTCGGCCGGCTGCACAACTGCCGCGACGGCTGGTGCCTGATCGAAGCCAAGGGCTTCGAGGGCTGGCTGCGCCAGGGCGAGATCTACGGCGCCTACCCCGGCGAAACCCTGAACTAGGACGGCCCGCGGTTTTACGGCAGCCCTTGGTTTTAGGGACACAATACTTAATAGGGGGGTGGGCCCGGGGCTGCCCTTCAGTCGAAATCCTGGCCGAGAGCCTGGCGGACGGGTCCGGGCAGCCCCGCCATGTGGGCGTATTCGGGGTGAGAGAAGCCGACCACGACCTCCGCGCCTTCCGCTCGGAACGCCGCGATTTGGGCGTCGGTGAAGGGGAAGTGGATGAACTGCACCGAGGAGGCCTTGCCGGCGGCGCTGGTGCGGTCCAGGTCGGCCTCGGGAACGCCCCGGATGGTCGCGCCGCCGATCCGGATGAACGCGGTCTCCTCGACCCCGCCGAGCTTGGCCAGCAGGGCGCCGCGGCGGACCGGATCGTCGATCTCGAACATTACCGTCGCGACCAGCTCGCGCCCCTTGGGGATCAGCGGATTGTAGGCGCTGAGCTCGTCGGAGATCTGGGCCTCGCCGCCCTTCTCGATGAACAGCATCTCGTGGATCTGGTTCCACATGGTCTGGTAATTCTCGAAGTAGAAGCTGCAGTCCGGCCCGACCTCGAGGCGGCGGTGCTTCTTGGCCTCGACCAGCGCCCGGCGGCGCTCTTTGCGCCCGCGCGCATAGTCCGCCATCGGCAGGATGTCGTCGCGGGTGATCTCGTGCCTGGCGGCCGTCATCGTGTCTCCTTCAAACTTGCTATCCCCGATAGCCGTAGGCACGGGCGAACAGCTCGATCGGATGATAGGCGGTTTCGGTATCGGGCTTGTTCTCGCCGTCCTGGCGGTCCACCCCCTGAAGCAGGTGCAGGCCGGCGAGCGGGCACTCCGAGGCGACGAATTTCTGGCCGCTGTTCGCCACCTGGCGCGCCGCCGGGCGGCCGATCTTGAGCGCGGTCTCGAAGTGCTGCTTCATGACGCCCCAGGAGCCGCCGTGGCCCGAGCAGCGCTCGATCACGGTGAGCTCCGCGCCCGGCACCAGGCGCAGCATCTCGGCTGCCTTGGCGCCCATGTTCTGGGCCCGGGCGTGACAGGCCAGGTGCAGCGCGACCCCGCCGGGCAGCGCCCCCAACCCCTCGGCCAGGCCCTCGTTCTTGGCGATATCGACGACGTATTCGGCGATGTCGTAGGTCGCCTCCGAAAGCTTCTTGACCACCGGGTCCTCGGGCAGGATCAGCGGCCACTCGAACTTGAGCATCAGCGCGCAGGAGGGCGTGAGCGCGATCACCGCGTGGCCCCGATCGATCCAGGATTCCATTTCCGCCGCCACGCGGCGCGCGCTCTCGGCCACCTTGGCGATGTCGCCGCGCTCGAACTGGGGCATGCCGCAGCAGCTCGGATAGACGACCCGGGTCTCGACCCCGTTGCGGGCCAGGACAAAGCGGCTGGCCTCGCCGATACCCGGATTGTTGTAGTTGACGAAGCAGGTCGCATAGAGCACCGCCTGGCGGCCGTGGGCCGGCGCGCTCGCGTTGACCTCGGGCGCGGACCGCCTGGCCCGGAGCGCAAAGGTCTTGCCGTGGAACTTGGGCAGCGCCGCCTCGCGGTGCACGCCGAGCACCGCCTCCATGACCGGGCGGGTGAGGGAGTTGCCGGTGTCGCTGGCCCAGTTGACCAGGCCCGGCGCCAGCGCCGCCAGCTTGCCGTTGCGGTCGGTCTTGCTGAGCTGCGCACTCAGTCCCTCGCCCTTGCCCTGCTCGAGCTCGGCTGCGCGCGCGCGCAGCATGAGGTGCGGGAAGTCCAGGTCGAAGGCGTGCGGCGGCACGTAGGGGCAGCTGACCATGAAGCAGAGGTCGCAGAGCGTGCAGCCCGCGATCACCTTGCCGAAGCCGGCGCTGTCCACCGAATCGAGCTCGCCGGTCTTGGACCCATCGATGAGATCGAAGAGCGTCGGGAATGCGTCGCAGAGATTGAAGCAGCGCCGGCAGCCGTGGCAGATGTCGAAAACGCGACGCAACTCCGCGTCGATCTTCTCGGCGTCGCAAAAGTCCGGATCCCGCCAGTCGATGGGATGCCGGATCGGCGCGTCCAGCCCGCCTTCACGCATGGCCCGGCCTCCGGTTCAAAAACTCATCGGCATGGCCCGGAACGGGGGGCGCCCGAAACTGGGGCACCGCGTCGCGGCGCGCCCCCGATCCCGAATGGAACCTCGCCCGAAGGCGGGTCAGCTCATCGAGTCGAGCGCCTTCTGGAAGCGGCCGGCGTGGCTTTTTTCCGCCTTGGCGAGCGTCTCGAACCAGTCGGCGATCTCGTCGAAGCCCTCCTCGCGGGCGGAGCGCGCCATGCCCGGGTACATATCGGTGTACTCGTGGGTTTCGCCGGCGATCGCCGCCTTGAGGTTCAAGGAGGTGTCGCCGATCGGTTCGCCGGTCGCCGGGTCGCCGGTCTCCTCGAGGTAGGCCAGGTGACCGTGGGCGTGGCCGGTCTCGCCCTCGGCGGTGGAGCGGAACACGGCGGAGATGTCGTTGTAGCCCTCGACGTCGGCCTTCTGGGCGAAATAGAGGTAGCGGCGGTTGGCCTGGCTCTCGCCGGCAAAGGCGGCCTTCAGGTTCTCTTCGGTCTTCGAGTCCTTCAGATTCGGCATCATGCTCTCCCTATGGAATGGTGCTTTCGGGATTGGCGCCCGAGGATTGGCGAATGGAAAAACCTTGCGCGCGGCGGACCGCCGGCCCGCCTAGCCAGATAAATAGGCCCCCGCGGGGCCCTTGTCAATATATTAGAATCGTTCTAGTAAACTTTTTAAGCGATGGAGAGAGCGCGGCTATCCACGTCCTCCGGAAACCCGGATGATGACGTCGACGCGCGACAGCCGGGTGCCCTTCGGCGGCTTGGGCAGACGGGCCAGGCGGACCTCCTCGCCCGGGATGTCTTCGAGCCGGCCGCTGTCCTCGTAATAGAAGTGGTGGTGGTCCTCGACGTTGGTGTCGAAGTAGGAACACCCGGGCTCGACCACGATTTCGCGCAGCAGGCCCGCCGCGGTGAACTGATGGAGCGCGTTGTAGACGGTGGCGAGGGAGACCCGCACCTTGGCGGCGCGCGCTTCTTCGTGCAGCTGCTCGGCGCTCAAATGCCGGTTGCCGCCCTCGTGCAGAAGCCGGGCCAGGGCCAAGCGCTGGCGCGTGGGCCTGAGGCCGACCGCCTTCAGCCGTTCGATCAAGGCGCGATAGGGACGCTCATTCGCCATGTCCCGCAATATAGTATGTTTGGTCGAATTTTAAAGCTCGGAACAGTCGATTGGTGACGTTTTTGGAATGTCTTTAATTAGCGGGACCGGGTCCTTTGGCCGGGTCGCGATCCGACCCGACAGCCGGCCCCGCGCGCGCCATGGCCGATCCACCCAGACGATTGCCGCCCATCGGCGCTGTGTTATAGTCCGGCGCGCGGAAGCCGCGCGGGTGGCGGGACCCGGTCCAAGCGGGCCTGCCACGGCGGCTGTTTCACTGTCCGCGTCCACATTTTCATGCCGGGGTGACCTCCTTGTCCGAGCGGAAGAGCAGCTACAGCTACGAAGATCTGCTGGCCTGCGGTCACGGCAAGCTGTTCGGTCCGGGCAACGCCCAATTGCCGCTGCCGCCGATGCTGATGTTCGACCGCATCACCAAGATCACCGACGCCGGCGGCGAATTCGGCAAGGGCGAGATCGAGGCCGAGTTCGACATCAAGCCGGACCTCTGGTTCTTCTCCTGCCACTTCGAGGGCGACCCGGTGATGCCCGGATGCCTGGGCGTGGATTCGCTGTGGCAGTTGGTCGGCTTCTTCCTCGGCTGGATGGGGGGCCAAGGCCGGGGCCGCGCGCGCGGCGTCGGCGAGGTCAAGTTCTCTCAGATGGTGTTGCCCACGGCCAAGCTGGTAAGCTACCACCTGAACCTGAAGCGGGTCACCATGCGCAGGCTGGTGCTGGGAGTCGCCGACGGCACCATGAAGGTCGACGGCGAGACGGTCTATCACGCCAAGGACCTGAAGGTTGTCTTGTTCACCGCGCCCGAGGCCGCCTGAGCCCGGGCCGCTCGAGGACCGATAAGATGCGACGTGTCGTCGTCACCGGGCTGGGGGTGGTTTCCAGCATCGGCAACAACCAGCAGGAAGTGCTGGAGTCGCTGCGGGCCGGCCGCTCGGGCATCACCTTTTCGGAGACCTATGCGGAGATGGGTTTCCGCAGCCACGTCCACGGCGCCATTACCCTCGACGTGGAGGCGGCGATCGACCGCAAGCTGCGCCGCTTCATGGGCGACGGGGCCGCCTTCAACTACGTGGCCATGCGCGAGGCCGTCGAGGACGCGGGCCTCGCCGAGGCCGAGGTGTCGCACGAGCGCACGGGGCTCATCATGGGCTCGGGCGGGGCGTCCACCTCGAACCAGGTCTGGGCCGCCGACACCGCGCGCAACAAGAGCCCCAAGCGGGTCGGCCCCTATATGGTGCCGCGCTGCATGTCGTCCACCAACTCGGCCAACCTGGCCACCGCCTTCAAGATCAAGGGCATGAGCTATTCCATCTCCTCCGCCTGCTCGACCAGCGCGCACTGCATCGGCAACGGCTACGAGCAGATCCAGATGGACAAGCAGGACATCGTCTTGGCCGGCGGCGGCGAGGAGGTGCATTGGTCGCTCACGGTCCTGTTCGACGCCATGGGGGCCCTGTCCAGCAAGTTCAACGACACGCCCGAGCGGGCCTCGCGCGCCTACGACAAGGACCGCGACGGTTTCGTCATCTCTGGCGGCGCCGGCACCGTGGTGCTCGAGGAGCTGAACCACGCGCGCGCGCGCGGCGCCAAGATCTACGCCGAGATCATCGGCTACGGCGCGACCTCGGACGGCGCGGACATGGTGGCGCCCTCGGGCGAGGGCGCGGTGCGCTGCATGAAGATGGCGCTGGCCGGGCTGGGCGACACCAAGATCGACTACATCAACGCCCACGGCACCTCGACGCCGGTGGGCGACATCATCGAGATCGACGCCATGCGCGAGGTCTTCGGCGAGGAGATGCCGCGGGTCAGCTCCACCAAGTCCCTGACCGGTCACGCCCAGGGCGCGGCCGGGGTGCACGAGGCGATCTATTCCCTGCTCATGCTGGAGCACGACTTCCTGGCCGCCTCCGCCAATATCGAGGAGCTCGACCCCGGGGCCGAGGGCGTGCCGCTGGTGCGCGCGCGCGAGGATGACGCCGGCCTCGACTGCGTGATGTCGAACTCTTTCGGGTTTGGCGGCACCAACGCCTCCCTCGCCTTCAAGAGGTTCGAGCCATGAGGCGGGAAGCGGAGATCGGCCAGCCCGCGCCGGAGGCGGCGGAGCCAGAGACCGGCGCGGCCGGCCTGCCCTCGGCCTCCATGGCGGGGAAACGCGGCCTGATCATGGGGGTCGCCAACGACCGCTCGATCGCCTGGGGCCTGGCCAGCGCCCTGCACGGCCGCGGCGCCGAGCTCGCCTTTACTTACCAGGGCGAGGCCTTCGGCAGCCGGGTGCGGCCGCTCGCCGAATCGGTCGGCTCCGAACTGGTGCTGCCCTGCGACGTGGCGCACGAGGGCGAGGTCGCGGCGGTCTTCGACCGGCTCGGCCAGTCCTGGGACGGCCTCGACTTCGTGGTCCACGCGCTCGCCTTCTCCGACAAGGAGGAGCTCAAGGGCCGCTACCTGGACACCAGCCGCGCCAACTTCGCGCGCACCCTGGAGATCTCCTGCTTCTCCTTCACCGAGATCGCGCGCCGGGCGGCGCCCATGATGGGCGCGGGCGGCAGCCTGCTGACGCTCACTTACCTGGGCGCCGAACGGGTCACTCCCAACTACAACGTCATGGGGGTCGCCAAGGCGGCGCTGGAGGCCAGCGTGCGCTATTTGGCGGTCGATTTGGGCGACAGGGGCATCCGGGTGAATGCGATCTCGGCCGGGCCGATGCGGACCCTCGCCGGGGCCGCGATCGCGGACGCGCGCTTCGTCTACCGCTGGAGCCGGGACCACGCGCCGCTGGCGCGCAACGTGCTCCTGGAGGAGGTCGGCAACGCCGGGCTCTACCTGCTCTCCGATCTTTCGCGCGGGGTGACCGGCGAGATCCACCACGTCGACGCCGGCTACAACACCATCGGGATCCCCTCGCCGCGCCGGCTGAAGCGGGACGAGTAGTTCAGGCGCGCCCGTAAGCTCCTGTAAATCATACGAAAACCTAGAAATATAGGGGACAGTCCCCTTTTCACCCGAGCGCCGCCGCGATCACGTCGGGGCGGTCGGTGATGATGCAGTCGACGCCGAAGCGGATCAGGCGCCGGGCCTTTTTCGGATCGTTGACCGTGAACGCGGCGAGCTGGTAGCCGGCGCGTTTGACCTTGGCCACGGTCTTGGCCCGGAGCCGCAGGGCGCGCAGGTGCAGGCTGGCGCATTGCAGGGTCTCGGCGGCGGCCTCCCAATCGCGCGGCAGGCGCCAGGCGATGAGCGCGCGCGGCAGCGCGGGGACGCGGTCGCGGGCGACCCCGAGCGCCTGGCGGCTGAAGCTGCTGATCAACGGGCCGGGCCGATCCTCGGGCCAGCAGCGCGCGATCGTCTCCGCCACCGCCGCCGCGGTCGCCGCGTCCCGGCGCGGGGTCGGTTTGATCTCGATATTGGGCGTGACGCCGAGCTCGACCGCCAGCGCCAGCGCCTGTTCGAGCGAGGGAATCGGCTCGCCGATGAAGCCGGGCGCGAACCAGGCCCCGGCCTCGAGTTTGGCGAGCTCGGCGAACGGCGTCCTGGCCATCGAGGCCTTGCGGCCGGTGATGCGTTTCAGGTTGTCGTCGTGGAACAGCACCGGCACGCCGTCGCCGCTCAGCATGACGTCGAACTCGACCCAGGTCATGCCCATGGCGGCGGCCGTGCGCAGGCCGGCCAGGGTGTTCTCCGGCGCCACCGCCGCCGCGCCGCGGTGGCCCATGACGCGCGGCAGGGCGAACGGCGGGCGGTCCGGTTCCGGCTTTTGCGAATCGCCCGCCGGGTGCCCGCGGTCCCCGCGGCCGTCCGCACGCAAGCCAATCATGGGCACCTCTACCAAGCCGAGGTCGCGTCGGGCACTAGCTGGCCTCGGCTTCGGCCTTGGCCTCCAGGTCCGCGCCGGTCGCCTGGTCGACCCGCTTCATCGACAATTTCACCTTGCCGCGGTCGTCCATGCCGATGACCTTGACCCGGACCTCGTCGCCCTCCTTGACCACGTCGTCGACCGTGCGCACCCGTTGCGGGGCCAGCTCGGAGATGTGGACCAGGCCGTCGCGCGGCCCGAGGAAGTTCACGAAGGCGCCGAAGTCCATGATCTTGACCACCTTGCCCTTGTAGATGACGCCGACCTCGGGCTCGGCGGTGATCGAGCGGATCCACGCGATGGCGGCCTCGCCCTGGCTCTGATCGACGGCGGCGACCTTGATGGTGCCGTCGTCCTCGATGTCGATCTTGGCCCCGGTGACCTCGCAGATCTCGCGGATCACCTTGCCGCCGGTGCCGATCACCTCGCGGATCTTGTCCTTGGGGATGGTGATCACGGTGATCCTGGGCGCGTGGTCGGACACCCCGTCGCGGGCGTGGTCCAGCGCCTTGGCCATCTCGCCCAGGATGTGCAGGCGGCCGTCGCGCGCCTGGTTGAGCGCGATCTCCATGATCTCGGTGGTGATCGAGGTGATCTTGATGTCCATCTGCAGCGAGGTGATGCCGGCATCGGTGCCGGCCACCTTGAAGTCCATGTCGCCCAGATGGTCCTCGTCGCCGAGGATGTCGGACAGCACCGCGTAGTCGTCGCCCTCCTTGATCAGGCCCATGGCGATGCCGGCCACCGGGCGCGTCAGCGGCACGCCCGCGTCCATCAGGGCCAGCGAGGCGCCGCAGACCGTGGCCATGGAGGAGGAGCCGTTCGATTCGGTGATCTCCGAGACCACCCGGATGGTATAGGGGAAGTCGTCCTTTTCGGGCATCAGCGACCGCATCGCCCGCCACGCCAGCTTGCCGTGGCCGATCTCGCGCCGGCCCGGCGAACGCAGGAAGCTGGCCTCGCCGACCGAATAGGGCGGGAAATTGTAGTGCAGCATGAAGTGCTCCCGGTACTCGCCCGCGAGCGCGTCGACGATCTGCTCGTCCTGGCCGGTGCCCAGCGTGGTGGTGACCAGCGCCTGGGTCTCGCCGCGGGTGAACAGGGCCGAGCCGTGGGTCAGCGGCAGCACGCCGACCTGGCAATCGATCGGCCGCACGTCGCTGGTGCCGCGGCCGTCGATGCGTTTGCCGGTCTTGAGGATGTTGCCGCGGACGATCTCGCTTTCCAGCGACTTGAACACCTTGCCCGCGACCGCGAGCTCGGCCTCGTCCTCGCCCAGGCTCTCCATCGCCGCCGCCTTGACCGCGCCGACTTTCTCTTGGCGCGCCATCTTTTCCGGCTCCCGGTAGGCCTCGGCCAGCTGGCCGGCGACCTGGGCCGCGAACTTCTCGCGCACGACCGCCACCTCGGGCGCCGGCTCGGACAGCTCGCGGGGCTCCTTGGCGCAGGCCTCGGCGAGCCCGACGATCGCCGCCAGCACCGGCTCCATGGCCTTGTGTCCGAAAGCCACCGCGCCCAGCATGACCGCCTCGCTGAGCTCCTTGGCTTCGGATTCGACCATCAGCACGCCCTCGCTGGTGCCCGCCATAATCAGGTCGAGCTCGGACTCGGTCAGCTCGGAAATCAGCGGGTTGAGCAGATACTCGCCGTCCTTGTAGCCGACGCGGCAGCCGGCGATCGGGCCCAGGAAGGGAATCCCCGAGATGGTCAGGGCCGCCGAGGCGCCGACCATGGCGACCACGTCCGGATCGTTCTCCAGATCGTGGCTGAGCACGGTGCAGATGACCTGGGTCTCGTTCCTGTAGCCCTCGGCGAACAGCGGCCGGATCGGCCGATCGATGAGCCGCGAGGTCAGGGTCTCCTTCTCGCTCGGCCGTCCCTCGCGCTTGAAGAAGCCGCCCGGGATTTTGCCCGCGGCGAAGGTCTTTTCCTGATAGTTGACGGTCAGCGGGAAGAAATCGATGCCGACGCGGGGTGTGGACGCGCCAACCGCGGTGCACAGCACCACGGTGTCGCCATAGGTGGCGAGCACGGCGCCATCGGCCTGGCGCGCGATGCGGCCGGTCTCGAGGGTGAGCTTGCGCCCGCCCCAATCAATCTCTTGGGTATGGGTGGTAAACATATTTCCTTCGTCCTTCCAACATACGGCCGGCATCCATGGACCGGACCAGCGTAAGGGGCGTCGCCCGTATCGCACGCGATCGCGCGCCGCCCCTTGCGTCGGCCCGGCCTCCACTCGGCGTCGCCCCGGCCGGATCGCGACGCCTCAATATCGTGGTAACTGTTGACTGTTTGGATCATGGCGCGCACCCGCAACCCCGGCGAACCGGTGATGGCACCGAGGCGAAGGCGCAAACCCAAATTCCGCGGCGCCGTTATCGGCGCAGACCCAGACGCTTGATCAGCGTCTCGTAACGGGACTGCTCGCGCGACTTGACGTAGTCCAAGAGGCGCCGGCGCTGTCCCACCATGATCAGCAGGCCGCGGCGAGAATGGAAATCTTTCTTGTGGGTCTGCAGGTGCTCGGTCAGGTTCTTGATCCGTTCGGTAAGGATCGCGACCTGGACCTCGGGCGAACCGGTGTCGCCCTCGTGGCGCGCGTACTCGCGCACCACCTCGGTCTTGCGTTCAGCCGTAATCGACATCGTGTGTCCTGTTCTTCGATAGCTAAAGGTTGAGTACGCGGACCGGGTGAATGTCGCCGGCTTCGTATCGGACCAAGGCCACCGGCTTGCCGCCCGTGGTGGCATAGACGATGACCCCGTTCTCCAACTCCCGGATACGCTCGCGGTTGGCGCGGGCCAACATGGACACCGCCTGGCCGCGACGCAGGCGATTCGCCTCGATCTCCGTCAAGGCCAGCGCCGGGATGTCGTCCAGCGCGGTCTCGATGGGGAGCAGGGCTCCCGAAGCGGCGGCACTATGCCCCAGGGCCTCCAAGGATTCCAGCGAAATCGCATGGTCTTGGGTGAAAGGCCCGGCGGCGGTCCGGCGCAGCGCCACCACGTGGGCATGGCAGCCCAGGGCGGCCCCCAGGTCCCGGGCCAGGGAACGCATATAGGCCCCTTTGCCGCAGACGACCTCGAAACTGGCCAGATCCGGTCCCTCCGTGGCGGCCAGTTCCAGGCTGTGGATGGTCACCGGGCGCGGCTCCAACTCGAAGACCTCCTGGGCGCGGGCCCGGTCGTAGGCGCGCCGGCCGGCGATCTTGATCGCCGAATAGTTGGGTGGCACCTGGTCGATGACGCCCTGGAAGCGGGGCAGGACCGCCCGGATCTCGGCCTCCGCCGGGCGCCGCTCCGAGACCGCGATGACCTCGCCCTCGGTGTCGTCGGTCGCGGTCGCCTGGCCCCAGCGCAGGGTGAAGCGATAGGCCTTGTCGCCCGCCATGACGTAGGACACGGTCTTGGTCGCCTCGCCCATGGCGATCGGCAGCAGGCCGGTGGCCAGCGGGTCCAGGGTGCCGCCGTGGCCGACCTTGCGGGCGTCGAAGACCCGGCGCACGCGGCCCACCACCTGGGTCGAGGTCAGCCCCAGGGGTTTGTCCACCACGACCCAGCCGTGGACCGGCTGGCCCTTGCGGTTACGCGCCATGGCCGTCTCCCGCTTGATTGGGCCCCGCCTCATCGGGCCTCGCCTCGTCGGACCCCGCCCCGTCGGACCCCGCGCGGCCGGCCAGGTCGCGCCGGACCCGGGGCCGCTCGAGAATCTCGTCGATCCGGCGCGCCTCGTCGAAGGAGCGGTCGGGCGCGAAGGCGATGCGCGGCGCGTGGCGCAGGGCCACCTCCTGGGCGAGTCGGCTGCGGAAGAACCCGCCGGCGTGATTGAGCGCAACGACCGCGGCCTCCAGGCCGCCGCCGCCGAGCGGCACCACGAAGGCGGTCGCGCTTCTGAGGTCGGGGCTGACCCGGACCTCGGTGACGGTCAGGTTGAGATCGGCGAGCGCCGGGTCGCGCAATTCGCCGCGAGCGAGGATGCGCGACAGCGCGTGGCGCAGCTCCTCGCCGACCCGAAGCTGCCGGTGGCTCGGCGCCTTATCGCGGCGCGCGGATGTCCCGATATCCTGGTTCAAGCGTTGTCAGAGTGGCCAGGCCTCTCGCACCGGCGGAAGTCCCGCCCGGATGCTAGAGCTCGCGGGCCACCTCCTCGATCTCGTAACACTCGATGCGGTCGCGGACCTGGATGTCGCCGTAGTTTTCGAAGGCCATGCCGCATTCATAGCCTTCCTTGACCTCCCGGACCTCTTCCTTGAAGCGGCGCAGCGTTTTCAGCGTGCCGTCGTGGATCACCACATCGTCGCGCAGCAGCCGCACCTTGGCGCCGCGCTTGACCTGGCCTTCCGTGATCATGCAGCCGGCGACCTTGCCGGTTTTGGTGATGTTGAACACTTCGCGAATCTCGGCGTAGCCCAGGAAATGCTCGCGCCGGGTCGGCGCCAGCATGCCCGAGAGTCCCGCCCTGATGTCATCGACGATGTTGTAAATAATTGAATAATAGTGGATATCGACGTTGTCGCGCTTGGCCAGCTGGCGCGCCTGGGGATTGGCGCGCACGTTGAAGCCGATAACCATGGCGTCCGTCGCGCGCGCCAGGGTGATGTCGGATTCGTTGATGCCGCCGACGCCGGAATGCAGGATCTGGACCTCGACCTCATCGGTCCCCAGCTTCGTCAGGCTGGAACAGATGGCTTCGAGCGAGCCCTGCACGTCGGCCTTGATGACCACCGGCAGCTTGCCGGCCTCGCCCTCCTGGATGCGGCTGAGCATCTGCTCGATGGTGTCGCGGCTGGAGGCGGCGATATCCAGCTCGCGCTTCTTGTGCCGGCGGAAGTCGGCGATCTCGCGGGCCCGGGTGTCGCTTTCGACCACGACCAGGTCGTCGCCGGCCATCGGTGTGCCGTTCAGTCCCAGGACCTCGATCGGCACCGAGGGACCCGCCTCCTCGACCGGTTCGCCACGTTCATCGATCAGCGCCCGCACCCGGCCCCATTCGCTGCCGGCCACGAAGATGTCGCCGACCCTCAGGGTGCCGCGCTGGACCAGCACCGTGGCGACCGGACCGCGACCGCGCTCGAGCCTGGCCTCGATGACCGCGCCCTCGGCCGCGCGTTCCGGGTTCGCCTTGAGCTCCAGGAGCTCGGCCTGCAGGAGTATCGCCTCCTCCAGCTTGTTGAGGTTGGTCTTCTCCTTGGCCGAGACCTCGATCGCCAGGACCTCGCCGCCCATCTCCTCGACCACCAACTCGTGTTGCAGCAGCTCTTTCCTGACCCGGTCCGGATCGGCGTCGGGGCGGTCGATCTTGTTGATCGCCACGAGGATCGGGACCTTGGCGACCTTGGCGTGATTGATGGCCTCGATGGTCTGTTCCATGATCCCGTCATCGGCGGCCACCACCAGGACCACGATATCGGTCACCGTCGCGCCGCGCAGCCGCATCTCGGTGAAGGCGGCGTGGCCGGGGGTATCGATGAAGGTGATCTTGTCGCCGGAGCCCAGTTCGACCTGGTAGGCGCCGATGTGCTGGGTGATGCCGCCGGCCTCGTGCGCGGCCACGTCGGTGGCGCGCAGGGCATCGAGCAGCGAGGTCTTGCCGTGATCGACGTGGCCCATCACGGTCACCACCGGCGGGCGGGCCCGCAGGGCGGCTTCGTCGTCGGGCGCCCCGCCGATGCCCAGCTCGACGTCGGCGGCGGAAACCCGCTTGGCCTTGTGGCCGAACTCCGCGACCACCAACTCGGCGGTATCGCCATCGATAATCTGGTTGATCGTCGCCATGACATCCATCTTCATCAGTGCCTTGACCACCACGGCACCGCGTTCGGCCATGCGGTTGGCGAGTTCCTGGACCGTGATGGTCTCGGGGATGGTGACGTCCCGGATGACCCGCTGCGGCGGCTGATGGGCCTGCTTGGCCGGCACCGCGCGCATCTTCTCACGCTGGCGCCGCACCGAGGCGAGCGAACGTTGGCGCCCGTCGCGGCCTTCCAGCGCCTGGGAAATGGTCAGTTTGCCGTGGCGCCGGCGCTCATCGCCGCCACGGCGCGGCGCGGCCGGCTTCGGCGGCACGGCGCCCTTGCGCTTGACCCGCCCACCGAGGGCGTCACCGCCATCGGGCTTGCCGCGGCCGGGCCGTTCTTCGGCGGCCGCCGCGGCGGGCGCCGCCGGCTCCGGGATAGAGGGCGCCTCGGCGGGCGCCTTGGACCCGGGCTCCACGGCGACCTTTGCGGCCTCCTCTTCGGCGCGCGCCTTCGCCGCGACTTCTTCTTCCCGGCGGCGCGTCTCGGCCTCGGCTTCCGCGAGCGCACGCTCTTCATCATCGTGGCGCGATTGCTCCAGCGCCTGGGCCCTGGTGGCGCGCTCGCCGGCGGTCAGGCTGCGCGCGCGCGTCTCGGCCTCGGGGGTCGGTCGCTCGGTTATCTCGCCCAGCGCGGCTTCGGCGGCGCGGCGCGCCTCGGTCACCTCGGTCATGCGCCCGCCCGCGCCCGCCTCGAAGGTTCGCGAGCGCTTGATCTCCACGGTCACCGCCTTGGACCGGCCGTGACTGAAGCTCTGGCGGACCTGACCGGTTTCCACCGTTTTCTTCAGACTCAGCTTGCCGGGCCTCAGGCTCAGCGGCTTTTTCTTCTCTGTTTCTTCGCTCGTCGTCATCTCACCTCACGGCGGCGCCTTTCAGGCGCTCGACCTGCAATCTCCCGCCATCATTCGCCACGCAAGCCCGACAGGCGCGCGGCCTCCATGGCGAACCGCTCCGCAAAGCCACCCGGCGCGATCGCAACATGCGCGCGTGCGGCCTGGCCCAACGCCCGGCCCAACTCCTCGGCGGTAAACACCTCCACGACCCGCGGCGGCGAATCCTGGGTCCGCGCCGCCGCGCGCAGCTTGCGCCGCCCGTCTTCGGCCGTATCAACCGCCGCCAATAGCACCGCAACCCCTCCGGAGGCAAGCAGGGAGGCAACCCGCTGGTAGCCGGAAACCGCCTGTCCGGCCCGTGTGGCGAGGCCGATAAGATCGAGGCAGCGGCGGCTCAGCAGCGCTTCGACGCGCGCCGGCAGGTCTTCGGGCACGCGCAACGGCGCCTTCGCCGCCCTGGCGAAGAGGTTTCGGGCACAGGCCCGCTCCAGGTCCTCGCGCCGCGGCGACAGCCAGAGCCCCCGACCCGGTAGCCGCCCGGCCAGATCGGGCACGACGGTCCCGCCGGGATCGGCGACGAAGCGAATCAGCTCGGCCTTCGGCCGCAGCTCGCCGCTCGCGATGCAGCGGCGCACGGAGGTCGTGGCGCCCCGTTCGGGCACCCCGGGCTCGCGCACCCCAGGCTCGCGCACCCCAGGCTCGCGCACGGCGGGGGGCGTGTCGGGATCGGCCATCTGTACAGAAGCCGCCATCGCGCGCCTAGGCCTCCGCCGTCTCGCCGCTTTGGGCCGTCTCGCCGCTTTGGGTCGCGTCGCCGGCCTCGGCCGCCCCCATCTCGTCCTCGGCCGGCGCCGGCTCGGGCTGCGGCTCCGGCTCATCGTCGAACCAATGGGCGCGGGCCGCCATGATGATCGCGTCGACCTCGGCGTGGTCCGGCGCCTGCTCGCCCAGGACCTCGATCAATTCGTCGCTCGCCAAATCGCCGAGATTGTCGAGCGTCTTGATGCCGTTCTCGCCGAGCGTCACCAGAACCGCCGAGGTCAGGCCTTGGATCTCGGCCAGCTCGTCGCTGACGCCGAGCTCCCGGCGGCGCTCGTGGTTCTTGCGATCGATCTCCTCGAGGTGGGCGCGGGCGCGGGCGCGAAGTTCCTCCGCCATGTCCTCGTCAAAGCCTTCGATCCGTGCCAGCTCTTCGATCGGCACGAAGGCGACCTGGTCGAGCGAGATGAAGCCCTCGGCGATCAGAAGATGGGCGATGACGTCGTCGACGTCGAGCGCCTCGATGAACAACTGAGAGCGCGTACGGACCTCTTCCTGGCGGCGGCGCGACTCCTCCTCCTCGGTCATGATGTCGATGTCCCAGCCGGTCAGCATGGACGCCAGGCGCACGTTCTGGCCGCGGCGGCCGATGGCCAGCGAGAGCTGTTCGTCCGGGACCACCACCTCGATCCGGCCCTGCTCCTCGTCGAGCACCACCTTGCTGACTTCGGCCGGCGCCAGGGCGTTGACCACGAAGGTGGCCGAGTCGGGCGACCAGGGGATGATATCGATCTTCTCGCCCTGCAGCTCGCTGACCACCGCCTGGACGCGGCTGCCGCGCATGCCGACGCAGGCGCCGACCGGATCGATCGAGGAATCGTGAGAGATCACGCCGATCTTGGCGCGGCTGCCCGGATCGCGCGCCACCGCCTTGATCTCGATGATCGAGTCGTAGATCTCGGGCACCTCCTGGGCGAACAGCATGGCCATGAACTGCGGATGGCTGCGCGATACGAAGATCTGCGGGCCCCGCTGTTCCTCGCGCACGTCGTAGATGTAACCGCGCACGCGGTCGCCGGTGCGGAACGATTCCCGCGGCAGGGATTCATCGCGCCGCATCATCGCCTCGGCCCGGCCCAGGTCGATGGTGACGTTGCCGAACTCGTTGCGCTTGACGATGCCGTTGACGATCTCGCCGGCACGGTCCTTGTATTCGCGGTACTGGCGCTGGCGTTCGGCCTCGCGGACCTTCTGCACGATCACCTGCTTTGCGGTCTGCGCCGCGATGCGCCCCAGATCGATGGGCGGCAGCTCCTCGATGATGAATTCGCCCGCCGTGATGCCCGGCTGGCGCGCCTGGCCCTCGCTCACCGAAAGCTGAGTAATCTCGTTCTCGATCTCGTCGGTCACCTCGCGGTAGCGCCGCAAGCGGACTTCGCCGGTCTTGCGGTCGATCGCGGCGCGGATATCGTGCTCGTGGCCGTATTTGGCGCGGCCGGCCTTCGAGATGGCCTGCTCCATGGCATCGAGCACTTCTTCCCGTTCGATGCTCTTTTCCCGGGCCACCGCGTCGGCGACCTGCAGGAGTTCGGTTCTGGAAAGCGCGGTCGTGTCCATCGCTCACTCGGTTCCTTCGTTTGCCGCCGCCCGCACGTGTTCGCCGGCGGCTATCAAGTCATCGGTCAACACCAGCTTGGCCTTGGCGATCGCCGCGCAGGGCAGCGCGACCTCGCCCTCTTTGGTCTCGATCCGCACCGTCTCGCCCTCGAGGCCCAGCAGCCGGCCGACCCAGCGCCGCCGGCCCTCGAGCGGCACGGCGGTCTCGATCTTCGCCTGGAAGCCGGCGAAGCGCTCGAAGTCCGCCGCGCGGGTCAGCGGCCGGTCGATGCCCGGCGAGCTGACCTCGAGCTCATAGCCCTCCGCGATCGGGTCCTCGACCTCGAGGATGGCCTCGATCGCGCGGCTGAGCGCGACGCAGTCCCTCACCACCATGCCGGCGCGGTCATGGCGCTCGGCCATGATCTGCAAGTGCGGCCTCCGCTTTCCCGAAAGCAGCACCCGGACGATGTCGTAGCCCATCGCCGCGACCGCCGGTGCGATCAGGCGCTCCACCTCGGCGGCCCGGCCCTCGCTGGTCTTGGCGAAAGCGGGCGCCAGCTTCTCGCAGGCTTCGGTCAATGGCCTCAGATTCCGTTCCGCGATGGTCCACAACAAAAGCGGCCATAAAAAAAGCGGGCCAAAGGCCCACCCTGACGGCGACCTGACCCGGTCCAAAGCTCCGCGACCGCGTCAACCTAAGGTCGGCGCAATCTAGCGCCGGACCGCCGTGCCTCGCAAGGCTTTTCTCCCCGCCCGAAATCCGGGCTTCAAGCCCCGCCCGGGCCCTCTTTCCGGCTGTTTCAGGGCTCCCGGGGGCGCCGCCGAAACCGCAGGTACACCGGCCTGCGGCCCTGGTCGACGGCCTTGCTCTCGTAGCGGGTCTGGGGCCAATCCTCGGGCCGTTCGCGCCAGTCCCGGGGCCCGCGGGCCAGCCATTCGAATTCCGGGTTCCGGAGCAGGCGCTCCAGCATCCATCTCAAGTAATCCATATCGTCGGTGGCCAGGCGCAATTCAACTTCGTCCTTCATGACCTGGGCGAGGCGGGCCAGGGTGTGGTCCTGGACGATCCGGCGCTTGTGATGGCGGGCCTTGGGCCAGGGGTCGGGGAACAGGATGTAGGCCCGGTCCAGGCTGCGCTCGGGCAGCGCGTCGAGCAGGTCGCGGGCGTCGCCATGGTAGATGCGGACGTTGTCGAGGCCACGGTCCTGAATCCGGCGCAGCAGCCCGGCCACCCCGTTGACGAAGTATTCCGCGCCCAAGAAGCCGATTTCGGGATGCCGCGCGGCCTGCCAGGCCAGGTGCTCGCCGGCGCCGAAACCGATCTCCAGGGCATAGCCCGCGCGCCGGCCGTCGAACAGGGTGGCTGGGTCGAGCTTGCCGCCGTCGTGGGGCAGGGAAACCGCGATTTGCGGCAGGAGCTCGTCGAGCAGCGCCTTGAGGCCGGGCCGCAGGCGCCGGCCCTGGCGGCGCCCGTAGAAAGCGCGCCGGCCCGGCCCGGCCCGCGGGTCACTTTCTGGTTCGAGATCGCGCCGAGCCATGGTCCCCCGGTCCCGTCCCCCGGCCCCGTCCCTCGGCCCCGGCAACCGCGCGCCGGTCAGGCGTTGAAGGCCGACTTCAGGGAATCGACCAGATCGAGCCGCTCCCAGGAGAAGCCGCCGTCCGCATCCACGGCCCGGCCGAAGTGCCCATAGGCGGCCGTGCGCGCGTAGATCGGCTTGCTCAGCCCGAGGTGCTCGCGAATGCCGCGCGGACTCAGGTCCATAAGCTCCTGCAGGATCGCCGAAAGGCGGTCCTCGTCGACCTGGCCGGTGCCCTCGGTATCGACGTAGAGCGAGAGCGGCTTGGGCACGCCGATGGCGTAGGAAAGCTGCAGGGTGCACCGCTCGGCGAGCCCGGCCGCGACCACGTTCTTGGCCAGATAGCGCGCCGCGTAGGCGGCCGAGCGGTCGACCTTGGTCGGATCCTTGCCGGAGAACGCGCCGCCGCCGTGAGGTGCCGCGCCGCCATAGGTGTCGACGATGATCTTGCGCCCGGTCAGGCCGCAGTCGCCGTCCGGACCGCCGATCACGAAGCGGCCGGTCGGATTGACGTAGAATTCGGCCTCCTCGCACATCCAGCCTTCGGGCAGGACGTTGACCACGTGCGGACGGACGATCTCCCGCACCGCGTCCTGGGACAGGTCCGCGGAGTGCTGGGTCGAGACCACGACCGAGGCGGCCCGCCGCGGCCGGCCGTTCTCGTATTTCAGGGTCACCTGGCTCTTGGCGTCGGGACCGAGCCCGGGCTCGGCGCCGGAATGGCGGGCCTCCGCCAGGGACCTCAGGATGCTGTGGGAAAAGTGGATCGGCGCGGGCATGAGCTCGTCGGTTTCCGTGCAGGCATGGCCGAACATGATGCCCTGGTCGCCGGCGCCCTCGTCCTTGTTGCCCGCGGCGTCGACGCCCTGGGCGATGTCGGCGGACTGCTCGTGGATATGGTTCTCCAGGCTCAGCCGCTGCCAATGGAAACCGTCCTGCTCGTATCCGATCTCCTTGATCGCATGGCGCACCACCTGCTCGATCAGTTCGGCATCGACTTCCGAGGGGCCGCGCACCTCGCCGGCCAACACGACCCGATTGGTCGTCGACAGGGCCTCGACCGCGACCCGCGAATGGGGGTCATGAGACAGGAAGGAGTCGACGATGGCGTCCGAAATGCGGTCGCAGATCTTGTCGGGATGCCCCTCCGACACCGATTCGCTCGTGAAGAGGTAGTTGCCGTTGCGCACTTTTCCGGTTCCTCAGTGGATTCCTGGCTGGGCGGCCCCCGGGGCGGGCGCCCGGGCGCGCCGAGGAGTCGAAAACACGAAACGCGGGCGACAGGGCCGACCGCGCTTCATGTTGTCGCCCGCATAAAAAACGTCAAGCAAATTGTGCCTCCGCGCGGGCACGCGCCAAACCCAGGCATGCCGACCCGGGCACGCGCTCGCGCGGGTGGCGTTTTGAAAACCTGCCTAGACCGGATCAATTCCGATCCGGTCGCCATCAATAGTGTAGAGCAGATTCACGCGGTCGATCGGATCGCCGCCGGCGATTCGATCGACCCCGATCTGCTCTAGGCTTTCTTCTCGGCGGCCGCGCCGAGCGCCTTGGTCAGTTCGAACAGGCGTTTGCGGGTGTGCGGATCGGTGATCTTGTAATAGGCGCGCACCAGCTCCAGCGTTTCGCGCTTGGCCATGGGGTCGAGCTCGTACTTCACCGGCTCCTCGGCCATGCCGCGGGACTGGGCCGGCGAGCTGGCCGCGACATCGGCGGGCATTTCATCGAAAAAGAACCCGATCGGCACGTCCAGCACCCGGGACAGATCGAAGAGCCGGCTCGATCCGATCCGGTTCGCCCCCCGTTCGTACTTCTGGACCTGTTGAAAGGTCAGGCCGATCGCCTCCCCCAACTTTTCCTGGCTCATGCCGAGCAGCGTGCGCCGCAGCCGCACCCGTGCGCCGACGTGGACGTCGACCGGATTGGGCCGGCCCGTACCACGCCCGTATGTCACCCCTTCACCGCCTATCATAGGTATATCACCCCCGTAACAGTTATATCGTTTGCGAGGTCGTTTAAACATACTCTCGCATGCCGCGAATTCGGTTATCTTGGTCCCCAGAGAGGCAGCAGCCTACGTCAAAAATCGTCGGAATATCAAGGCGGAAAACGCTAATATGACGATCAGGAATAGCCCCAGGCGGTCACCGTATCGAGCATACAAGGTGACCCCCTCGGCCGGTCGGGGCAGGGGGGAATCGAGCACGCCGACCTGATTCAGACCGAGCCGGCCGAGCAGCCTTCCGTAGGGGTCCACCACCGCCGAGATGCCGGAGTTGGCGACCCGAACCAGCGGCAGTCCCTCCTCGACCGCGCGGATGCGGGCGCTGGCGAAATGCTGATAGGGGCCGGAGGAGGTTCCGAACCAGGCGTCGTTGGTCAGGTTGAGCAGCCACTGGGGCCGCGCGCCCTCGGCCACGACCCGCCCGGGAAAGATCGCCTCGTAGCAGATCAGCGGCGAAAACGGCGGCAGGCCCGGCAGATCGAGGGTCACCGGTCCCGGTCCGGCGCTGAAGCCCTGACCGCCCACGGTCAGCTTGCCCAGACCCAGCCAGCCCAGGACCGCCCGCAGCGGCGTATATTCGCCGAACGGGACCAGATGGTGTTTGTCGTAGGTGCCGACCACCGCGCCGGTTTCATCGAGCCCGTGCAGGCTGTTCCACAGGCGCCGCTGCGCGCCCGAACCCTCGATACGCGGCGCGCCGGCGATCAGCAGGCCGCCCGGGGGCACGATGCCGGCAAGCTGGGCGCGCAAGTTCGGCTCGTCGTCGAGTAGAAAGGGCACCGCGGTTTCGGCCCAGATCACGTGGCTGACCGCCCGGGCCCCTGGGTCGGCCCCCGGGTCGGTCCCTGGGCCGCTCGACAGCCGCATCTGGTTCTCGATGTGGCCGCGGCGCAGCTCGGGCACCCATTTCAAGGCCTGATCGATGCTCGGCTGGACCAGGCGCAGCATCACCCCGTCGACCGTCTCGGCGCCGAGCGCCGGGACCATGGCGAGGCGCAGCGCCCCACCGCCCCAGACCAGCGCGGGCAATAGCAGCGCCAGCGCGACGAAGGCGACGCGGCCGCGCCCGAAACCCGGCCCAATGCCGGGTCCGGCCCCGGGGCCGATCAGGACCGCGGGTGCGGCCGCCGCGAAAACGGTCATCGCCGAGCGGCCCCAGACCCCGGTCAGCGC
>JACZVL010000184.1 GCA_022572685.1 Pseudomonadota bacterium
CGCCACCCATCGACGGGGCTGACGCGCGCGACATGCTGTCTTTCCAGACCCTTACGCTGGTGCCGATTGACCGTCGCCTGATTGATGTGGGTATGCTGAGCGCCGGTGAGCGCGCCTGGATCAACGCCTATCACACGCGGGTTCTTGAAAAGATCGCACCGCGCGTGTGCGAGGCGGCGCGCGATTGGCTGGCCCTTGCAGCGGCGCCGATCTGACTTATATCGTTGCTGATACGCCGATACATCATTGCAAAAAGCACGCCGGGGTTGGCATGGCCGATCACATCAAAATCAAAGAACTGGACGGGAACTGGGTGGTGCGGGCCAACGGCTCGGTCCTGGGCGAGACCGCGCCGGGAATGCCGCCGCCGACGCTGCCGCGCGCGCCCGCTTCGTGCTCCAGCGCGGCGACCAGCCCGGCCACCGCCGCGACCGTGGCGGCGTAGTCCTCGCGCGGCGTGGCGACCCGGCGCCGCGCCAGCGTCCGGCCCCGGGCGTCGAGGACGATGCCTTCGATCTTGGTGCCGCCCAGGTCGATGCCGAGGCGAATCGGTTCTCGGTCGGTCATGGCGTGGACCGGGTCCTTGACTGCTTGGCCGTCCCCTGTCAGGCGAACGCGGCTCGCACCAGATAATAGCCCAAGGCGGCGCCCGCGAGCGAGAGCGTGACCGAGAGCCCCACGTAGGCGCCGGCCAGCAGGCGCCGGTGCTGGCCGGCGAGGTAGGCCGTATCCAAGGCGAAGGTCGAGACCGTGGTGAAGGCGCCGAGCACGCCGACCGCGACGAAGGCCTGGACCTCGGGCGTGACCCGCCATTGGCTGGCGCCGAGCGCGACGAAGGCGCCGAGCAGCAACGAACCGGCCGCGTTCACCGCCAAGGTGCCATAGGGAAAGCCGGTGCCGAGCCGGCGGCCGAACCAGGAGATCGCCAGGTAGCGGCCCAGCGCGCCCAGGGCGCCGCCCGCGGCCACCGAGGCCGCCAGGGTGAAAGAGGTCTCGGCCACGCCGCTTATACCATATATCGTTGCGCCGCTGCGCCCCACGTCGGCGAATTCTGTACTAACAGGGTGATCCGGCCCTGGCAAACTATGGACCCTGGAAAACTATGGAAATGGATGCAGGAATGCCGATTCGCACCGAGGCTGCCGGACCAAAAATGGAAATTCGACCGATGGAGCGATTGCGCAAGCTGGCGGTCTCGGATTATTAAGGGGCGGGGGCGGTCCGAGGGGCGGTCCGGGGGCCGGATCTCGGTTGCGTTGCGGGACATCGGGATCGTGGCCCGGTTGAATTCCTTTACGAATCGTTAATTTTATTCTTCTAGAGTTTCGCGGAGGTTCCGGCCTGGAACCTATGGATTGTCCATGGCCGCAAGGCCGACGGCAAACGGGCCCGGTCTCAGCGGGAGGCGCCGAAACGGCCTCCCGCGGTACGCGGCCTGGTGGAAGTTGTCTCAAGATGGGAGCGCGGGTGTGACAAACGATTCGAAAAACGATTCAGCGAACAAATCCGCCAAGACGGTTCTGGTGGTCGAGGACAACGAGCTCAACATGAAGCTGTTCCACGACCTGCTGGAAGCGCACGGTTACAATATTCTGCAGACCAAGGACGGCATGGAAGCGCTGCGCATCGCGCGCGAGCACAAGCCCGATCTGATACTGATGGATATTCAGTTGCCGGAGGTCTCGGGACTGGAAGTGACCAAGTGGATCAAGGAGGACGAGGACCTCAAGTCGATCCCGGTCATCGCGGTGACCGCCTTCGCCATGAAGGGCGACGAGGAGAAGATTCGCGAGGGCGGTTGCGAGGCCTATATCGCCAAGCCCATTTCGGTGACCAATTTTCTGGAAACCGTCCGAAAATTCCTGAACTGATCGGTCCGCCGGAGTCACAAGATGACCGCCCGGATTCTGGTTGTTGATGACATCCCGGCCAACGTCCGTTTGCTCGAAGCCAAGTTGATGGCCGAGTACTTCGAGGTGCTCACCGCGAGCGACGGGCCCTCCGCCCTCGAAGTGGCCAACGCCCAGGCGCCGGACCTGATCCTGCTCGACGTCATGATGCCGGGCATGGACGGCTTCGAGGTCGCCGAGCGGCTCAAGGCGAATCCGAAGACGCGGCACATCCCCATCGTCATGATCACGGCCTTGACCGATACCGCCGATCGGGTACGCGGCCTCGAGGCGGGCGCCGACGACTTCCTGTCCAAGCCGGTCAACGACATCGCCTTGTTCGCGCGGGTGCGCTCGCTCGCGCGGCTCAAGGTCATGATGGACGAGCTGCGCGTGCGTCACGCGACCACCGGCGAAATGGACATCGTCGGCGAGGTGCCCGGGGACGCCGAGGAAGACGCCGCCAACGGCCAGATCCTGATGGTCGAAAGCGAGGATATGCTGGCCGGAAAGCTGACCGAATTCCTGACCCAGGCCGGACACCGGATTCGTCGCGCCACCGGCGCCGCCGAGGCGCTCGAGCTTGGCCGGGAGCCCGGGCTGGACCTGATTATGGTCAGCCTGAGCCTGGCCGGCGAGGACGGCCTGCGCCTGTGCTCCCAGTTCCGGTCCCAGGACGAGACACGGCACATTCCGATCCTGTTGATCCTGAACGAGGCCGACTTGACGCAACTGGCCAAGGGTCTGGATCTGGGCGTCACCGACTACCTGATCCGGCCGATCGACCAGGCCGAGCTGCTGGCGCGCACCCGCACCCAGGTTCGGCGCCGCCGCTATCACGACAAACTCCATCGGATGCTCGACAACAGCATATCCCTGGCCTACACCGACGCGCTGACCGGCATCTACAACCGGCGCTACATGGACGCCCATCTGGATCGCAAGATCATGGAGATCGCCAATACCCGGAAGCCGGTCTCGGTGATGATGTTCGACATCGACCACTTCAAGCGGGTCAACGACACCTGCGGCCATGCCAGCGGCGACGAGGTGCTCAAGGCCGTGGCCCAGCGGGTGAGCGACGGCATCCGCGACTTCGATCTGCTGGCACGCTACGGCGGCGAGGAGTTCGTGGTGATCATGCCGAGCACGCCGGCCGACGTCTCCCTGATGGTGGCCGAGCGCCTGTGCCGCAGGATCGAGGCGGAGCCCTTCGAGGCTTCCGGCAGCGAGGCGCCGCTCGCGATCACCGCCTCGATCGGCGTCGCCACGACCACCGACCCCACGGAGACGGCGGAGGCCCTGTTGGGGCGCGCCGATACGGCGCTCTACCAGGCCAAGAACGGTGGCCGTAATCAGGTCCGCTCGGCGGAGGGGCCCGAAGCGGCGGAGACCGCCGCGCCGGCGGCCGTGGCCGGCGGCGCCTGATACCGCGGCCGGCGGCGCCTGATACCAAGGACCATCCCGGCCTCCCCCAAACGCACAGCGGCCGCCCCTGGGGCGGCCGTCTTCGTTGTTGGAGCCCGCGGCCGGCCGCGGGGCTCACTTCATCTTGGATTCCTTGAACAGGACATGCTTGCGCGCGCGCGGGTCGTATTTGCGCATCTGCAGCTTCTCGGTCAGGGTGCGCGTGTTCTTCCTGGCCACGTAGAAGTAGCCGGTGTCGGCGGTGCTGACCATTTTGATCAACTGGGTCGTCGGCTTGGCCATGGCGCTGTCCTTTCGGCGCGAACTCGGAACTCGGTTCCTGTCATGCGAGCCCCGGAAGATAGCGGCCGGGCCGGGCAAGTCAAGCCCGCGGTGTCGGGATACCCCGCAGGTCCCAGGGGTGCTGCCTGGACCCGATCCAGCGGAACAGCGGCACCGGGCGGCCGGGCCCTCCGGCCCCGGCGCGATGGGCCAGGGCCTCTTCGAGCACCAGCAGGGTGATGTCGGCCATGGGCAGCTCGGGCAGGCTATCGAGCGGCGCCCAGTGGATGTCCTCCAGCTCGCCGTCGCCGCCGATCTCGCCCGCGGCCGCCGCGCCCTCGGCCAGGAAGAAGCGGGTATGGAAGCGGACCGGCGAGTCGGTCGGGGTGATCGCGCGCGCCACCAGGCGCATGCCGCCGAATCCAGGACGCAACCGGGCCGCCGCGAAGGCGTTCCAGACCTCCGCGCCTCGGCCGCGCGGCGGAGGCGCCGGGGCGGGCGCCGGGGCGGGCGCCGTTTCGGCGGCGCCGAGCAGCAGGCCGGTCTCCTCGAAGGTCTCCCGCAGCGCCGCGCGCGCGAACTCGGCGAGCCGCCGCCGGGTCGCCTGGTCGAGGCCGGCCGGCGGCTCCGGCAACGGCTCCGCGAAGCCCGAGGGCCGGCGGTCCCCGGGACCGACGCGGCCGCCCGGGAAGACATAGATGCCGGGCATGAAGCGCGAACGGCCGCTGCGCCGTCCTAAAAGCACCTCGACGCCGGCGCCAGCGGCGGCCGCCCGGCGAATCAGGACCAGGCCGGCGGCCTCCGCGGGTCTAACGACGGAATTCAATCGCGATCACTGGGTGTTGGATGCGTCGGCCGAATGGCCCTCGTTCAGGAACGCGGTATCGGGCGCCTGTCCGCCCAAGGCCCGTGCGAAGAGATCCGGCCTTTCGAGCAGGCGCAGGGCGACCTCGAGATCGATTCCGGCGTCGCTCTGCCGCGCCGGGCAGGTGGCGCGCAGGGCGGCAATGGCGGCCTCGTCGTCCGGATCGACGTCTCTGTGCTGGGTGTCGCGATCGATCGGCAGGCTGCCGTCGATCAGGCGGTCGAGAACGTCATCGGCTGTCTGGCCGGGTATGCCGGTGGTGCAGATGTCGGGGATCACGCCGCGGCCGTTCAGCGCGTATCCGGAAGGCGCATGGAAGCGCGCCCAGGTCAGGGTCAGCTCGCCTTCGTTGGGCAGCCGCAGCACGGTCTGCACCGTGCCCTTGCCGAAGGAGCCGCTGCCGATCACCACCGCACGCCCGGTATCCTGCAGCGCCGCGGCGACGATTTCCGCCGCCGAGGCCGAGTTGCCGTTGACCAGCACCACGACCGGCCGGTGCTTGGCCAAGTCGTCGGGTTCGGCGTCGAAGTACTGGTGGCTGTCCGGGTGCCGCCCGTGGGTCGAGACGATCCGGCCCTGGACGATGAACAGGTCCGCGACCGCGACCGCCTGGTCGAGCAGGCCGCCTGGATTGCCGCGCAGATCGAGCACGAAGCCGGAGAGATCGGGTCCGATCTCCTTGGTCGCCTGGTTGAGCTTCTCGCGCAGCGTCCGCGTGGTGCTTTGGTTGAAGCCGGTCAACTGGATGACGGCGGTGTCGCCATGGCGCCGATAGGTCACCGTCTGAGGAACGATGTGGGCCCGGACCACCTCGATGCCGAGGTTCGCGGGCGCTTCCTCGCGCCCGACGGTCAACGCGACGCGGCTGCGCAGCGGCCCGCGCAGGCGCCGTACCACCTCGCGCTGGCTGAGGTCCACCGTGGTTTCGCCGTCGATCTCCAGGATGATGTCGTTGTCCTCGAGCCCGGCGCGCTCGGCCGGGGTGTTTTCCATCACCGAGAGGATCCGCACGCCCTCGTCGATCAGGCGGATGCGCACACCGATGCCGCCGAAGCCGTCCCGGCTGGCCCGGTTCTCACGCGCCTCGTCGCGGCCGGCGTAGCGGGAGAATTTGTCCAACTCGGTCAGGATACCGTCGAAGACGACCTCGTAGATTTCCTCCGGGTCGGCGGCGTCGATCAGCGCCGAGCGGCTGCGGCCCAGGCGTAGCACCGAAGCGGTGAGGTCGCCCCAGGCTTCCGCGTCATGGTCCGGCGGCGCGGCAAAGCTCCCGATCAGCCGGCCATCCACCTTCATGGTAATCCAGCCGTCCTGCGCCAATACCGAGATGTCGGGGTCGAGGTCGGTCAGATTGTCCAGGCCCGCCAAGGCCAGGTCCGAGGCCTGAACCTCGTCGATGTAGATGTCGATGATGTCCTGATAACCGTCCCGGAACAGGCGGCTGGCGAGGGACAGGTCGCCGTCCGCCGTGACCCGCGTGTCCTGGGCCGTGCAGGCGACCAAGAAGAACGCCACCGACAGCGCGCCGAGGCGCCGCCAGGCGTCCGGTCCACACCGAGACCGCCGTCGTTTCACTGGACCTCCCATGACCCCTATGATGACCCCACGTCAGGATTCGTCGGCAATGTTATTGTTTACATTCTGTAAAGCATAGTAACCGACCAGGACCGTTAAAAGCCAGTCGTATTTCCAATAAAATCGTTAAGAAACGGCCAGTTACGGAATATTCGATGGGCCAAGCAAGTCAAGAGTCCCAATCACTTAAGTTGCGTTAACCATAATCGCGGCCGGTTCTTGTGTTTTTCACGGACTCAGCCGCGCGGCTTCCGGGGCTGCCGCCGGCGTCTGGCCGGGCGCTTGCGCGGCGCCGAATCGTGCCGCTCCGCCGGCCGGGCCGCCGGCCCTTCGGCACCGCGCCCGGGTGTCCGGGCGTCGAGCGGATGCCAGCCTGGGGGGGCCGTTTGCGGTGCCCCGGCCTCGGACGCGCCAGGCTCGGGCGTCCCAGGCCCCGGCGTTCCAGGCCCG
>JACZVL010000185.1 GCA_022572685.1 Pseudomonadota bacterium
CGCCCGGTCGACGACCAGCACGCCGCGCCGGGCGACCACCAGATTGGCGCGCCCGGTGAAGGCGGCGCTCGCGGTCAGGCCCGGGCCCAGGATCGCCTCGGCGATCCGCCCCGCCGCCGCGTCCTCGTGGACGTCGCCCGGTTCCAGGCGCGCGGCGATCACGGTCTCGATCCCGGCCTCGGCGAGCGCCGCCAGGTCCTCGGCGGAGAGGCGCCGGCCCTTCTTGAAGCTGATCGAAGCGAGCTTCACCGAATGGGCCAGGATCGCGCCCTCGGCCTCGCTCACAGGGGTGTCGCCGAAGATCATCACCTGGTCCCCATCACGCAACCTGGGCCTTGACCAGGGGCGGGGCGCCGTGCAGCGCCTGGGTCATCTGGGCGAGGATCGAGATCGCGATCTCGGAGGGGCTCTTGGCGCCGATCGCCAGGCCGATCGGGCCGTGGATGCGGGCCAGCGCCGCCTCGTCCAGGCCGGCCTCGCGCAGGCGCGCCAGGCGCTTGGCGTGGGTCCGGGTGCTGCCCAGCGCGCCGATGTAGAAGACCGGAGACTTGAGGGTGACCTCGAGCGCCGGGTCGTCGAGCTTGGGATCGTGGGTGAGCACGATCACCGCCGTGCGGTGGTCCGGCGCCAGCGTGGTGAGCGCCGCGTCCGGCCACTCGGTGGACATCCGCACCTCGGGAAAGCGCGCGTCCGTGGCCCAGGCCTTGCGCGGGTCGACCACGGTCACGTCGTAGCCGGCGAGCGCGGCCATGGGCACCAGCGACTGGGCGATGTGCACCGCGCCGACCACGATCATCCGGAGCGGCGGGTTGAACGCCTGGACGAAGAGGTCGGTCCCGGGCAGGGTGGCGCTGCGGTCGTCGAGGATCGCCTGGCGCGCCTGGGCCAGCACCGGGCCGCCGAGGGTCAGCTCGCCGGTCACGGTCTCGCCGTCGAGCAGCGCCTGGCGGCCGCTCTCCAGGTTGGTGACCAGGGCCACCGGGCGTTGGGCCGCCCGGGCCCGCTGCAGGCTGTCCAGGATGTCTCGCTTCATCGTGTCTCGTTCCGCTATTCGACGCGCTCGACGAAGACCTTGACCGTGCCGCCGCAGGCCAGGCCGACCTCCCAGGCCATCTCGTCGGTGACGCCGTATTCGAGCAGCTTGGGCGTTCCGTCCTCCATCACCGAGCCGGACTCGTGCACCACCGCGCCCTCGATGCAGCCGCCGGAGACCGAGCCCATCATGTTGCCGTCGTCATCGACGGCGAGCTGGCTGCCGACCGGCCGCGGCGAGGAGCCCCAGGTCGCGACCACCGTGGCCAGCGCCACCTGGCGTCCCTGGTCGCGCCAGGCTGCTGCCTGGGCGAGCACGTCGTCGCCATGAACCGTCGTCATCATACCGCCTCCTGCCATGCGCTCGTGGCCTCCTGGCGCCGGGTCACCGGGCGGCTGAGCACCTCGGTCAACTGGGTCAGGCTTTCCAGGTTGTGCACCGTGCGGAAATCGTCGACGTGGGGCACCAGCACCTGGGCGCCCAGGGATTTGGGCTCGTAGCCGTCAAAGCGCAACAGCGGATTGAGCCAGATCAGGCGCCGGCAGGACTTGTGCAGGCGCTCGATCTCGACGCTCAGGCCCTCGGCGTTGTCCCGGTCGAGGCCGTCGGAGATGAACAGCACCACCGCGCCCTGGCCGAGCACGCGCCGCGACCAGTTGATGTTGAAATCGCGCAAACAAGCTCCGATGCGGGTGCCGCCCGACCAGTCGACCACCGCCTCGGCGACCTTCTCCAGCGCCAGGTCCACGTCCTTCTGGCGCAGGTGGCGGGTGATGTTGGTCAGCCGGGTGCCGAACACGAAGGTGTGGACCCGGTCGCGGTCGTTGGTGATCGCGTGCATGAAGTGCAGCAGCATGCGCGAATAGCGGCTCATGGAACCGGAGACGTCGCAGATCACCACCAGCGGCGGGTGGCGGCGGCGCGGCCGTTTCCAGCGCAGCGGGATGGTGTCCGAGCCCGAGCGCAGCGCGGCGCGCATGGTGGCGCGCAAATCGGCGCGCTGCCCGGCGCCGTGCGCGGGCCGGTGGCGCCGCGTCGGCAGCTCCATGATCGGCAGGCGCATGGCCGCGATCGCGGCCTTGGCGCGGGCCAGTTCCTCGTTCGACATCGTTTCGAAATCAATGGTTTGCAGGACTTCTTTGTTGGAAAAAGTCAGGGTCGTGTCGATCTCGATTTCCCTGTCGTCGCGCTCGTGCTCCGGCAAATCCGGGATGCGCTCGGCGCCGTGCAGGGCTTCGGCCAGGCGGCGGCTCAGCGCGCGCGCGTTGTCGTCGGGGGTGCGGATGCTGGGCAGCAGCAGGCCCAGCATGCGCTCCAGAATCTTGGGGTTGCGCCAGAACACGTGGAACGCCTGGTCGAACAGCTCCTGCTGGTCGCGGCGGTTGACCAGGACCGCGTGCAGCGCCCAGTAGAAATCGTCGCGGCGCCGGATGCCGACCGCCTCGACCGCGCCGATCGCGTCCAGCACCTTGCCCGGGCCGACCGGCAGGCCGGCCGCGCGCAGGGTACGGGCGAAATACATGATGTTCTCGGCGATACGGCCGCCGCCAACTGATGGGACGGAGGTGGCCGCGGCCAGGGTCACGACCTGGGCCGGTTCCCGGGGCCGGGCCGGGTCGGGCATCGCTCAGACCCCGCCGGTGCCGGCGGCGCGCTTGACCTCGTCCAGGACCTTGGCGGCCTCGCTGCCGTGCACCTTGGCGATGTCGTCCTGATATTTGAGCAGCACGCCGAGGGTGCTGTCGACCACCTCCGGGTCGAGGGCGATCTTGTCGAGCTGGTGGAGCGCGTCGACCCAGTCGATGGTCTCGGCGATGCCGGGCAGCTTGAACAGGTCCATCTTGCGCAGCTCCTGCACGAACAGGACCACCTCGCGCGACAGCCTCTCGGGCGCGCCGGGCGCCTTGATCCGCAGGATCTCGAGCTCGCGCGCCGCACTCGGATAGTCGAGCCAGTGATAGAAGCAGCGCCTTTTCAAGGCGTCGTGGATCTCGCGCGTGCGGTTGGAGGTGACGATCACGATCGGCGGCTCGGGCGCCTTGATGGTGCCGAGCTCGGGGATCGTGATCTGGTAATCGGAGAGGATTTCGAGCAGATAGGCCTCGAAGGGCTCGTCGGAGCGGTCGAGCTCGTCGATCAACAGCACCGGCGGGCCGTTGATCTCGGGCCGCAAGGCCTGGAGCAGCGGCCGCTCGATCAGGAACTTCTCGTCGAAGATGTCGGTCGAGAGCGATTCCCGGTCGCGGTCGCCGGCGGCCTCGGCGATGCGGATCTCGACCATCTGGCGCGGATAGTTCCACTCGTAGACCGCCGAGCTTACGTCCAGGCCCTCGTAGCACTGCAAGCGCAGCAGTCGCCGGCCCAGGACCTCGGCCAGGACCTTGGCGATCTCGGTCTTGCCGACCCCGGCCTCGCCCTCGAGGAACAGCGGCCGCTGGCGCTTGAGCGCGAGGTAGAGCACGGTCGCCAGGCTCCGGTCCGCGACATAGCGCCCATTGGCAAGCAACTCGTGGGCCTCGTCCACCGAATCGGGCAGGCCGGCGGCGGCCGGCGGGGACATCGTGGCGGGTTGGTCGTTGGGCATCTTTCGATTGATATTACTTGGTGATCCAGGCGCCATTTTGCTGGAGGAACTTGGTCCCGGGCGGCGCCTTGGCGAAGATCTGCTTGGCGTAGACGCGGCCGATCTGATCGGTCGAGACCCCTTCGGAGGCGGCGCGGTCGGCGTAGATCTGGCGGCGCTTGGCGTTGACCTGGTCGACCGTGCCGCCGGCGCTCGACTGCAGGGCCTGAGCGTAGCCGTCGAAGCGCTCGCCCACGGCGCCGGAGGCGCGCAGTTGATCGAGCGACTGCGCCAGCGCCGGCGGCCCGCTCAGGCCCAGGGCCAGTGTTGCGACAGCCAGGAAAGTAAGGCGGAAAAAGGTTCGCCGTTTCATCATGCGCTCCCTTGTTTATTTCGTGACTCTAGAAGACGTCCGGATTGGCGGCGATGTCTTCCTTGGCCTTGTCCTCGACCCGGACTCGGATGTCGGCGTCGAGCTTGATGTTCAGGTTGATCGTGATCGGTTCCTTGGGCGCCTCGATCCTGACCGTCGGTGCACAGCCGGCGAGCGCGCCGGCCAGGAACAGGGTGGCGACGACCCCTGATATCGGGTTGATGAGCTTCATATTTTCCTCCTGGCCCCCTGGCCGCGATTCAAGATACCCATGCTGTCGCAGAGGGGGTGGTCTGACAAGGCCGTTCGAGTAGTTCACTTTTGTTCCGGCCGCCAGAACTGCCGCAACATCCGGTTCGACAGGCTGTAGGCCTGGCTCAGCGCCGCGACCAGCCGGTCGGTATCGCCCTCCAGGTTGATGTTGAAGCGGAACGGATAGCCGTCCAGTACATCGGGGTTGTGGCCGAGCAGCACAAGGGTCAGGCGCGTGGCCGCGCCGGCCGGCTTGTCGATGGCGAGCGAGAGCTCGTCGTAGCGGAAATCCTCGAGCGCGCGCAGCATGAGGGCGGCGGATTCGCCCGCGGCCGCGAGCACCTGCCGGGCCCGCGCCGATTCGAAGCGCAAGGTGCCGGGCGCCTCGGCGGCGAGCCGGCCGTCCGCGATGGTCACGGTCGCGCCCTCGCCCACGCCCACGCCCACGCCCTCTACGGCGATGGGAATGCGGCCGGACAGGCGGCCGCTGCCCGACAGCCCGTCGATATCGAGAATTCGCAGCAACTCGGCCAGGTCCAGGCCCTCGATTTCGAGCGGCAGCTCGAGGCGCGGCGCCGCCGGGTCGAGCAGCAGGTCGCGCAGCCGCACGCGCCCGCCGCTGACCCGGAACTCGCCCCGCTCGATGCCCAGGCGCGGCGGGTCGCCGGGATGGATCTGAAAGCGCAGCGCGACCTGGTCGAGCGCCACGCCGGGATCGACGCGGGCGATGGTGAGGCGCTGGCCCGGCGCGCTCGCCGGCGGCGTCAGGCTGGTGAGCGTGAGGGCGAGATCGAGATCCCGGACCTCGGCGGCATCGCTGTCGAAGGACAGGTCTTCGATGGCCAAATCCGCGCCGGACGTGAGACCCTCGGCGCTCCAGGCCACCTCGGCCTGGGCGCGCAGGCCGCCGGTCACGTCGCGCAAGACCGCGAGCGGCGGCGCCAGGGCGGCCGGTTGCAGGCCGCCGGGGACGAAGGCGAGCGGGTCGAGAACGATCTCGGCCTTGCCGCGGCCCGCCGCGAGATCGTGGCGGCCCGCGATGGCGAGCCGCGCCGCGCCGGCGCGGTCGCCGAGCTGTCCCTCGAAGCTCAGGGTTTCACCGTCGCCGCGCAGCGTCAGGCGGCCACCGAGCGGTGCGAAGACCGGCGCCTCGGCGCGGTCGGTGAGGCTGCCCAGGATCACCTCGGCGGCGAGGTTTCTTGGTGCCGCACCCAGGGTGAGCGTCGCTTCGACGCCCTCGGCCACGAGGTTCCGGGCCGGCAGGGTCGCGGTCGAGGATTCCAGGCGCAGGGTGCCGCGATAGGGCGCCCCGGGGCTCCAGCTTCCCTGAATCCGCAGCGGCCCCGGCGCCAGCTCCACCACCAGCTCGCCGCCCGCGCGGATCAGGCGGGCTTGGCTGGGCGCGAGAACCAGGGTCGCCGCGTGGTCGAGGACGCCGTCGGAAAGGGACAGCGCGCCTTCGGGCACGGCCACCGCGAGCGCCGCCAGCCGGACCGTCTCGCCATAGCTGACCTGGTCGAACGTCACCTGGCCGGGTCCGGTCAGGCGCAGCGAGACGGCGCCGGGCGCGACCTCCAGCGCGACCGGCAGGACCGCCCGGGCGCCCGCCGCGCGCAGGTCCTGGAAGGCGAGGTCCGCGGCCTCCAGGCGCAGCTCCAACGCACCGGCGAGGGCGGGGGGCTTGCCGGCCAGCGCGCCCACCACATGGAACTCGCGCAGGCGAAAGCCCGGCAGCGGCAGCCGCCGCGCCGTGACCCGCAGCCGGTCCAGGTTCAGCCGTTCGATCGCGAGGTCCGGGCCGAGCTCGATGCCGATCCGGGAGGTGACATCCAGTTCCGCTCCGCCCGGCGTTCTGAGGGTCAGGGAAACCGGGCCGGCGAGGCCGTTGCGGTCGCCTTTTGCGCGGCCATCGAGGAACAGGCTGACGCCCCGTTCGAGCAGCGGCACCGCCGGCGCCGGCAGGCCCAGGCCGCGCAGCCAGTCCGGCGCGAGGTTGGCGAGCACCAGGCGCGCGGGGCGCGCCGTCCGGAACCCGAGGCGGCCGCCGTCAAGCGTCCCCTCGAACCGAAGTTTGCCGGAGACCGTCTCGACCCGCCCCGGATAGGCGAGGCCCGACGCCTCCGCCGCCAGGTGGCCTTCGAGCGTGGCCCGGGCCAGCCAGTCTGCCAAGGCGGCGCCGTCGCCCCCCAGTTCCGAGAGCGGCGCCAGGCGGCCGGCGCCCTCGGCCTGGACCCTGACCG
>JACZVL010000186.1 GCA_022572685.1 Pseudomonadota bacterium
GAATGATTATGACGACTTCGCGCGCGCCTTCCTGCGCAAACTGCGGCACGAAATTACCCCCCTGATCAGCCAAGACAATTCCGCGCCGCGCGCGCTGATTCAAGAAACTCACGCACGTCCGCTGAACGTCCGCTAAGGGGATCGACCGACCGTGCTCCGAGTCGCACCCGACGTTCCGGGCGCTGATTCGGGGCGAGTTGTTCGGCGCCGTCTGATCCACGGCCGGTCAGGCGATCACCGGTTCCATACAGTCAACCGCAACTCATCACCCGAGCCGGCATCTCAATTCGGCATCTCTATGGTTATCTTGATGCTGGAATACCACTCCGCCACATTCTCGATATCATCGTCGTTGAGCATTTTCGCGATGATGCTCATCTGCTCATGGCGGCGCTGGCCCGAGCGATAGGCCTCGAGTTGGGCGATAATATACTGTTTCTGTTGGCCGCTTAGGTTTGCGGCCATGGGCACGACGGCCCTGCCATCCAATCCATGGCACACTTGGCATGCGGCCTCGGCCTTCGCTTTGCCGGCCATCAATTCCCCGGCGATAGCCTGATTGCCGGCCGATCCCGTCGCGGGAATCAGCACGACGGCAAGGATGGGCAGTATTTTCGTCACAGCCATATTCGCTTGATTGACGGAACTTGGACCGGGCTTTCACCCGGTCCAAATCCCAACGTCATCTGTTCGCCTAGGGGTCAGTTGCCGCTGTAGGAGATGCGGTAAATCGCCCCCGCCTTGTCATCCGATACCAGGAGCGAGCCGTCGACATACTGCTGCACGTCGACCGGCCGGCCCATGTAGACACCGTTCTCGTTCATCCAACCATCGGCGAAGGGCTCTGTTCTCGCGGCATTCCCTTCGTCATCCAAGAACGTGACCATGATTCTTGGGCCTCTTGGGACCACGGAGTTCCAGGACCCATGCTGGGCGCTGAAGATCGCATTGCGGTATTTCGCGGGGAACATGTTACCCGTGTAGAACATCATCCCCAAATCCGCGGCGTGCGCGATCGTTTCGACCTGAGGCTCCACATACTTGGCCGCCAGGTCGTCGGGAATCGATTGACCCTGGTACTCGTTGGTCCTGGTGCTTCCGCCGCCATAGTAGGGATGGCCGTACCACATGCCCATCTGGGGCATTTTGTTCAGCTCTCCCGGCGGGATATCATCGCCCATGCCGTCGACCTGATTGTCGGTGAACCAGAGGCTGCCGTCCTTCGGATTGAAGGCATGACCGACCGAATTGCGAATCCCGGTGGCCACCACCTCGCGCCCAGAGCCGTCCCGGTTCATGCGGATGATGCCGCCGATCCCACGTCTGGCGTAGAGATCCACTTTTTCGGCTGGCGTTACGTTGAACGGCTGCCCCAGAGAGATGTAAAGCCTGTCGTCCGGGCCGATCACACATACGCGCGCGGTATGATTGTAGGACTCTTCGTCCTCGGGAATCAGATCACCTTGTTTCACGATTGCGATCGCGACCGTATCGGACCCTTCCATGAAGTATTCCGCGGCCGGGAACATCATCACGCGGTTTCTCTCCACGATGAACAGGAAACCGTCCGGCGAGTAGCAGACGCCATTCGGTATATCGAAGGTGACGCTCGGGCTGAACGCTTCCACGGTGTCGGCGACGTTGTCCATATCCCGGTCCGTGACCGACCAGACCGCGGTTTTCCTGGTGCCCACCCAGACGGTCGCCTTGTTCCGGCTGACCGCCATATGCCTTGCATCGGGCACGATCGCGAACAGCTCGATCTTGAAGCCATCCGGCAGTCTGATTTTCTGAAGTACTTTCTTCAGGTTCTCCGCATACTTGCCGCCTTGCGGCACGCGCTCCATCGGACCGGTATCGGTTTTCTTGAACGCGCCCAATTTGGCCAGGTTCGCTTCATCGCTCTTCGCGAAACCCGGAGTCGCGGATAGCAGCAATGTCAGGCCCACGGCCAACAATAAAAGACCGCTCTTTTTCATCTCGTCCTCCCAAGTTTGATTGGTATCGAACGCTTTTTTTCGATGGAACACATATGTTCCATGGCAATCTTGAGTATCCCACACTGAGACACATAGAACAGTAACATATTTGTGTTTCGGTCGAAAGTGTGCTCCCGCAACCGGATTATTGGAATGAAACCCACAGCGGCGACGGCGCGACGAATCGAGTCAGCGCCGCCTTCGGCCGCAGGATTTCCGCAAACGGCCGCCGTGGAATCACGATCCGGGCAGCCACAAACGGCCCGCGCGCGGCACGGGCCCCGGCACGCCGATCATCTTCGCGAACGCAGCAAGCTCCGGAACAGAACCTTACTTCTTGAGTTCAGCGCAAGCGTAACTGTTGATTTCGAGGCCGACGGAGATCTCTACGACTCTCGGCTTTTTCCATGCTTTCTTCATTTTTCCACTCTGCCTTCAAGCTTTTGGTCACTTGATCGAACGCTCCCCCTCCCGAGGACTCGGGTATCTTCACCTAGGCGCCACATCCAGTGCAAGAGCTTTCAATTCGGCGAACCTGCGTTTGGCGAAATCCCCCCAAGCCTCAGACCGGCGCCTTGGCGGTGTAGGGGCGTTGGGTGAGGAAATCCAGATCGCAGCCCTGGTCGGCCTGGAGCACGTGCTCGACGTGCAGGTTCTTGTAGCCGCGGGTCGCGGGCGCCTCGGCCGGCAGCACCGGCGCGCGCCGGGCCAGCTCCGCGTCCTCGACCAGCAGCTCCAGCCGCCGCGCGGGAACGTCGAGGCGGATCCGGTCGCCGGTCCTGACCTTCGAAAGCGGCCCGCCGAGGGCTGCCTCCGGACAGATGTGCAGTACGATGGTGCCGAAAGCGGTGCCGCTCATGCGCGCGTCCGAAATCCGCACCATGTCGCGCAGGCCCTGCCGCGCCAGCTTCCTCGGGATCGGGATGTAGCCGGCCTCGGGCATGCCCGGCGCGCCGCGCGGACCGGCGTTGCGCAGCACCAGCACGTCGTCGGACGTGACCTCCAGCTCCGGATCGTCGATGCGGTTCGCGAGGTCCTCGAGAGAATCGAAGACCACCGCCCGGCCCTCGTGCCGGAGCAACTCGCCCGAGGTCCCCGATTGCTTGATGATCGCCCCGCCCGGCGCCAGGTTGCCGCGTAGCACCGCGATCCCGCCCTCGGCGGTGATCGGGTCCGCCATCGGCCGCACCACCGCTTGCGGCCAGGCGGGCCGCGCCGCCGCGATCTCCTCGCCCAGGGTCCGTCCGGTCACCGTCAGGCAGTCCAGGTGCAGCAGCGGCCCGAGTTCGCGCAGCACCGCGACCAGACCGCCGGCGCGCTCCAGGTCCTCCATGTAGTGCTGCCCCGAGGGCTTGAGGTCGACCAGTACCGGGGTCTTGCGGCTCATGGCGTCGAGCGCCTCGAGGTCGATCTCGATGCCCAGGCGCCCGGCCACCGCGGTCATGTGAATCAGCCCGTTGGTCGAGCCGCCGATCGCGAGCAGCACCCTGAGCGCATTGGTGAAGGCCTTGGGCGTCATGATCCGCTCGGGGGTCAGCTTCTCGGCCGCCATGGCGACCGCGCGCGCGCCGCTCGCCTCGGCGTGGCGCAGCCGGTCGGCCTGGACCGCCGGGATGCAGGCCCCGCCGGGCAGCATCATGCCGAGCGCCTCGGTCATGCAGGCCATGGTGCTGGCCGTGCCCATGACCATGCAGGTACCCGCGGTCGGCGCCAACCGGCCGCTGACCTCCTCGATCTCTTCGGCGTCGATCTCGCCGCCCCGGTAGCGGCCCCAGAAGCGCCGGCAGTCGGTGCAGGCGCCCAAACGTTCCCCCCTATGGCTGCCGGTCATCATCGGGCCGGTCACCACCACCAGCGCCGGAACCTTGGCGCTCGCCGCCGCCATCAGCTGCGCCGGCACGGTCTTGTCGCAGCCGCCGATCAGTACCACCGCGTCCATGGGCTGGGCGCCGAGCATCTCCTCGGTGTCCATGGCCATCAGGTTGCGATAGAGCATGCTGGTCGGATAGGCGAAGGATTCGTGCAGCGAGATGGTCGGGAAATCGATCGCCAGGCCGCCGGCCTGCTGGACCCCCCGGCGCACCGCCTCGACCAGCGACGGCACGGTCTGATGGCAGGCGTTGTAGCCGCTGTAGGTGTTGGCGATGCCCACGATCGGGCGCGCCAAGGCATCGTCCGAGTAGCCCATGGCCTTGATGAAGGCCGTGCGCAGGAACAGCGAGAACTCCGCGTCGCCATAGGCGGTCAGCCCCTTGCGCAGGCCGGTGGATTTCTTGTCGTCGGTCATGGTGGTCTCAGCCGCCGACGCTCAGGCTATCGTGCCAGCGGTAATAGCGGATCGCGGGCGCCAGGAACCAGGGCCGGCCCCAGTAGTAGGGTCGTCCGGAGAAGCGCAGGCCGTCGAGGCCGGTCCGCCCCTCGGCGCGGCCGAGCAGCTGCTGGCCGATGCGGGCGCCGAAGTAGCTCGCCAGCGAGATCCCGGAGCCGCAATAGCCCAGGGCATAGTGGATGCCGTCCCGGCGCCCCAGGTGCGGCAGCTTGTCGAAGGTATAAGCGACGAAGCCCATCCAGCCGTGGGTCACGCGGGTCTCGGCAAGCTCCGGGAAGATCCGGGTCAGCTCGGCGTGGAGCCGCGGCGTGGCCCGGCGCGGATCGGTCTCGCTCAGGGACACCCGGCCGCCGAACAGAACGCGCCGCCGGTCCGGCGAGGCGCGGTAGTAGTAGACCATCTTGCGGGTGTCGCTGTGGACCCGGTCGCGCGGCATCAGCCGGTCCATCTGCGCCTCGGGCAGCGGCTCGGTGGCGATCATGTAGCTGCCGATGGGGATCACCCGGCGGCGCTGCCAGGGCGTCAGCCCGCCGGTATAGCCGTTGGTGGCGACGATCACGTCGCGCGCGGCAATTCGCCCGCGCGGCGTGGTCACGGTGAAGCCGGCGGTCTCGCGCGCGATCGCGGTGACCGGCGTATTGCCGGCGACCGTGGCCCCCGCAGCCACCACGCGGTCGAGCAGCCCTTGATGAAACAGCGCCGGGTGGAGGCCGCCGTCGCGGAGCATGACCTGGCCGCCGTGATAGATGTCGAGGCCGACCTCGCGGTGCTGGTCGCCCTTGGTCACCATCTCGACCTCGACGCCGAGGTGCTTGCGCAAGCCCTCGGTATCGCGGGCCAGGAGCTCGTAATGGCTGGCGAAGGACGCGCCGGTGAAGCGGCCCATGCGGGTGAACTGGCAATCGATCTGTTCGCTCTCGATGAGCTGGATCAGGTAATCGAGGGCGGCCTCGCCCGCCCGGTAGACCCGCACCGCGTTGTCCAGGCCGGTCTTCCCGGCGAGGGTGGAGAAGCCGTGGTTGAAGGTCCGGCCGCAAAAGCCGGCGTTGCGCGAGCTCGCGCCCTGGCCCAACTCGCCGGCCTCGAGCACGACCACGTCGCGCCCGCCGCGGGCGAGGGTCAGCGCCGCCGAGAGCCCGGTATAGCCCGAGCCGACGATGGCCACGTCGGCGTGCGCCGGCAGCTCGGGGGGCGTCGACGGGGGCCTCGGCGCGGCCTCCCACCAATAGGGCTCGAGCTTGACGTCGGCGGTGAAGATCGGGTCGGGCACGGGCTTGCTCCGGGTCGTGATGCCACCCCCACAATGGCGAGAAAGGCCCGGCTGGGCAAGGCGTTACGGCATTTCGAAAGCCATGCGATTTGCGCATGACTGCCGCGCAATCCGGACACTTGTGACCAGCCGCCGCCATGCCTATTTCGCTCTCAACAGGCAACCAATCGATACCAGGAGTAACGGCCATGAACATCATTCTGAAGACCATCCGCCGGTGGCGTAACGAGACCGTTACGCGCGGCCAGCTCGCCCGCCTCGACGACCGCATGCTGCGCGACATCGGCATCTCGCGCTCGGATATCAAGCACGTCGCGCGCCAAGCCCGCTAGGTTGCCGTGCGAAACGATGTGCCGGCGATATCCAGCGTGATCCGCAAACTGCGCCGCTGGCGCGACACCTCGGTCTCGCGCGGCGAACTCGCCCGCCTCGATGCCCGCATGCTGGCCGACCTCGGAATGACGCGCGGCGATATTGACCGGGTGGTGCGCGGCCTTAAATGAGCCTTACGCGCGATCCATGCCGCATCCGGGCGGCGGCGCATGACGCGTCGCCGCCCGACGCATTCGTGACGCTGGCGAGGCGGCGCGGCGCGCCCGGTATGCTATAGATCGATCGGCGACAGGGGCGAAGGGGGCCATGCGGATGAGCGAAGCAGCGGCGGGACGACGCCGTGGGCGGGACGGCGGTGGACGGGCGGCGCGGCACGCGGATCGGGTGCGGCGCATGAGTAAGATCAGCAAAAACAGGAAGAAGCGCGGGGTGCGCTGGCAGGTGGAGAAACGCGAAATGGAGCGCGGCATCCGAAAAAATGCAACAGCCTTTGTGCGCTGGCAGGCCCGGTGCGGACGGCCCCATGAAGACGCCGCCCGGGATCTG
>JACZVL010000187.1 GCA_022572685.1 Pseudomonadota bacterium
GACCGGCATCGGCGGCGACTGCTTCGTGCTCTACTCACCGGGGGGGGCGCCGGGCGGGGCGCCGGACGGGCCGGGCGAGGTGATCGCCTTCAACGGCTCCGGCGCGGCGCCGGGCGCGGCCGAGGTCGGCTGGTACCAGGAGCGGGGCATCGAGGAGATCGTCCAGCATTCGCCGCACGCGGTCACCGTGCCCGGCGCCGTCGACGCCTGGTCCCAGCTGCTGCGCGACCACGGCACCCAGGACCTGGGCCAGGTCCTGCAGCCGGCGATCCGCTACGCGCGCGACGGCTATCCGATCTCCTCCAAGGTGCACAGCGACTGGGCCGGCCTGACCGGCCTGATCGCCGACGATCCGGCCGCGAGCGCGACCTTCGCGCCGGGCGGCCGGGTGCCGCGGGTCGGCGCCCTGCACCGCCAGCCGCTGCTGGCCGCGACGCTCACGCGCATCGCCGAGGGTGGCCGCGACGCCTTCTACGGCGGCCCGGTCGCCGAGGACATCGTGAGCTTCCTGAACGGCCTGGGCGGCCTGCACACGCTCGACGACTTCGCCGCCCATAGCGGCGAATACGTGACCCCGATCCGGACCCGCTACCGCGGCTACGACATTTACCAATGTCCGCCCAACAGCCAGGGCGTCACGGCCTTGGAGATGCTCAACATCCTCTCCGGCCTGCTGCCCGACGTCGAGGGGCCGCTCTCCGCCGAGCGCCTGCATTATGCGGTCGAGGCCGCGCGGCTCGGCTACCACGATCGCAACAACGTGGTGACCGACCCCAAGCACAGCGACGTGCCGGTCGAGGTCCTGCTCTCGGCCGGCTACGCCGACAGGCTGCGCGCCCGGATCCGGCCCGACCGGGCGCTGGCCGCGCTGCCGCCGAGCCCGGTGCCCGAGCACGCCGACACGATCTACCTCTGCGTCGTCGACAAGGACCTGAACGCGGTCAGCTTCATCAACTCGATCTACCACGGCTTCGGCAGCGGCTACATGGCGCCTAAGACCGGGGTCTTGCTGCAGAACCGGGGCCAGTCCTTCAGCCTCGATCCGGATCACGCCAACTGCATCGCGCCGGGCAAGCGGCCCATGCACACCATCATCCCGGGCATGGTGGTCAAGGACGGCCGGACGGTCATGCCCTTCGGGATCATGGGCGGCTATTACCAGGCCATGGGCCACGCCTACTTCCTCGGCAACCTGTTCGACTTCGGCCTCGATTTGCAGGAGGCGCTCGACCTGCCGCGGCTGTTCGCCACCCCCGACGGGCCGGTGGAAGTGGAGATCGGCATTCCCGCCGAGGCGATCGAAGGCCTCAAGGCGCGCGGCCACCAGGTGGTGCCCGCGGGCCGGCCCGTCGGCGGCGGCCAGGCGATCTGGATCGACCGCCCGGAAGGCGTGCTGACCGGGGGTTCGGAGCCGCGCAAGGACGGCTGCGCGATTGGATATTAGCATGGCGGCGCCGCTCACCGTCGCCATCGGCGGCCTGGGCGCGATCGGGCTTCCGGTCGCGCGCGCGCTCGATGCCGGCATCTTTGGGCTCGAGCTGGTCGCGGTCTCGGCGCGCGACCGGGACAAGGCCGCGCGTAAGATGGCGGACTTCGCCAAACCGGTGCCGGTGCTCGGCCTGGCCGAGCTCGCGGGCCGCGCCGATATCGTGGTCGAATGCGCGCCGGCCGCGGTCTTCGCCGAGATCGCCGAGGCCGCGGTGGAAGCCGGGCGCACCCTGGTCACGCTCAGTTGCGGGGCGCTTCTGGAGCGCATGGACCTGGTCGAGCGGGCGCGCGCGACCGGTGCGCGCATCGTGATCCCGAGCGGCGCGCTGCTCGGCCTGGACGCGGTGCGCGCGGCCGCCGAGGGCACCATCCATTCGGTGCGCATGGTGACCCGCAAGCCGCCGGGCTCGCTGGCCGGCGCGCCCTACCTGACCGAGCAGGGCATCGACCTCGCGGGGCTCACGGAACCGCGCAAGGTCTTCGAGGGCACGGCGCGCGAGGGCGCCCGCGGCTTTCCCGCCAACGTGAACGTGGCCGCCGCCCTGAGCCTGGCAGGCGTCGGGCCCGATGAGACCCGGCTGGAGATCTGGGCCGACCCGGCGCAGACCCGCAACAGCCACAAGATCGTGGTCGAGGCGGACGCGGCGCGCTTCGAGCTGAGCATCGAATCCGTGCCCAGCGAGGAGAATCCGCGCACCGGCAAGCTGACCCCCTTGAGCGTCATCGCCACCCTGCGCGGCTTCACCGCCCCCTTGAAAGTCGGGACCTGAACGGATGCCCGAATACCGGATCGCGGCGATTCCCGGCGACGGCATCGGCGCCGAGGTGGTGGCGGCGGGGCTCGAGGTGCTGGCCGCGCTCGCGGCGCGCGCGCCCGAGCTGACCTTCAAGATCGAGTCCTTCCCCTGGGGTTCGGACTACTACCGGGCGCACGGCCGCATGATGGCCGAGGACGGGCTCGCGCGGCTCAAGGACTTCGACGCCATCTACTTCGGCGCGGTCGGCGACCCGGAGGTGCCGGACCACGTCACCCTCTGGGGCCTGCGCCTGGCCATCTGCCAGGGTTTCGACCTCTACGCCAACCTGCGGCCCGCGCGCATCCTGCCCGGGGTGACAAGCCCGCTGGCGGGGGTCGGCGCGGGCGATCTCGACTGGGTCATCGTGCGCGAGAACAGCGAGGGCGAATACGCCGGCGCGGGCGGCCGCGTCCATCAGGGGCTGGCCGAGGAGGTCGCGGTCGAGACCGCGATCTTCACCAGGCACGGCGTCGCGCGGATCATGCGCTTCGCCTTCGACCTGGCCCGGACCCGGCCGGCCCGGCATTTGACCTGCGTCACCAAGTCCAACGCCCAGCGCCACGGCATGGTGATGTGGGACCAGATCTTCGCCGAGGTCGCCCGCGACTATCCGGATATCGCCACCGACAAGGTGCTGGTCGACGCCATGACCACGCGCATGGTGCGGGACCCCTCCAGCCTGGACGTGGTGGTGGCGACCAACCTGCACGCCGATATCCTCAGCGATCTCGCGGCCGCGCTGTCGGGCGGCCTGGGCCTCGCGCCGACCGCCAACCTCAACCCGGAGCGCGCGTTCCCCTCGATGTTCGAGCCGATCCACGGCGCCGGCTTCGACATCGCCGGCCAGGGCATCGCCAACCCGGTGGGCGCGTTCTGGAGCGCGGTGCTGATGCTCGAGCACCTGGGCGAGGCCGAGGCGGCGGCCACCCTGCTCGGGGCCATCGAACGCGCGCTGGCCTCGGGCCGGGCCTCCACCCCCGATCTCGGCGGCAGCGCGACCACCGCCCAGGTCACCGAAGCGGTCTGCGCGGCGCTGGAAGGCAAGAACCTGTAACCAATCCGCCACATAACCCCATTCAAAGAGTTGCAAATCTGTCCTCCATGAAGTTTTCTTGCATGGAGTGAAACACGCGGCGGGTATTGGACCATGTCGAAGCGCAAAAAAACCGACCCGGCCGCCGATGCGGCGCTCGCCGAGCAGTTGGCGGCGGACGCCAGGGACAACCAGCTCGAGGTCGCCATCGGCCACCAGGTGCGCCAGTTCCGCCAGGATCTCGACATGACCGTGGCCGAGGTCGCCAAGCTGGCCGGGCTGTCCTCGGGCATGCTGTCCAAGATCGAGAACGGCATGACCTCGCCGTCCCTCGCCACCCTCCGGGCGCTGTCGCGCGCGCTCAACGTGCCGGTCACCTCGTTCTTCCGCAAGTTCGAGGAGCAGCGCGACGCCACCTTCGTGCACGCCGGCGAGGGCCTGCCGATCGAGCGCCGCGGCACCCGCGCCGGGCACCTCTATCAGTTGCTCGGCCACAGCATCGGGCACCGCACCTCGGTCGAGCCCTACCTGATCACGCTGACCGAGAAGTCCGAGGTGTTCCCGCTGTTCCAGCACTCCGGGACCGAGTTCATCTACCTGCTCGAGGGCCGGGTGATCTACCGCCACGGCAGCCAGACCTACGACATGGGGCCCGGGGATTCGCTGTTCTTCGATTCCGACGTGCCCCACGGGCCCGAGGAGCTGGTCGAACTCCCGGTGCGCCTGCTCTCCCTCATCGTGCAGCCGCGCGACGAGGACTGACCCATTCGATAACCAACGAGACTTTGACAGGGAGAACAGGGGACATGGCCAAGGATCTGGCTCAGATCGCGAAAACCAGGAAGATCGAGTATTTCCTGATCAGCTTCGTGGACCTGTTCGGGGTCTTGCGGGCGAAACTGGTGCCGGCGCGCGCGATCGCCGGCATGCAGAAGGACGGCGCCGGTTTCGCCGGCTTCGCCGCCTGGCTCGACATGACCCCGGCCCATCCGGACATGTTCGCGGTGCCCGACCCGGATAGCCTGATCCAGCTGCCCTGGAAGCCCGAGATCGGCTGGCTGGCCAGCGACTTGTGGATGGACGGCAAGCCGGTCGAGCAGTGCCCGCGGGTGGTGCTGAAGCGCCAGATCGCCGCCGCCGCCAAGAAAGGCTATCGCGTCAAGACCGGCGTCGAATGCGAATTTTTCCTGATCAACGCCGACGGCAGCGCCATTTCCGACGCCCGCGACACCCAATCCAAGCCGTGCTACGACCAGGCGGCGCTGACCCGGAATTTCGAACTCATCACCGAGATCTGCGACGCCATGATCGGGCTCGGCTGGAACCCGTACCAGAACGACCACGAGGACGGCAACGGCCAGTTCGAGATGAACTGGGACTACGACGATTGCCTGGTCACCGCCGACCGCCATGTGTTCTTCAAGTTCATGACCAAGACCATCGCCGAGCGGCACGGCCTGCGCGCCACCTTCATGCCCAAGCCGTTCACCGGCCTCACCGGCAACGGCTGTCACGCCCATGTCTCCCTGTGGGACAAGACCGGCAAGAAGAACCTGTTTCACGACAAGCGCGGCGAGCTGGGCCTCAGCAAGCTGGCCTACCAGTTCCTCGGCGGCGTCATGCACAGCGCCGATTCCTTTACCGCGCTGTTCAACCCCACGGTCAACAGCTACAAGCGAATCAACGCCCCGGTGACCACCTCGGGCGCCACCTGGGCGCCCAACACCGTCACCTATACCGGCAACAACCGCACCCATATGATCCGCATCCCCGATCCCGGCCGCTTCGAGTTGCGCCTGATGGACGGCGCGGCCAACCCCTATCTGATGCAGGCCGCAATCGCGGCCGCCGGTCTCGACGGCATGGCCAATAAGCGCGATCCGGGCAAGCGCCTCGACATCAACATGTACGAGGAGGGCCACACGCTGAAGCGGGCCAAGCGCCTGCCCCTCAACATGCTCGACGCGGTGCGCCTGTTCGACAAGAGCAAGGTCGCCCGCGAGCGCCTCGGCGACGAATTCGTCTCGGCCTTCGTCAAGCTCAAGCTCCAGGAATGGAACAGCTACTCCCGCTCGCTCAGCCAGTGGGAGCGCGACAACACCCTCGACTGCTAGCCGCGGCCGTCTATCGCGTCACCGGAGAGGGACAGAGGCACAGAGAACACGAAGCAGATGTGCGGTGTTTGGCCGCGGAGAAAACGCTGTTTCCTCGACGGTGGTGTGGGGGGTATGATCTCCGCAATCCCGGAGGTCATCCGGGAAATGTCGGCTCGGCCTCGGGGGCCGGGAACCTTAGGGAGGGGAAATCATGAATCCAAGATCCTTGGCGCTGTTGGCCGCGGTGGCGGCGTTTTCGTTCGTGGGTGCGCAAGGCGCCGCCGCGCACGAGACCAAGCCGGCGATCAAGAGCCTGTTGAAAACGCCGCTCGCCGGCATCGCCGGCAAGGAGGCCAACGTCGTCCTGTTCGACGTCGGTCCGGGCTGGAAGATCGACAAACATTTCCATCCCGGCCACGTCTTCGTCTACATGCTCCAGGGCTCGATCAAGATTGAGGTCGAGGGCGAGCCGGTGCGGGTCCTCGTCCCCGGCGACCTGGTGCACGAGCTTCCGGACCGGAACATGGTGGCCAACAACGTCAGTTCCGCCACGGGGGCGAAATTTCTTGTTTTCCAGGTCGGAGATATCGGCAAACCCCTGACCGTCCCGGTCAAGTAGTCGCCGATCATCGTCGCCGGCCCCCGGATAGGTCCGAATCCGGGCGGGCTTTTTCGTGCCCGCCCCAAGGTCGCGGGCCGGTGCCGCCGTGGTTTCACCTTCATCGGGCAGGGTCGCGCTGATGGCGGGCATGTTTCGGGTCCCCCATGGCGAACGCGAGCGAGGCGCCAGTCTTGGGGCCCGATCGCGGCGCCGAGGCAGCGGGAAAGAGGCGATCCCGCGATCCTTTGCGGCGGGAAAATGGCCGCGCGGCGTTCGCCGCTTGTCAGCCTGGGGCCGCTTTACTAGGTTGCACCGGGGTCATCGGGGCCCTTGTTTCTCCAGGGAGTCACCCCGCCATGTCGGTCATCGCCAGCCGCCTGTCGCGCATCAAGCCCTCGCCCACCA
>JACZVL010000188.1 GCA_022572685.1 Pseudomonadota bacterium
GCCGGGGTCCGGCTTCCTGACCGCCAGGCTGTCGCCGCCGGAGACCGCCTCGAACAGCCCCGCGAAGCCGAGCCCGGCGAGGATCGCCCGGCTCGGCGCCTCGGGCTTGTTGGTGCAGACCGCCAGCCGCCAGCCGGCCGCCTTGAGCGCCCGCAGGGTCTCGATGGCGCCGGGATAGGGCCGGGTCAGCTCGGTCATGCGGGCCTCGTAGATCGGCAGGTAGCGGGCCACCAGCGCGGCCAGCGCGGGCGCGGGCGGCACGCCGCCGGTCGCCGCCAGGGCGCGCTCGATCAGCTTGGGCACGCCGTCGCCGACCATCGCCGCGACCGCCTCAGGCGTCAGGCCCGGCCGGCCCTCGCCTTCGAGCAGTTCGCCGACGGCGGCGGCCAGGTCGGGCAGGCTGTCGATCAGGGTGCCGTCGAGATCGCAGAGCAGGACCGGGGCCTCCCCCGGCGCGATTCGCGAAGTCTTGTTCATCGGCTATGGAAGTCCGTTACCAATTGTAATAATAGGTGATTTGCGGGATGATCCGGGGCTGTGGCATGTTCCGGCCGCGTTCGAAAGGGGTTGTGCCAGCCCGCGCCGCGGACGGCAAGGCCCCGGACACCAAACACACGGCCCGACCGCTGATGACCTCCGATAAGCTCGCCGTCGTCGTCCTGGCCGCCGGCCAGGGAACCCGCCTCGGATCGGCGCGGCCCAAGGTGCTGCACGAGGTGGCCGGCAAAGCCATGCTCGACCATGTGCTCGACGCCGCCGCCACGCTGGCGCCCGAGCGCATCGTGGTGGTGCTCGGCCCGGACATGGAGGCGGTCGCCGAGGCGGCGCGGGCACGCGGGGACAACCTTCATACCGTGGTGCAGGAACGGCGCCTGGGCACCGGCGACGCGGTCGCCCGCGCGCGGCCGGCGCTGGCGGGCTATCTCGGTCCCGAGGATGGGGGCGACATCCTGGTGGCCTTCGGCGACACCCCGCTGCTGACCGCCGAGACGCTCCGGGCCATGGCCGCGGCGCGGCGCGCGCCCGGCGCGCCGGCGCTGCTCTGCGTCGCCTTCCGTCCCGAGGATCCGGCCCACTACGGCCGCGTGGTGCGCGGGCCCGACGGCGCGGTCGAGAAGATCGTGGAATACGCGGATGCGAGCGAGTCCGAGCGCGAGATCGAGCTGTGCAATGGCGGCATGCTGCTGGGCGACGGTCCGCTGCTGATGTCCCTGGTCGCCCAGCTCGACAACGACAACGCCAAGGGCGAGTACTATCTGACCGATGTCTTCGCCCTGGCCCGGGCCGCGGGCCACCGGGTCGGCGTCGCCGAGGCCGATCCGGACGAGGTCATGGGGGTCAACTCCCGGGCCGAGCTGGCGGCCGCCGAGGCCTTGATGCAGGTGCGCCTGCGCGCCCGGGTCATGGCGCAGGGCGCGACCCTGGTCGATCCGGCCACGGTCTGGCTCAGCGCCGACACCGCGATCGGGCGCGACGTGACCATCCAGCCCAACGTCTATTTCGGCCCCGGCGTGGTGATCGCCGACGGGGTCGAGATCCGCGCCTTCTCGCACCTGGAGGGCGCCACCGTGGAGGTCGGCGCCCGGGTCGGTCCCTTCGCGCGCCTGCGCCCCGGCGCGGTGCTCGGCGCCGGCGCCCGGGTCGGCAACTTCGTCGAGATCAAGAACGCGACTCTCGGCGCCGGCGCCAAGGCCAACCATCTGACCTACCTCGGCGACGCCGAGGTCGGCGCCGAGGCCAACATCGGGGCCGGCACCATCACCTGCAATTACGACGGCCTGACCAAGCACCGCACCGTGATCGGCGCCGGCGCGTTCATCGGCTCCAACACCGCCCTGGTCGCGCCGGTGACGGTCGGGGCGGGCGCGATCGTCGGCGCCGGCAGCACCATCACCCGGGAGGTTCCCGCCGGCGCGGTAACGGTCGCGCGCGGCGCGCAGAAGGACCGGGAAGGCGGCGCGGCGCGCCTGCGCGAGGCCCAGCGCAAACGCCAGGCCCGGGCCGGGGACGGCGCGAGCAAAACCTGACCTGGTGCCTGTGTTTCCAACTAAAGGTTGCCGAAGTTGGCTGCTGAATTTTCACCGCAAAGACAGAAAGTAAAGACTCACCACAGAGGCACGGAGGCACAGAGACACAGAGGAGAAACCAAAAAAAACCACCAAGACGCCAAACCACAAAGATGTTTTCTTTGCGCGCCGCGCGCGCCCAAATCCTCTTTCGTGTTCTTCGTGTCTTAGTGTTTCAAAAATTGTTTTCTCTGTGCCTCTGTGCCTCTGTGGTGAATCTATTTTTCCGCCCATCGGGCGCGAAATGTTGGAGTCGGAACACTAGGAGCGGGGTTCGATCATGTGCGGCATCATCGGAATCATCGGAACGGCGCCGGTCGCGCCCTTGCTGCTCGACGGGCTCAAGCGGCTCGAGTACCGCGGCTACGATTCGGCCGGCATCGCGACCCTGGTCAACGGCAAGATCGAGCGCCGCCGCGCCGAGGGCAAGCTCGGCAACCTGAGCGCGCTGGTCGAGCGCGAGCCGCTCGGCGGCACCATCGGCATCGGCCACACCCGCTGGGCGACCCACGGCAAGCCGACCGAGGCCAACGCCCACCCCCACGCCAACCAGCGGGTCGCCCTGGTGCACAACGGCATCATCGAGAACTTCCAGGAGCTGCGCGAGGAGCTGAGCGGCTTCGGCTACGAGTTCGAGACGGAAACCGACACCGAGGTGGTGGTCCATCTGCTGACCCACTACCTGGACCAGCAGCTGAGCCCGCAGGAGGCGGTCGCCGAGGTCCTGGTGCGGCTCGAGGGCGCCTTCGCGCTGGCCATCGTCTTCGCCGGCCGCCACGACCTGATGATCGGCGCGCGCTGCGGCAGCCCGCTCGCGGTCGGCTACGGCGACGGCCAGATGTACCTGGGCTCGGACGCGCTGGCCTTGGCGCCGCTGACCGACCGGATCTGCTATCTGGAGGAGGGCGACTGGGTCGAGCTGAGCCAGGACGCGGCGCTGGTGCGCGACGCGCTCGGCGCCGAGGTCGCGCGCGAGGTGCGCGTGACCGCGGTCTCCGGCGCGCTGATCGGCAAGGGCCAGTACCGCCACTTCATGCAGAAGGAGATCTTCGAGCAGCCGGCGGCGATCGGCGACACGCTGCACGCCTTCGTCAATCCGCTCCGGCGCCGGGTCGAGATCAAGGACCTGCCCTTCGAGCTCGACAGCATCTCGCGCCTGACCATCTCCGCCTGCGGCACCGCCTACCTGGCCGGCATGGTCGCCAAGTACTGGTTCGAACAGATCGCGCGCCAGCCGGTCGAGATCGACATCGCCTCCGAGTTCCGCTACCGCGAGGCGCCGCTGCCGGAGGGCGGGGTCAGCCTGTTCATCTCCCAGTCCGGCGAAACCATCGATACCCTGGCCGCGCTGCGCTACGCGCGCGCGCAGGGCCAGAAGATTCTCTCGATCGTGAACATGCCCGAGAGCAGCGTCGCGCGCGAATCCGACGCGGTGCTACAGACCTTGGCGGGGCCCGAGATCGGCGTCGCCTCGAGCAAGACCTTCACCACCGCGTTGACGGTGCTCGCCTGCCTGACCCTGGCGACGGCGCGGGCCCGCGGCGCCATCGGGGCGGCGGCCGAGGCGACGCTGTCCACGGCGCTGACCGAGGTTCCGGCCCGGGCCGCCGAGATTCTGGCCCACGACGATTCGATCCGCGAGATCGCCGGCTTCCTGGCCGAGGCCCGCGACGTGCTCTACCTGGGGCGCGGCAACATCTACCCGATCGCCCTCGAAGGCGCGCTCAAGCTCAAGGAGATCAGCTACATCCATGCCGAGGGCTATGCCGCCGGCGAGATGAAGCACGGGCCGATCGCGCTGATCGACGACACCGTGCCGGTGATCGTCTGCGCGCCCTCGGGACCGCTGTTCGACAAGACCGCCTCCAACATCGCCGAGGTCGCGGCCCGCGGCGGCCTGGTGGTGCTGATCTCCGATGCCGCCGGGATCGAGAAGATCGGCGACCAGGCGCTGCACAGCATCGAGCTGCCCGAGGTCGACCCTTTCGTGGCGCCGATCCTCTACGCGCTGCCGGTCCAGCTGCTCGCCTACCATACCGCGGTCCTCAAGGGCACCGACGTCGACCAGCCGCGGAATTTGGCCAAATCAGTGACCGTGGAATAGGGAAGAACCGCCACCACTGTGCTATAATTTCGTATGGAAGGCGGAAACACAGCCCTGGCCAAGTCGCGGATCGGTCTTTCGGTAGATGAACTCAGCGAGTTCTGCCGCCGTTGGAAGATCGTCGAGCTGGCCCTGTTCGGTTCCGTGCTGCGTTCGGATTTCAAGCCGGACAGCGACGTGGACATGCTGGTGAGCTTTGCGGCCGACGCGCAATGGAGCCTGCTCGACCACGTTCGCATGCAGGACGAGCTTTCGGACCTGCTCAAGCGGAACGTCGATCTGGTCAGCCGCAAGGGCATCGAGAAGAGCCGCAATTACATCCGCCGCAGGGCGATACTGGAATCCAGCGAGGTGATCTATGCGGCCGCGTGCATGACCGAGGCAATCTAAGGGCCAAACCGCGGCGCGAGCCCGCGATCGATTTCCGGAGGCGCCCGTGGAACCTGCGACCAGCCCGGTCGTGATCGTTCTGGCTCTCGTCGCCGCGGCCGCGGTGCTCGGCGCCTGGGCGCTGGCGATTCGCGAGCGGCGGCGGCTCCGGAAGCTGGTGGCCTGGATCGCGGCCCATCATGGCGCGCGTTGGGCGGCGCTGCCCGGGGGCGCGCGGCGCTTCAACCTGGTCGGCGCGGTCGAACAACTGCGCCGCCAGGGCCTCGGCGACGACCCGGAGTTCATGGCCCGCTATCGAACCGTCAAGCGGGGCAAGCCCTGGCGGGTGATCCTCCAGATGGTCGGCGTGGCGCTGATCGGCGCGATCCTGCTGGGCGGGCGCTATCTGGGCTGGAACTGGTAGCCGGGCCGTGTCCCGATTCGAAATTTGCTGCACAGAAAGGGCGTAGCGAACTCGAATGTCCGCGCAGCGGGTGAAAGGGGTCGTCGCCCCGGTACCGTGATCGAGTCCGTGTTCTTAGCCAAAAAGAGAGGTTAGCCGCGTCACTCCACTCCGGCAGGCCCGCCTTGCGGATTATCGGTCATAACTGTAAACGTAGTCGTCGCCCGGCGCCGACTGGTGGCAGCCGATGCATTTGCCGGCACGACCGGTAATTAGCTTTCCCTTTTTATTCTTTTGCGGCGTGCCGTCGGGATCGAATTTGGTATAGAACCAGTCCTTATTGTCTGGATCGTAGCCTTTTTCCCGCTTAAACATAACGGCGACGATTTTGAGATTTTTCGTTGGGTCATTTATGACCTTATCGATGCTAATGTCAGGACCCTGGTACATCTTTTTTACGATCACCAATCCCGTGCGACCGCCGATATGAACCGTGCTATCCAATGTAATCAAGATGGTCTTATGCACCGAGCCTGTGTAAGGCATTGCAGTGATGGATCGGTTGCCGACCAATCGGGCATCGGTCATTGCTTTCCATAACTGTTCTGAGAATTTCACGTCCTCAGGGCCGCCGAAGGGTTCCCCACTGCTCACCTGGTTCGGAATTTGTGTCAATCCTGCGAACAGGATCAGAGAGAAGATGATACCTGTCGAAAATATTTTCCGCATTGCTCTATCTCCTGACGATCACCGGTTGAACGGGTAATGTGCAGTTGTCCATTCTTCCATTTAATGCGAAGGGCGGTTAGGCCGACCGCGCGATAGGTGTAGGCTCTTTATCCTTTACGCTCGTTGGCTGCCCTTGCGGGCAATCCGATGAGCAACCCCGCGCGTCCTTCTGACAACAATTCTCAGTGAGAAATCCCATCAAACGCTGCATCCCGTCGTAGGCCGCCGCATAGATCATCTGCTGGCCGTTCCGCCGCACCGAGACCAGACCCGCGTAGCGTAACCGTGTCAGGTGGAAGGACAGTGCGTTCGCCGCGATCCCCAGTCTTTTGCCGATCTCCCCCGCCGGAAGGCCATCCGGCCCTTCCGGGACCAGCACGCGAAATATCGCTAACCGTGAGTCGTGGGCGAGCGCGGACAAGGCATCGACGGCAGACAGGTGTTCCATATTTCAACAACTATTGAAATTCACCCCGAGAGTCAACTCCCTCGTAATCGACGACCTCATCGCACGCGATTTCGCGGAGTGGGTCAAAGGACCAAACCGCTACGAACTACCGCGCGAGCGGTTTCGTCGCGTGCCCAGCATGTTCGGGAGCTTGGAAGTGAAAGTCTTCTATCCAACCTGATGGAGGTGAAGGATTAGCGAAGCACAAGGGGGTCATCGCGAGGTGGCTTCTGAAGGCAGTG
>JACZVL010000189.1 GCA_022572685.1 Pseudomonadota bacterium
GCGATCTGCACCGGATCGTCGCCGGGCACCACGATGCGAACGGAGTCTGGCACGGGGAGGATCCTTCTGCTATTGGTTCACCCGCCGGACCCGGAGCGGACCGCACCCCAAGCGCCCCTGACATGCGCACAGGTGATTGAGCGCTCGATGTCAAACACGGCGAAAAAAATCAACCGTCAGACAGCGCCTCTATTCATCACCCTGGTCACCGGGCAAGCGCATGGGCGATCTCCGTCACGTGGCGCAGATCACAGCCGCAGCAACCGCCGAATACGTTGAGCCAGGGCAGTCTATCCCGCATGGCCTTGTGCTGCTCCCCAAACTCCACCGGATTGCCGTCATCAAGCGTCTCGGACTCGTCGAGTTCCGCATGGCTCTTGCGCGAGGCGTTGCAGCAGATACCGTGGATGCGGTGAGACCAGTCTCTGTCTTCAAGGACATGTGAGAAATGGTCGGGATGGGCGCAGTTCACCATGAAATAGGCGGCACCCGATTCGGTCGCCTCGTCCACTGCCACGATCGCGTCCTTGAGTGACTGGCCCGACGGCAGATTGCCATCAGTCTCCACCGTAAACGAGACGACGACGGGAAGATCAGCCGCACGGGCGGCACGCACGATGCCGATAGCCTCGTTCGACTGGGTGAGGGTGTATGCAGTGATCATGTCGACCTCGGTCTCCGCCAGCCATCCGATTTGCTTGGCGTGGTACTTCTCAGCTTCGTGCGCCGTGATCTCCTTTTCCGGCGCGTAGGCGTCGCCCCGGGGACCGATGACGCCGTCCAGCACAATCGGCTTTGCTTTATCAGAATACTCACTCCGTAGCCCCGCGATGAACGCGACCGAGTCACGATTGGCCTCGTGAAGTTCCTCTTCTGTAGCGCCCTGGTCTCCGGCCCAATGCATGTGCGCCTTCCAGGTCTGGCTTCCGAGAATGAAGCCGGCGTCCTGTTCAAGGGCGAGCGTGAGAAACCGCCGGGAATAGTTGGCGATGGCGTCTCGTCCCTTCGGGTCTGATAAGAGGGTATGGGTGGCGAACCCTGGAATCTCAATCCCATGATTGAACATCAAGTCGGTTTCAAGCCCGGCGTCCATGAGGAATAAATCGCCCGATAGCTGCGGAAGTTCGTTCCGATAGATTGCCATTCTTGTCCCTCCCGTTCCAAGGGCCCGCCAATGTAGCACAAAACTCTTCGGGATTAGGCTCGTCGGTGCGGCCAGAGGCGGAACGGGACCATACCCAAGGTCGTGCGGCAAGCGAAAGAGCCGGGCGGCGGCCCTCAGATGCTCTCGCCGCGGGGGTTGAAGACGCGCGCCGGTGGGGGCGGCCGCTTCAGTGGCGGCAGCGGCGGCGGGATGATCTCGACGTTGAGGTCGCCCCACTCCTCGAGACTGCGCCGGAAGAAGGGTTTCTTGAGCAGGATCGTCGACCTCTTGCGGACCGCGGCCTCGACGGCGTCCTCCAGCTTCTCGGCCAGTTTCAGGTTCCAGGGAATCACATAGGAACGCGGTTCGAACGCGCCCGCGATCCGGAGCCAAAGATAGATCGATCGGCCCTCCTCGAAACTGACGCCCAGCAGCTCCGCGTTGTCGGCGGCGCGTTCGTACCATTCGAAGCTCGCCGGTTTCGGCTTGCTCAACATCTCGATCGACTGCAGGTAGACGACGGGCAAGAACAGCGCCGCGACGCAGAGCGCCACGAGCCGCACCCGGGTCGGCCTCGGCGCCCAGATGGCGATGGCGGCGAGCGCCGCCGCGACGCCGGTGGCCCCGGCGAAGACGTAGAACAGAATGTCCATCACTTCACTCCCATCCGGCCGGTGATCAGCGGCCGTCTCAGCGTGGAGACGCTGCCGTCGACCAGGTCGCCCTCGGCGGTCAGGCGAAAGCGATAGGCGGTTTCCTCCTGGTTGCGGCGGGTCAGCTCGACCACGGTCTTGAGAATTTGCCGGGCTTCGTCATAGAGCTTGCGGACGCTGACGACGACGGTCACCGGCACCGGCCGGTCGGGCGGCACGATTCCGTACATATGGACGTTGACGATATATTCGCCCGCCGGAATGCCACGGCTGTAGGTGATCTCGAAGTTTTCATCGGTGGCGTCTCCCTCGGCGCCGAGATCGTCGCGCAGCAGGTTGAAGGTCGGTCCGCCCATGTTCCAAAAACCGACCGGAAACTCGTTCGGCGCCTGGACCCAGAGGTCGACGTCGACGGGCATGTCCGACGGCCAGTGCATCTCGACGATGACATTGCCCGGCGCCCTCTGATCCTCGGTTTGCTTCTTGGCCGGCACCACATGCGGCAACAGTATGACGACCATGGCGATGAAGGCGATCAGGGTCAGCAGAATGACGTCCCGGAAGACGGTCCCCCAGGCGTCGTCGTCCAGCTCGTCAAGTTCCTGCACGGGTCTCTCCAAGCTCGGCCTCTCCAAGCTCGATGGTGGTGGCGATCAGATCGACCGTGCCGGTGACCAAAATCCGGTAAACGACGGTCAGCCATATGTAGAGAACGGAGCCTATCAGGGTCGTATATAACGCCACCGACATGCCGCCGATCAGGGTGGCGACCATGGCCGCCACGTTTTCGGCCTTCGAGGCGCTCTCCGGATCGATGCCGGACAGGGCGATGATGAAGCCGATCACGGTGCCGATCAGGCCCAGGAAGACCAAGGCGTTGGCGATGTGGCGGACCACCACGATGCGGTTGGTCAGCTTCAGGCGGAGCGTGCCGGCTTGCAGGATCCGGCTCTCGGGGCTGGCGCCCGGCGCCCGGCTGAGATACTGCCCGGCACGGGACTCGGGGTTCGGGGTCCCGGCCTTGACCTCGTTGAGCTCGATGCCGTGTCGCCAGACCCGCGCCCCGCAAACGGCCAGGCCGTAGAGAAACACCAGGAAAATACCGCCCGACATCTCCCGCAGCGGCTCGTCGAAAAGCCCGTCGAGCCAGCCCTGCATGTAGGCGGCGGCCAGCAACGCGGCGGCCACCAGATTGACCAGGGCGAAGCGAACGACCAGCAGATATCTGTAAAGCATCATGCAAACCCCCCGTGTCGCGGCCAACCGCCGGCTGGCCGAACGTTCCGCCCGGGGGCGAATGCCGGGCGGCATTGCCTTGGGATGCGGATGTTATCAGAGTATCAGCGGGAAAACCCTGCCTCTTTCCGGATCGGACAACCCATGGCTTGGATCGACACCGTTTCCTACGGCGACGCAGAAGGGCGCCTGCGCCGGCTCTATGACCGCGTGAAAGGCCCGGACGACAACGTCGACAACATCATGATGATGCACTCCCTGCGCCCGCATTCGATGGAAGGGCACATGGCGCTCTACAAGTCCGTGCTGCATCACGGCGGCAACACGGTGCCGAAATGGTTTCTCGAAACCATTGGCGTCTGGGTGAGCCTGCTCAACCGTTGCGCCTATTGCGTCGGCCATCATTCCAAGGGTCTGGAGAGACTGCTGGGTGACGCCGCGAGATTTGCCGCGATCCGCGCCGCGCTCGATTCAGGCCGAATCGAATCCGGCCCCTTCGAGGACAAGGAGAAGCGCGCGCTCGGTTACGTGGCGGCCTTGACCCGCGATCCGTCTTGCGTGACCGAAGCCAGGATCGAGGACTTGCGCGCCGCCGGTTACGACGACGGCGAGATTCTCGAAATCAATCAGGTCGCGGCGTATTTCTCCTACGCCAACCGCACGGTGCTGGGCCTGGGGTGTTCGACCGAAGGCGATATCCTGGGCCTGTCGCCCGGGGATTCCGGCAACCCCGACGACTGGTCCCACGGCTAGAGCAGATACCACTCACGTGGAATCGGGGCCGGCCTACAGCAGTCGTTCCTGAAAACCCTATCCGTTAACGCCCATGGTTGCGCATCAACACGGAAAACTCGCCTCCAGCGCAGCGACCACGAGCTCGCCTGAGGATTGCCGGCGCGGCGCGGGCAAACCGCCGATATAACCCATCGTCGCGTCGAGAAGCGTTTCGGGAGAGGCCTCTTGAATGCAAACCGTTGGTTCGGGAAGGCCGTAAAGGGCCTCCGCTATGGCGAACACGTATCCCAGGCAAAAATCGCGATCTGATCGATCGACGCTGTTCGAACACAAGGCGAAGAACTGCTCGCCCCCTATGGCTCTTGCACTTTGTGCCAAAGACGACACCAACAATGCAGATCCAAGGGAAATGGCGATAGCGCGCGCGATGAAATTCACCCTAGCCTCCGACTATTTCGGTAGATGCGGAACACTAAAACAGATTCCGGAAATCCACCACCCGGCGCGCGCGACGGGCCAGTGGGAATCGGTCTCCATCAGTTATTATCAGCGCTCCTTGGTATAAGGTCGATCCCGGCGGGAACGCAAGCCAACAGGGGAACATGATGAGCGATCCGGAAACCTACGAAGTCTACGCCATCCAGTATTGCCACCGGAGCAACCGCTCCAAGGCCGAGACCTTCCTCTCACCGGTGTTGAGCGCCGACTTCCACGACGTCGCCCAGGACATCACCTACTACGTCTGGCTGATCACCAACGAGAACCGCACGGTCCTGGTCGACACCGGCTTCGGCCGCGACGAGCTGGCGCGGCGCCAGGCGGCGCTCGGCCCCGGCTGGCGGCCCGACTACGCACGCACGCCTGCCGAGGGCGTGGCCATGCTGGGCTTCGACCCCAAGGCGATCGCGGACGTGATCGTCACCCACCTGCACTACGACCACGCCGGCTCGACCGAGGACTTCCCGAACGCGACCTTCCACTTGCAGGAGCTGGAGATGTCCTACGCCACCGGCCCCCGGATGTGCCACCAGGCGCTGCGCGCGCCCTACACCGTCGACTTCGTGGTCGAGATGGTGCGCCACCTGTTCCACGGCCGGGTGGGGTTCGTCTCTGGTGATGCCGAGTTCGCGCCCGGGATCACCCTGCACCTGACCGCCGGCCACACCCTGGGCATGCAGTCGGTGCGGGTGCTGACCCGGCGCGGCTGGGTGGTGCTGGCCAGCGACGCCAGCCACTTCTACGACAACCACGAGGGCCTGGCGCCGTTCCCGATCGTCGACAACGTCGGCGACATGCTCGACAGCCACCGCAAGCTGAAGCGCCTGGCCGAGACCCCCCGGCACATCATCCCCGGCCACGATCCGCTGGTGCTGGACCGCTACCCGGCGCCCTCGGCCGCGCTCCAGGGCGCGGTGGTGCGCCTCGACGTGGCGCCGAAGGAATAGGCTTCATACAGGTTCCGCTAACGCGGAACGCGCGCCGGCCCGCACCCCCGCCCGGCCACCCATGGGATCATGATCGGGGTGGCCGGGCGGGGGTGCGGGCCGGCGCGGACTGAACGGAAAGGAATCAGACAGATGAAGATCGCGGTGGTGGGTACCGGGGCCATGGGCTCGGTCTACGCGGCGCTGCTGGCCGAGGCCGGCAACGAGGTCTGGGCGGTCGATACCTGGGCCGAGCACATCCAGGCGATCCGGGACCACGGCCTGCGGCTCGAGGGCAAGAGCGGCGACCGCACGGTGGCCCTCAACGCCACCACGGAGCCGGCCGAGGCCGGCCCCTGCGAGCTGGTGATCGTCGCCACCAAGGCCCAGGACGTGGCCGCGGCGGCCCGATCCCTGGGCCCGCTGCTCGGCAACGACACCCTCATCCTGACCATCCAGAACGGCATCGGCGCGCCCGAGCGCATCGCCGCGGTGCTGCGGTCGGACAATATCCTGAACGGCATCGCCGGCGGCTTCGGCGCCTCGATTCTGGGCCCCGGCCACGCCCACCACAACAACATGCAGCTGATCGCGCTGGCCGAGTTCGCCGGCCCCGCGACCCCGCGCCTGGCCAAGGTGGCGCGGGTCTGGTCGGACGCCGGCTTCACCGTGAAAACCTGCGACGACGTGACCCAGATGGTCTGGGAGAAACTGATCTGCAACGTCGCCTATTCCGGCCCCTGCACGGTCTCGCGGCGGACCATCGGCGAGCTCCAGGCGAGCGCGAACCTCTGGGCGGTGTCCAGCGCCTGCGCGCGGGAGGCCTACGACGTGGCCCGCGCCATCGGCGTGGCGCTCAGCTTCGACGACCCGGTCGCCCAGGTCCGCGCCTTCGGCGCGAAGATGCCCGACGCGCGGCCCTCCATGCTGCTCGACCACCTGGCCGGCCGCCACTCCGAGATCGACCACATCAACGGCGCGATCCCCCGCCTCGGCGCCGAGCTCGGCGTGCCCGCGCCCGCGAACGAAGTGGTCAGCGCCCTGGTGCGGGCCGTGGAGGAGGGCTTCGGGTGAGGGCGGATGGCGGGATAAGCGAAGAAATTCGCGCTTG
>JACZVL010000190.1 GCA_022572685.1 Pseudomonadota bacterium
GGGGTCGGCGGGGTCGCCGGGCTGCACTTTCAGGTGATGGCCGGCCTGTCGCCGGGCTACGGCTACACCGGCATCGTGATCGCCATGCTGGCGCGGCTCAACCCGCTCGGCGTGGTGCCGGCGGCGCTGTTCTTCGCCGCCATCGCGACCGGCGCCGAGAACATGTCGCGCCAGACCGGGGTGCCGGTGTTCCTGGCCGACGTGATCCAGGGCACCTCGCTGATCTGCATGGTGGCGGCGCTGTTGTTCACCAACTACCGGCTGCGCATCCGGCGCGTTGCGGCCGGCTGACGGGAGGGCTTTTAAGATCGGCGAAATCCTGGACCAGGTGCTGCAGGCCGGCTTTCTCGCCGCGCTGATCCGGGTCGGCGCGCCGCTGCTGATCGCGACCCTGGGCGAGATGTTCTCCGAGCGCGCCGGGGTGCTCAACCTGGGCATCGAGGGGATCATGCTGATCGGCGCCATGGCCGGCTTCTCGGGGGCCTACTTCACCGGCGAGTTGTGGCTCGGCATCCTGGCGGCGGCGCTGGTCGGCATGGCCTTCGGCGCGCTGATGGGCCTGCTCACGGTCAGTCTGGGCTTGAGCCAGCACGTCTCCGGACTGGGGGTGACGTTGCTGGGCACCGGGCTCGCCTTCTTCTGCTACCGCCTGGTGTTCGGCCAGCCGTCCCAGCCGCCCAGCGTCGAGCCCTTCGAGACCGTCGCCGTGCCGCTGCTCTCCGAGATCCCGTATATCGGTCCGGCCGTGTTCGATCAGTTCGCGCTGGTCTACCTCGGCTTCCTCCTGGTGCCGCTTTCGGCCTTCGTGCTCTACCGCAGCAACTGGGGCCTGGCGTTGCGCACCGTGGGCGAGAACCCCCACGCCGCGGTGTCCGCCGGGGTCAACGTGACCGCGACCCGCTATCAGGCGCTGATCATCTCGGGTGCGCTGATGGGGGTGGCCGGCGCCTACCTCTCGCTGGCCCAGTTCAACGCCTTCACCTTCGGGGTCATCTCGGGGCGCGGCTGGGTCTGCATCGCGCTCGTGGTGCTCGGCCAGTGGGACCCCTGGCGCTGCGCCGCCGCGGCGCTGTTGTTCGGCGCGGTCGACGCGCTGCAGTTGCGCCTGCAGTCGAGCGGCGCCATCGATCTGCCCTATCAGTTCTTCCTGATGCTGCCGTTCGTGGTCACCATCCTGGCCATGGCGCTGTTCTCGCGCCGGGCGCGGGCGCCGGCCGCGCTGCTGGTCCCGTTCCGCCGCGAGGAGCGGTAGGGCGCGCGGGCCGGGCAGGCCTGCGCCTAGAAACAGTTCCCTTCCGGGAAGACCCAGCCCCGTCAATACCTGGGCTGGATAAATAAAATTTTATTTTAATATAGTAATAATTATATATATTATTGGGGTTACCAACAAGTAAGTATATTATCACTGCATGAAAACCCCGTAATTTTTGAAATCTCAACTATTTTTAAACTATTGAAGGTTAGGTTTCCGTATCCATGATGCGCTGTACGAGGAGATTTCATGATGATGAAGCAAATTGGGCATTTCTGCAGAGACGAGTCGGGCGCGACGGCCATCGAGTATGGCCTGATCGCCGCGCTGGTTTCCGTAGCCGCCATCGGCGCCCTGACCACGATGGGCAACACGCTGAACACCCTGTTCACGACCGTTTCCAACGCCATGAATACCGCGACCGGTTAGGTCGAGGCCTACGACGGGATATTTGTCGGGCGCGGCGCCTCCGGCGTCGGGCCTGGCGACCACTGTTCCAGGGCAATCCGGCCCTGGTTTCAGGCCAAAATCCGAACTTACCCCGCCCCCGCGGCGGGTTTTTTTTCGTGCCCGGGTCAGGCTGATCCTTCGGTATTGGCGTTCGCGCCGGGAGCGCCGCGCGCGCCGGCCGAGGCGGCGCGCGAGCCATCTTAGGACTGGCCTGAGGCGCCGCGCCGTGACAGACTCGGGTCAAATCCGTCACCCGTCACCGATGAGGGCCGCCATGTTGATTCAAGGCATCAATCACCTCGCGTTCATCACCAACGACATGCCCAAGACGATCCGCTTCTACCGCGATCTCCTGGGCCTGGAGCTCAAGGCCGGGATCGGCCACGACGGCTTCCGGCACTACTTCTTCCAGATGGGCAACGGTCAGGTGGCGTTCTTCGAGTACGACATCGCCCAGCCCATGCGCCGCGGCAAGTTCCACGGCACGCCGACCGACGAACCGGTCGGCTTCGACCACGTCGCCTTCACCGTCGAGTCCAAGGAAGACCTCTTCGCGCTCAAGGACAAGCTGGAGGCGGCCGGGGTCGAGGTCCACGGCGCGGTCGACCACGGCACGATCTGGTCGATCTACTTCTTCGATCACAACAACATCCCGCTGGAGGCGTCCTGGGACTGCATCGAGCTCTTGAAGCTGCCGGCGATCGAGGACGACGCCCCCCTCGACATCGCCGCCGAGGGCGCCGCGCCGCAGCCGGGCCACTGGCCGGAGGTGACCGCCCCGACCCCGCCCGAGGCCATGGTCGCCCACCCCGGCAACGGCTATCCGATGCGCCAGAGCTTCATCGCCCGCGGCATCGCCCGGCCGCTTCCCGGGCTGCCGGAGGAAGCCGGCGCCGAAGACCGGGACGCGGCCGAGTAATACCAAAGGTCCTTGTCTTTAGGGCCTGGGCGCGAAGCCGAGGATTTCCCCCAGGAATCCCGTGGGACTCTCACCGTCCCGGGCCCGGCCCGCTGCCGCTTCCGATTGCGCCGGCCGCCGGATTCCGCCACCCGGCGGAGCCCGCCGCCGGGGCCGGGCGGCCGGCCCCCACCATCGCGGCGCCGCCGTTTCCCCCTGATTCCGCTTGCACATCGCCGTGGAATGCCTCTAATGGCGGGTAACGGTGACGCATGACCCCGGCGTATTCGCCTAGACGCTTTCGCGATTAGCCGAGCTACCCCGAAACCTAATGCGAAAAAGAGGCCCCGTGACGCGGCGTCACGTGGTTTGCGTCGTAACGTGTTTCCGAAAGGACGAGAGATGCCGACTGGTTCTGTGAAGTGGTTCAACCCGACCAAGGGCTACGGTTTCATTCAGCCGAGCGATGGCTCCCCGGATGCCTTCGTTCACATTTCCGCCGTCGAGCGCGCCGGGTTGCGGAGCCTTCAGGAAGGGCAGAAGGTCGAATACGAGCTGGTGCCAGGCCGCAACGGAAAGTCATCCGCCGAGAACCTGGTCATCCTGGACTGAATCACGCCGGATCGGATTCCGCGCCCGGCCGGCGAGCCGCGGCGCGCGTCGTTCCGGTCCCTGAACATCGGCGTCGCGCGGGGGGCGGGCCCGGGCCAGGGTTAGCCCGCATCGGCCCCATGCGATGCAGAAAGGCCGGGCATGGGCCCGGTCCGCAGCGACGTTTGCCGCCCCAGCCACAAACCCTAGCCACAGAAAGGACCGTCGTGCCGCGTAAACCCAACTACAAATTCGAGCGCCACGAGCGCGATCGAGCCAAGGCCGCCAAGAAGGCCGAGCGCCTGAAGATGAAGCAGGAGCGCGCCGAACAGAAGAAGCTGGAGCTGGAACAGGGCGCGCGACCTCCGGCCGAGCAGGCCGCAGCCGAGCCAGTCGCGGTCGAGCCAGTCGCGGCCGAGCCAGTCGCGGCCGAGCCAGTCGCGGCCGAGGAGTAATCGCATCAGCGCGTAGGCTCCTATGCGCCGCCCTCTCACCTCGGCCCGGCCCGAGGTCGAGAGGTATTGGTCTCTCGCCTGAAGCGTGGAGAACACCCCCCAGGACGTGGGCCCGGCCAGGGGCGTTAACGCCAGCACCGTCTACAAGGGGCGGCCTACAAGGGGCGGCGGAGCTGACGCCAGTCAGTAGTAGGTCAGGCTGTAGCGCAGGCTCGGGCAGAGCGGTTTCAGGCCGGCGCGGGAGTCGCGGGCGGTCCGGAGCAGGCCGGTGGCGCCGTGGATGCGCTCGGCGCGGGCCCGGCCGCCGGCCCGGGTCGCCGGGAAGATGAGATTGACGCTGCCCCGGAGCTCGCTGCCGGCGGAGCGCGCGACCAGCGTCGCGCCGAGCCCGCCGATGGCGCCGTCCGATTTGTTGTAAACCACCGCATCGAAGACGTAGCAGCCGTTCATCTTGATCTCGAAGGCGAGCGCGCCGTCGCCGCTCACGATGTCGACGCTGTGCATGCGGTTGGGCGAGGGCGAGGCGCAGGCAGCCAGCACCAGGCTCAGAACCAATGGAAAGAGTTTACGGCACAAGGTTCCCGGCCTCCACGTCATCGAATGGCCCTCATGATACGACAAGCCAAGCCTGACCCGTACCCCGCGATCACAGCCCGTTGACGTAGCGAATCATACGCTCGCGCAGGTCCGGATCGGGCAGACGGCCGTAGGCCGCGCCCATGTTCTCGAGCATATGATCGACCCGCGTGGTCGCGGGGATGGCGCAGGTGACCGCTGGGTGCGAGACGATGAACTTGAGGAAGAACTGCGCCCAGTTCGCGCAGTCGAACTCGCTCGCCCAGCCGGGCAGCGGATGCCGTTCGAAAAAGTCGAAAAGCGCGCCGCGCCGGAACGGCCGGTTGATCATCACCGCGAGGCCGCGTTCGGCCGCGAGCGGCAGCAGGCGCCTCTCGGCCTTCCGGTCGAGGATGTTGTAGGTAAACTGGACGAAGTCGATCGGTTGCTCGGTCATAACTTGCTCCAAGGCGCCATGACGGCGGCCGTCGGACGTCGTGACGCCGATGTAGCGCAGCCGGCCCCGCGCCTTCCAGTCCACCAGCGTCTCCAGGTGGGCCTCCCAATCGAGCAGGTTGTGGATCTGCATCAGGTCGAAACGCTCCACGCCCCAGAGTCGCCGCGATGCTTCCATCTGCCGGACGCCACGGGATTGAAACAGCGTCCACACCTTGGTCGCGGAGAACCGCGCACTCGTGTTGGCGATGCGCCCCAGGCAGTAACCGATGACCGCCTCCGACGTGCCATACATGGGCGAGGAGTCGATTACCGCCCCGCCCTGGTCGAAGAAGGCTTGCAGCACCTCGAGGCGCTCGGCGCGCAACGGTTCGCTGTTGCCCACGTCGAAGGTCAGCCAGGAACCCATGCCGATCACCGGCAGCCCTTCGCCGGTCGCTGGAATGGTTTTTTTCAGCACCGGCCGGGATGCGGCGGACGCGCGGCCGCGGCCGAGGTGGGCCACCACACCGAGAGCGCCCAACGAGGTCAGGAACGCGCGACGGCCGGGCTCCTGTTTGGATCGCGTCATCTCCCTCCCGGACCGCCGAGCCATCCCGCTCCCCTCACGTCGCCTGGAGCGAACGCAGGAACAGGGACAAGAGCTCCGACTGGGACGAGATATCGAGTTTGGCGTAGGCGTTCTTGCGGTGGGTCTTGACCGTGCCCAGCGAGATGCCGAGGTTGAAGCAGATCGACTCCGAGGAGTGGCCGCGCAGGATCAACTGGGCCACCTCGCGCTCGCGCCCGGTCAGCACCGCGGCGCCGAAGTTGGCGAAGGCCTCGTCGACCCGGGTGTCGGGCGGCGCGGCCCGGCTGCCGGCGGTTCCGAACTCTCTCCAGTACCTGCGCAACAGCGCCCGGATCAAGGGGATCGCCGCGGACACGCGCGCCAGCTCGCCATCGTCGAAGCCGCGCTTGCGCAGCGCGCGGTAGATCGACAGCTCGGCCACCACCTTGGGCTCCAGGGTCAGGGTGATGTCGATCTCCTCCAGGCCCGCGGGCCAGTGCTCGGTGATATAGCCGATCTCCTCCGTGGTCCGCGACCGCACCCGGTAGGCATTGTGGTACCCGCCGGTGAAGAAGGCGTCGGGCGCCAGGTCGCGGATCCGGTAGACGCCGTCGGGCAGGCCGCGGAGGCAGGCCTGGTAGCAGGGGTTCAGCACGTAGGTGTTCTCGACGTAGGTGGTGATGCCCTGCTTGGCCTCGCCGGGACCGAAGTTGTCGTAGATGACCAGGGGCCGCGAGCGGCCCCGGTAGACGAAGACGACGGCCAGCTCGAAAGGCAGCAGATGGCCGAGCGCACCGACCAGGCGCTCGGGCAGGTCCTCGCGGACCGGATCCTCGACCAGCCCGCCGATTTCCCGGTACCAAGCGGCGGCGTCGCCCTCGGCCCGTCCCGCAACCCTGGCGGCCTGCCTCCCCGGCATTCCCTGCTCCCCTTCGCGCCCGGCCTTGCCCCGGCCGGCTCTCATACCCTAGGGGTATGGCGTGGCGTTCGCCGGACACCTTAGCCTATATGGGGAAAACAGGGAATCATGGACAAGAACACGGCCC
>JACZVL010000191.1 GCA_022572685.1 Pseudomonadota bacterium
AGGCGCGGCGACGGCGCCGCGAGGGTGTCTTCCAGGACGCCGGTGAGCGCCAGGGACCAGGCTCCCCCGGCGCCGCGCAGGCGCGCCGTCAGCTCGGCGGTATCCCCGGCCGCGCGCAGGGCGATCCGGGCTTCCTCCAATCTGGCGCCGGGCAGGGTGACGCGGGCGGCGGACAGCCAGGCGTCGAGTTCCGGCGGCCGCCCCGGGGCCAGCGCGTAACCGGCCTCGCCCAGGAGCCCCGCGGCCTCCGCGCCGGGCAGGCGCAGCACCCCGTCCTCCACCACCAGGGTGCCGGTCAGTGCGCCGGCGGCCGTGCGGCTCAGGTCGAAGGCGCCGGTCAGGCGGCCCTGGGCGCTTTCCAGCGTGAAGGAGAAAGCGCCGGCGATTTCCCCGGCATCCGCCCCGGCGTCCTCTGGCCAGGCTTCGCCATCGAACCTGGCGGTCACCGGACCGAACCGGGTCGCGGCCTCGATGCGGGCGTCGCTGAGTTCGAGCACTGGGAGCACGATCACCGGAAGTGGGACGGCCTCGCCGGCTTCCGGTTTCGGTATTAGCGACTGCAAGCTGCCGAGCGGTGGCGCGGTGCCGCTCAGGTCGAGGCGCAGGACCAGGCCCTCGACCACGACGTTCTCGATCTCGCCGCGCAGCAGCGTGGCAAGCCGATAGCCGATGCGCAGGGCGCGGACGCGCAGCTCGCCGTTCGCGCCCAGGCTGAGCTCCGCGATGTGGAGTTCTTCCAGGCCGACCCGCGTGACCGAGAGGCCGCCGACCGCGATACCCCGGGCGGCCAGCGCGTTGGCGATCAGCGCCTCGACCGCGGCCGCGCGAAACACGAATAGCGCGGCCAGGGCGAGCCCGAGCCCGACGACCGACAAAATGACGAGGCGGCGAACCATCGGAGCTCCTGGCGAGCGAAAGAAAAAGGGCCGGGGCCTCCCTTGAGGTCCCGGCCCGTGGCTCTCGAACGGCTCGGCCGATCAGCCGGCGGCGGCGACCGCGCGCCGGGCCATGACGCCGACCAGGTGGGCGCGGTATTCGGCCGAGGCGTGGATGTCCGAGTTGAGGTCGTCGGCCGAGACCGAGGCGCCGGACAGCGCATCGGCCGAGAACCCGCCGCCGAGCGCGGATTCCATCGCCGAGGCCCGGAACACGCAAGCTCCGGCGCCGGTCACCGCGACCCGGGTGCCGGCCGGGCCGGTGCTGGCCATGACGCCCACGATGGCATAACGCGAGGCCGGGTTCGGGAACTTGGCGTAGCCGGCCCTCTCGGGCACCGGGAAGGCGACCGCGGTGATCACCTCGCCCTCGGCGAGCGCGGTCTCGAACAGGCCGGTGAAGAAATCATCCGCGGCGATCTCGCGCTTGTTGGTGCGCACCGTGGCGCCGAGCCCGACCAGGGCGGCGGGATAGTCCGCGGCCGGGTCGTTGTTGGCGATCGAGCCGCCGATGGTGCCCCGGTTGCGCACCGCCGGATCGCCGATCGCTCCGGCGAGCGCGGCGAGCGCCGGGATCTTGGCGGTGACGATGGCGTTCGAGGCGACCTCGGCGTGGGTGGTCATGGCGCCGACGACGACCTTGCCGCCGTCCTCGGAGATGCCGCTCAGCCCCGCGACGCCGCCCAGGTCGACCACGTCGGAGGGGCTGGCCAGGCGCTGCTTGAGGGTCGGCAACAGGGTCATGCCGCCGCCCATCAGCGTGCCGTCGGAGGCCGCGGAGAGGGCCTGGACCGCTTCCTCGACGGAACCCGGTCGATGGTAGGTGAAGTTCTGCATCTTCTCGCGTCCTCCCTTACTCGGCGGCCTGCGGGCGCGATTGCAACGCGCGCCAGACTTTTTCCGGGGTCGCCGGCATATCGATGTCGACGCCGATCGCGTCGATGACCGCGTTGATCAGCGCCGGCGGAGCGGCGATCGCCCCGGCCTCGCCGCAGCCCTTGACGCCCAACGGATTGTGCGGGCAGGGCGTCTCGGTAAAGCCGAGATTGAAGTTCGGCAGGTCGTCGGCGCGCGGCATGCAGTAGTCCATGTACGAGCCGGTAAGGAGTTGCCCGCTCTCGGGATCGTAGACGCAGTTCTCGAGCAGTGCCTGGCCGATACCGTGGGCGACGCCGCCGTGGATCTGACCCTCGACGATCATCGGGTTGACGATCTTGCCGAAGTCGTCGACGGCGGTCCAATTGACGATCTTGACCACCCCGGTATCGGGATCGATCTCCACCTCGCAGATGTGGCAACCGGCCGGAAAGGTGAAATTCTTCGGATCGTAGAACGACCGTTGATCCAGGCCGGGTTCCATCTCGTCGAGCGGGAAGTTGTGCGGCACCATGGCCGCGGCGATGATTTCGCCGAAAGACTTGCTCTGGTCGGTTCCCGATACGGTGAAGTTGCCGTCCTTGAACTCGATATCGGTGACCGAGGCCTCGAGCAGGTGGGCCGCGACCTTCTTGCCCTTTTCGATGGCTTTGTCGCAGGCCACGGCAATCGCCGATCCTCCGACCGCCAGCGAGCGCGAGCCATAGGTCCCGTGTCCCCATTGGACCCGGGCCGTATCGCCATGAACGATATCGACGGAGTCGAACGGGACCCCCAGCCGGTCGGCGACGATTTGGGCGAACGTGGTTTCGTGTCCTTGGCCGTGCTGATGCGAGCCGGTAAAGACGGTGACCGCGCCGGTGACGGCGAAACGAACCTCGGCGCTTTCATAGAGCCCGATCCCCGCGCCGATGGCGCCGGCAACGTTCGAGGGCGCGATGCCGCAGGCCTCGATATAGGTGCAGAAGCCGATGCCGCGCAGCTTGCCGCGGCTTTTGGCGTCCGCGTTGCGGGTCTCGAAGCCGGCGCGGTCCGCCATTTCCAAGGCCTTGTCCAGAATCGGGGCGTAGTTGCCGCTGTCGTACGCCAGTACCACCGGCGTCTGGTAGGGGAACGCATCCTCCGGGATGAAGTTGCGGCGCCGAATCTCGATCCGGTCGATGCCGGTTTCGCGGGCCGCGTTCTCGACCAGGCGCTCCACCAGGTAGGTCGCCTCCGGCCGGCCGGCGCCGCGTTCGGCGTCGATCGGCGCGGTGTTGGTGAACACGATGGTGACGCCGCAGTAGATGGCGGGAATGATATACTGACCCGACAGCACGGGCGCATAGAGGTAGGTGGTGCTCATCGCCCCGAAGGTCGACAGATAGGCGCCCAGGCTCGCCGAGGTATGGACCCGCAAAGCGAGGAACTTGCCGTTTTCATCCAGCGCCAGCTCGGCGCGGGTGACGTGATCGCGGCCGTGGGTGTCGGACAGGAACGATTCGGAGCGCTCCGCCGTCCACTTGACCGGCCGGCCGACCTTCTTGGCGGTCCAGGTGACCAGGGCCTCTTCCGGGTAGTGGGGAATCTTGGAACCGAAGCCACCGCCCACGTCGGCCGACACCACGCGCAGCTTGTGCTCCGGAATCTGCAGGACGTAAGCGGCCAGCAAGAGGCGCGTGACGTGCGGGTTCTGGGTGGTCGTGTACAGCGTGTAGCTCTCGTCGGCCTGGTCGTACTCGCCGATCGAACAGCGCGGCTCCATCGCGTTCGGAATCTGCCGGTTGTTGATCAGGTCGATCTTGGTCACATGATGCGCCTGGGCGAAAGCCTGGTCCGTGGCCTCCTTGTCGCCCAACCCCCAGTCGGCATAGAGGTTGTTCTCGGCGGCTTCGTGAATGCGCGTCGTCGAGGAGTCGGTCGCCTTGGCCGGATCGACGTTGGCCGGCAGTTCCTGGTAATCGACCTGGATCAGCTCGGCCGCGTCCTTCGCCTGATTGAGGTCGTCGGCAATCACCATCGCGACCAGGTCGCCGACGAAACACACTTTGCCTTGCACCAGCGCCGGGCGCGGCGGGGCGTTGTGTGGCGCCTGGACGCCGGTCGGCGCGAAACCACAGGGGATGCCGCCGAGCCCGTCCGCGGCGACGTCGTCGCCGGTGAGTACCGCGATCACGCCGGGCGCGTTCTTGGCCGCGCCCGTGTCGATGCCGTCGATCTTGGCGTGCGCGTGCGGCGAGCGCAGAAAGCAGGCGTAAGCCTGCCCGGTCCGGTTGATGTCGTCGGTGTAGCGGCCCCTGCCGGTCAGGAAACGGTTGTCTTCCTTGCGCCGGACGCTGGCGCCAATGCCTGTATCGGTCATGACCGCTAGCCCCCCTGACCCTGCGCCACGGCCTGGATGGCCTTGACGATGTTGTGATAGCCGGTGCAGCGGCAGATGTTGCCCTCCAGCCAATCCCGGATCTCGGTCTCGCTGGGATGGGCGTTGGTGTTGAGCAGGTCGACCGCGCTCATCACCATGCCCGGGGTGCAGAAGCCGCACTGCAGGCCGTGGTGCTCCTTGAAGGCGGCCTGCATGGGGTGCAGCTCGCCGTTTTGGGCCAGGCCCTCGATGGTGGTGACCTCGGCGCCCTCGGCCTGGACCGCCAGAAGTGTGCAGCTTTTCACCGACTTGCCGTTGACGTGCACGACGCAGGCGCCGCACTGGCTGGTGTCGCAGCCGACGTGCGTGCCGGTCAGCCGCAGATGCTCGCGCAGGAACTCGACCAGCAGCGTGCGGCCCTCGACCTCGCCCGCGGCCGACCGGCCGTTGACGGTCATCGAAACCGTTGGCATGGATATCCTCCCTGTCAGCTCCTCCGGCTAAACCGAAGACCGGAAGACGTTTTTCTTATCGAGAGGTGCCGGGGCGGCGCCGGAACGGGCGCCGCCCCCAAGGCGCACCAAAAAACTCGCGTCAAGTTTGTTGCGCCGCCGTGCCCAGGTCAAGGAATTCCGGCGCGGTGTCCGGCCGGGACCGGATCGATTCTACCCGAAGATCGCCAACAGGATGACCACGACGGCGATCAGGCCGAGCACCCAGAACAACGGACGCACGCCGGCGGTGGCCGGCGGGGGCGCGGCCTCGGCGGCGGCCGTCACCGCTTCCTCGGGCGCGGGGCCGCCGACCACTTCGGCGAACTTGGCGAAAAAGTCGCGCGCCATCTTTTTCGCCGTGGCGTCGATCAGGCGCGAGCCGATCTGGGCCAGCTTGCCGCCGACCTGGGCGTTGACCTCGTAGTGCAGGATGGTCGCCGCGCCGTCGGCCTCCAGGCGCACCTTGGCGCCGCCCCGGGCGAAGCCGGCGGGGCCACCCTTGCCCTCGCCGCTGATGGTGTAGCCGTTCGGCGGGTCGAGGTCCGTGAGGGTGACGTTGCCGTTGAACTTGGCCGAGACCGGCCCGACCTTGACCTTGACCTTGGCCGCGAACTCGGTGTCGGAGACCTTGTCGATCTCCTCGCAGCCGGGGATCGCCTGCTTGAGGACCTCCGGATCGTTGAGTGCGGCCCAGACCGCATCCCGGCTCGCTTCGATCCGATACTCGCCGGACATCTGCATGGCGCTTGGTGCCTCCCGTCGGTGCTATTTTGGGAATGGTGCCTGGCATCGACCGCCCAGGAACAGGCGGCCGACCTCGGGGTCGTCTTCAACGGTCATGCCCGAGAACACCGATTTGCCCTGGAGGATGAATTTGGTCGATCTTGTTTCCGTTGCCGGGCCCCGAACCGCCCGGGTGACGAACCTGCCGGGATCATAGCGGCCCGGTCGGTCAACGCAAGCCTGCTCGGGCCGGGAACTCAAAAACCGGGACGGGATACTATTCTCTCAGGATACTATGCTCTCAGAGTCCGGCCCGAAATGAACTGTTTGTTTTCAGGTGCTTATCAAACTCCAGGCCGCCCCGTGTCATTCCCGCGAAAGCGGGAATCCATTCAAGCGTCTGGACTCCCGCTTTCGCGGGAGTGACATTGTGGTGCTGTTGACACGGGATTTCCCGTTTCAAATCAAGCACCTATTTCGGGCCGGACACTCAGGATTTTAAGTGCGTTCGCATGCGGCCCGCGTGGAAAATAGTATGTGGAAAATAGTATACTGTCCCTGTTTTTAGTTCGGTTTAGCGGCGTTCGGTCCGGAAGATCACCTTGCGGTCGCGCAAGGCACGGACCGCGCCCGCCTCGATCTCGAACAGGGCCTCGCGGACGGCGGCCGGCGCCGCCAGCACCCGGGCTTCCAGGGCCGCGATTTCGGCCCCGCCGAGGCCGCCGCGCCCGACCCAGAGCGCGAATTCGTCGCGCT
>JACZVL010000192.1 GCA_022572685.1 Pseudomonadota bacterium
CGTCGCCGCGCGATACATGCATTCATACACCAGGATCTGCGCTATTTGCCGCAGATCGTTCTCCTCCATATCCTGCAGGAAAGGGGCCAAAAACACATTCACCGACCGCCAACATATGGGGCCTGAAAAATGACGCTGAAGCGCCGAATGAAACCCAAGCATCTGCGCCACCAGATCGTCCGCCCGCATCGGAGGACACGCCGACGTACCCGCGCCCGGCACCGCCATACCAAATAATTTTATAAACTCCAGCGATGGCGCCACCGCATACCCGCGATCGATCAGCCCCGCCCCATGCAAATGAAGGTCCCCGCGAAAATGCGCATCCGCCACGCCCCGAGAAAAAACCTGTGACAGCGCAAACTCCCGCTTAACGCTTTGCGCCAACACCCGATCCGTCGACTCCGGATCATGCAACGCCATTAACACCGACTGCCGCGACCCGCAGATAATCTCCTGCGCATCGTACAGCGGAACACCCAAGCGTCGATGCCGCTGCCGGTACGCCTCCAGTCCATGCTCGATCAGTTTCGCGTCCACCAACTCCCGGATCGCGCCCCGGCTGACGCCGATGTCCCGGAGCATGTGGTCGTTGAGCGCAGCCAGCTCCGCGATCGCCTTGCGCCGCCGCCGCCAGCGGCGCAGGCCCGCGATGGCGCGCAGCGGCACCGCGCCGCCGATATCGGTCAGGATGTCCCGGGCGAAGCGCCGTGCCGGACCGGCGCGGCGCGCCTTGGCGGGCGCCCGGCGGGCCGGCCGATGGTTGGTTGGGGCCGCGACTCCGGCGGCCAGCGCGATCACGTCGAGCCAGATAGTCATGCTATCGTTTCCTTATCCATGAGCGGCCGGTATGTTTGACCAGAGCCGCGAATATCCCTTGTGTTACATCATAGATATTCAGGATCAGGCTTGACGACAAACGACTAATTTTCATATTATGGATTAGAAAAATTGACTCATAGGAGAAGCTTTGGCTCGCCGATTGCCGCCGCTCAACGCGCTCCGCGCCTTCGAGGCCGGGGCCCGCCACCTGTCCTTCACCAAGGCCGCCGGGGAGCTCTTCGTCACCCAGGCGGCGGTCAGCCATCAGGTCAAACTTCTGGAGCAGGACCTGGGCGTCACCCTGTTTCGGCGCATGACCCGCAAGCTGGCGCTGACCGCCGAGGGGCGGCGGCTGCTCGGGCCGGTGGGCGAGGCGCTGGACGCCATCGCCGAGGCGGCCGGGGAGCTACGCGCCGGGGTCGGTGGTGGCGCCCTGACCCTCAGCCTGACCCCGTCCTTCGGGGTCCAGTGGCTGGCCCAGCGCCTGGGCCGCTTCTGGTCCGCGCATCCGGAGATCGAGCTGCGCCTGCAGCACTCGATTCACTTGGTCGACTTCGCGCGCGACGAGGTCGACGCGGCGGTGCGTTGGGGGGGTGGCGCCTGGCCCGGCGTCGAGGCGGTCTATCTGATGCGCGCGGGCCTGACCCCGGTCTGCAGCCCGGCGCTGGGCGAGGGGCCGACCGCCCTGAAGGTGCCGGACGACCTGCGCCATCACACCCTGTTGCACGACCGCGACCACATCGGGTGGGCGCAGTGGCTGGCGCTGGCGGGGGTGCGCGATGTCGCCCCCCGGCGCGGCCCGGTGATCGACGATTCCAGCATGCTGCACCAGGCGGTGCTCAATGGCCAGGGCGTGGCGCTTGCCGAGGAGAACCTGATTCGCGCGGAACTGGCGGCCGGGCGCTTGATCAAGCCCTTCGACATCGACCTCGATGCCGACAACGCCTACTACCTGGTCGCCCCGCCGCGCAACTTCGAGCGCCCCAACGTCCAGGCCTTCCGCGATTTCCTGCTCGCCGAGCTCAAGGCGGATGAAGCGCCGCGCGGGTCCTGATAGGATCGCGCATGCCGCCCGCACGCCTGCGCTTCCTGTTCCTCAACCTGGGCCACGCCTACACTCATCTCTTCCTGCTGCTCTACCCCACCGTGGTGCTGGTGCTGGAGGTCGAGTTGCAGCGCGATTACGGCGAGCTGCTGCTGCCCTCCACGGCCGGCTTCGTGGCTTTTGCCGCCGGCACCCTGCCGGCCGGCTGGCTGGGCGACCGCTGGAGCAAGCCGGGGCTGCTGGGGATCATGTTCCTGGGGCTGGGCGCGGGGGCGCTGCTCACCAGCTTGGCCTCCACGCCCTGGGAGCTGGCGGGCGGGCTCATGGTGATCGGCCTCTTCGCCTCGATCTATCATCCCGTCGGCATCGCCATGGTGGTGGAGGAGGCGGGCGCGGTCGGCCGGGCCCTGGGCGTCAACGGCGTCTGGGGCAACATGGGCGTGGCGGCGGCCCCGCTCATCGCCGGCGTGCTCGGCACCTGGTGGAGCTGGCGCGCGGCCTTCGCCGTGCCGGGTGTGCTGGCGATCGTGACCGGATTGGCGTTCCTGCTGCTGATCCGCAATCAGGCCGCGGGCGGCGCGCGGCCCGCGCCCCGGGCGGCGCGTCCGGCCAGCCCGGCGCTGGTCCGGCGGGTCTTCCTCTTCGTGGCGCTGGCCTCGCTCTTCGGCGGCCTGGTGTTCAGCGTCATGACCGTGGCCCTGCCCAAGATGCTGGCCGAGGGGCTGGGCGGCGGGGGTGCTGACGGGGGCGGCGGCGCGCTCTTCGCGGGCACGTTGGCCGCCGGCATCTTCGCCATCTCCGCCTTCGCCCAACTCGCGACCGGACGCGCCGTGGACCGCATGGCGCCGCGCGGCTTGATGCTGGCCCTGACCGGCGGGCAGCTCATTCTTTTCGTCCTGCTCGCCCAGTCCTTCGGCTGGCCGCTGCTGCTGCTCGGCTTCCTGGTCATGCCGCTCGTCTTCGGCGAGATCCCGGTGCACGACGCCATGGTGGCGCACTACGGCGCGGCCGAGTGGCGCGGGCGCATCTACGCGGTGAAATACGTGCTGTCGCTGGGCATCAGCGCGGCCGCGGTGCCGCTGGTGGCCTGGCTGTATTCACCGGGCGCGGCCGGCGGCAACGGCTTCGTTTGGCTCTATATCGCGCTCGCCATCGCCGCCGCCCTCGTGGCCGCCGCGAGCCTGCTCCTGCCCGGGCGGAAAGAGGCGGCGCGGGTGGCGTAACGGCCAGGGCCGCTGTTCAGGTCACTTTGACCACGCGATCGCCGGCCGTGACGCGGCCGTCCTCGACCACCCTGGCATAAACCCCGCGCAGGCGGAGTGCGCTGCCTTTGCGCGCGTTGACGAAGACCACGGCGGACTGGCCGTAGCGTTCCGCAAAGCCGGCGCAGCCGGCGTGTTTGACGGCGGTGATTTCGATGACGGCGGTTCCGATACGCAGCCGCTGGCCGGGCGGCAGGTTTTCGGGGCGGAGATCGAGGTCGATGAGGAGGTTGTCGCCGGCGAGCGCCCAGCGCTCGCGCTCTTGCGCAAGGAGCGCGATGCAGCGGGCGTTCATGATGCAGATCTGAACGTCCGGGTGAGGCTTCCCGTCCTCGGTGGTCTTCCAGCAACCCTTGGCCCAGCGATCGCCATGGGTTCCGCCCGCCAGGCTGATCTCGCAACTTTGCAGGTCCTGGCGCAGACCAGGCTCGGGCCGGATTACGATGGCCTCCAGTACGCCGTCGTCCCGGGGCGAGTCGAGTATGTGCGCAAGGCCGGCATGAAGCTCGGCCCGCGTGAGATGGTTGCCCATGGTCCCCCTAGCTCCACGGGAAGGGGCTGTGGCTGGTGGGGTGCAGCTTGCCTTCGGCGTAGCGCGAGAAGCGGAAGGGTTCCAAGAGCGCGCTCGTGCCGCCCAGCAGCTCCTCGGCCACCAGCTTGCCCACGCCGATCATCTTGTAGCCGTGGTTCGAATCCGCGATGACGAAGACGTTCTCGCGGAAGCGGTCGAAGACGGGGAAGGAGTCGGGCGTGAAGCAGCCCAGGCCCCCCGAGGGCTCGCGGTTCTTGTAGTGCCCGATCTGGCCCTCGAAGCGCTGGTGGCAGAAGGCCAGCGCCGAGCACCACATGTGGGCGAAGTTGTCGTCGACCACGAACTCGGGCGACTCCGGCCCATAGGGGTCGATCGCCACCTCGTCCGCCGGGACCTCGACCTTGACCGGCATGGCGCCGCCCTGAATGCCGCCGAAGTTGAAGTCCGGCTTGTAGTAGATGCCCCACATCTCCTCGGTAATCAGGGCGCCGTCCACGTCGGAGTGCAGCGGCGCGTCGGTGTCGAGGTGGATCACCGGCGGCATCGCGCCGTCGTTGGTCTTGAGGAAGTTGGGATCGACGCCGAGCGTGCCCTCCTCGAGCGCCATGTAGGTCCACATCGGGATGTCGTGATGAAGTCGCCCACGCGCGTCCTTGATGGTCACGGTCTTGGGCAACTCCAGCATGTTCCAGACCTGGTTGATCCATGGCCCGACCCCGACCACCACCTGTTCGCATTCGATCACGCCCCGGTCGGTCTCCACCGCGGTCACGGCGTCGGAGCTGTGGCCGGTCCTAAAGCCGGTCACCTTGACCCCGGTGAGGATGCGTACGCCCAGGTTCTCGGCCTTGGTGGCGAGGCCGTACATGGAGGCGGTGTTGTTGGCGTAGCCGCCCTTCTTCTCGTGCAGCACCGAGGTGATGCCGCGCGCCTGCCAGTCATGGAACAGGTTCTTCATGTAGGCCGTGGACTCGGCCGCGCCCTCGATGAAGGCGGAGTCGTAGCCGATCGCCTGCTGCTGGGCGTGGATGGTGGCCACGTCTTCGCGCATCGCCTCGGGCGAGATCTGCAGGTAGCCGACCGGATGGTAGCTGAACGCCTCGGGATCGCTCTCCCAGACCTCGACGCAGAGGGCCATCAGCTCGCGCATCGCCGGCTGATAGTAGTTGTTGCGCACTACCCCGCAGGCGATGCCGCTGGCGCCGGCCGCGATCGCGGTCTTGTCGATGACCAGGATATCCTGGCCGCCGCCCTTGCCCTGGGCCTTGAGCTTCTCGGCCAGGTGCCAGGCGGTGGAGAGGCCGTGAATCCCGGCCCCTATGATCAGGGTCTTGACGTGGGTCGGCATGGCCATGGTTGAATCTCCTCGCGCCCGTCCCGGGTGTCGATGCGCGCGCACGATAGAAGCCTTCACGAACCCCGCGTAGCGCGCATCCGACCCCCACTGGCGGCGAACCGACAGGGCGCGATCTGGTATGATGGAACCGGGCTCGGATCGAGTCCGACCGGATATCGCGCTGGAGGGACTTGATATGGCACCCGTGATACCCGCCATGACGCAGGCGCAAGTCGAGGAATTCCTGGAGGCTCCCCGGCACGCCATCGTCGGCACCAATCGGCGCGACGGGCCGCCGCAGCTCAGCCCGGTCTGGTATTTGTACGAGGAGGGACGCATTTACATCGGCGTCCTCGCCGCAACCGCCAAGTACCGCAATCTGCGGCGCGATCCGCGCATCAGTCTTTGTGTCGATGGCGGCCATCCCGACACCCGGGCGGTCATGATTCACGGCAGCGCGGAGCTGATCGAGGCCGAAAGTCCGTGGCGGGAAGAGATAATCTGGCGCATTACCCGTCGGTACCATGACAGTGACGAGGACACGCGCCGCTACCAGGAAATGTCCCGCGACCGGGGGCGAACCGTCCTGATCGTCATGACTCCCGAGAAAATCATCAGTCAGGATTTCAACTAGAGACGAAACTGGCGAAAGGCGTGGGTCCGCGGAACCAATGGCTCTCCCGTCGGCCCGGTCCGCGGCGGGGTGGTGCTGGTCGGCACCGGCGATCACGGCGATCCCATCGCGGATCCGGAGGCCATCGACGTGAACCTGGCCGAGGACTTCATGCTGCTCCAGGGCGGGCAGCTCGCCCGTCGTATGCCGAGCTTCGCCGATGCCGCGCCGACCGCGAACTGGGTCGGGCCCTACGACATCACCCCGGACTGGAACCCGGTGCTCGGCCCGGCGCCGGGGGTCGACGGCTTGACGCTTGCGTTCGGATTCTCGGGCCACGGCTTCAAGCTGGCCCCGGCGGTCGGCCTGACGCTCGCGCAGCAGATCCTCGGCCAGGACATGGACGTCGACATCGGCGCTTACGGATTGGAGCGCTTCGAAACCGGCAAGCTGCTCATCGGCGCCTACACCGTGA